>NZ_JBVHWK010000031.1:0-97070 GCF_055569445.1 Streptomyces sp. NPDC029122 | reverse complement strand
GTACGCGTCCCCGGACGGCTTCCCGGCCGGCTTCACGTCCTTCTCGGCACCCGCCGAAGCGGAACCCGGCTTCACCGCACGGAAAACGGCGGTGCGCTCGGCGTCGGCGTCCTCACCGTCATCGGCACCCTCCGCACCGGCGTCCGGCTTCACCACACCGAACGCGGTGGTACGCACGTCCCCGGACGGCTTCCCGGCCGGCTTCACGTCCTTCTCGGCACCCGCCGAAGCGGAACCCGGCTTCACCGCACGGAAAACGGCGGTGCGCTCGCTGTCGGGGGCGGCCGTACGCGGGTCCGGGGACGGCTTCTCCGCCTCCGGCCCGGCCGGCTCGGCGGACCCGGAACCGGTCCCATCCGACGGCTTCTCGGCACGCGGACCGGCCTCCGCCGGAGCCGGAGCGGAATCCGGAGCGGAATCCGAAGCGGAAGCGGAACGCGGCTTCACGGACCCGGAACGGGACTCGTCCGCCGACTCCCCGGCATCCGGGCCCGCGTCGGCGCCCGCGTCGGCGTCACCCGCCTCCGCCTCCGCGGAATCCGGCTCACCGGACGGGGTCTGACGGACCGCGCCCGCCACCGGGGTCTTCGGGTCCACCCGTCCCGGGGACGGCCGCGAGGGGGCGGCGGCTTCGGTCTCCGCGCCCGCGTCCTGCACCTGTCCGTCCGGCCCGGCCTCGGCGGCCCCGGCCGTCGCGGCCGGACCCTTCAGCGGGTCTCGCGGCTGGAAGACCGACAGCCTCGGGTCCTGCTCCCCGGACGCTCCTTCATCTACCGACTTGTCGGGGGACTCGCCCGCCACCGTTCCTCCTCGATCGCTGTCCGGTCACTGTCCGAACCGTCTAACAGTGTCCCGTCTAGGGGGCATCGCCCAACCGCTAGACGAGAACGACATAGCTACTGGTTCCCGCCCAAAGCGTCCAGGCGCTCTCGACAGATGAATGTGAGAGGCGTCACCCTGTCACTCATCCACGCGGGGAGGCATGGATGGGCAGGAGCCGCAGAACAATTCCGGAGGAGCTTCTGCTGCTCGCTTTGGACCCGGCCACGGGTACCACGGCGCAGCCGCAGTCGCTCGACCTCGGCCTGGCCGGGGCACAGCTAGTGGAGCTGGCTCTGGCAGGACGGATAGCCCCTGACGGGGATCGTATCGCCGTGGTGATGCCACGGCCGACAGGAGATCCGACTCTGGACTCCGCACTGGAACTGCTGCGCAGGCGCGGCAGCCCGGTACGGGCCGTCCACTGGATCGGCGGACCCCGGCTGGGGCTCCGCCAGATTTACCTCGCGCACCTGGAGCGCTGCGGCATGGTCCATGCCGTCGCGGGACAGATGTGCGGGGTGCTGCCGACGACTCGCTACCAGGCGACCGACACGGCGATCAGCCGGGAGATCCGTACCCGGCTCGACAGTGCGATCCGCACCGGCGTACCGCCGGACCCGCGGACCGCGGCGCTCGCCGCACTGGCCCACGCGGTCGGACTCGGCAAGCACCTGTACCCCGGCAACGAGGGGCGGTCGTCCAGGTCCCGGCTGCGGGACCTGATCCGGCACGACCCGATGGGCGGTCTCGTCGCGCACGCCGTGATGGACGTCCAGAACGGTGTGGCCGCACAGCCGCGCCGCGACCGCGCCGTACAGCCGCAGGCGCAGGCGCAGCCGCAGCCGGCCGTCCGGGCCACGGCGACCGGCGGTGTTCCGCTGCAGCCGCGCCGGACGGGGGCGATGGCCCGCGTCGCCGCGCACTGAGCACGGCGAGCACGGCCACCGGCGGGACCCGTACGACCGCACCGCCCGCACGACCGCACACCCGCACGACGGAACCACCCGCACCACCCGCACCACCCGCGACACCCCTTGAACCGCCAGCGGGGCTCAGATCCACCGATCCACCGATCCACCGACACCGCGGCCGGAGGTCCCCCAAGACCCGGCCCCGGAGCCGCCCGCGCGGGGTGGCGAGGCCGACGAGACGGCTTCGCCACCCCGCGTGCCGCTTTCCCGCGTTCCCCAGCGCCGTCGCACCCTTCGGTGGCAGTCTGCTGAACACCAGACACTCAGCGAGACAGCGACAGAAGAAGGCGGAGGTGCCGTCCACGTGGCGTCCAATGTCAATCCCACCGTCCGACGCCGCCGACTGGGCATGGAGTTGCGCAAGCTCCGCGAGGACAAGGGCATGACGGCCGAGCAGGTCGCCGAGCGCCTCCTCGTCTCCCAGTCCAAGATCAGCCGTCTGGAGAACGGCCGCCGGTCCATCAGCCAGCGCGACGTCCGCGACCTGTGCGAGGTCTACGAGGTCGAGGACCCCCGCCTGGTGGACTCCCTCATGCAGATGGCGAAGGACTCCCGCCAGCAGGGCTGGTGGCACGCCTTCGGGGACATCCCGTACAGCGTGTACATCGGCCTGGAGACGGACGCGGCCAGCCTGCGCACCTACGAGCCGCAGATGGTCCCCGGCCTGCTCCAGACGCCCGAGTACGCCCAGGCGCTGATCCGCGGCGCGCTGCCGGAGACGGCCCCCGCCGATGTGGAGAAGCGCGTCCAGGTGCGCATGCACCGCCAGAAACGGCTGTCCGAGACGGAGAACAACAATCCCGACGTGGGGCCGCTGCGCCTGTGGGCGGTGATCGACGAGGCGGCGCTGCGCCGGCACGTGGGCGATCCGCAGTTGATGGTCCGGCAGCTGGAGTACTTGATAGAGCAGTCCCAGCAGCCGTACATCACGGTGCAGGTGATGCCCTTCACGATGGGCGCCCATCCGGGGGTGAACGGTCAGTACGCGATTCTGGAATTCCCGGACGCCTCTGACTCGACGGTCGTCTACATCGAGGGCGTCACGAGCGATTTGTACCTGGAGAAGGCCAACGACGTTCAGAAATACAGCGTGATGTACGAGCACCTGCGGGCCCAGGCCCTCAACGTCGACCAGACCAGGCGGTTCATCTCCGAGATCATCGAGCAGTACGCGGGCAAGGCGAACTGAACGCGAACTCCGCAGAGCGGCAGGAAGCGGACGGAAGTGGTGAGGGGGGCCAGCACGGTACACCGTCGCTCCCCGGCCACAGAAGGCCTGAATGGAATATGCCACCCGGTCGAGTGAATGCCTCCTTCGGCCATCGAGAGCTGCCGGTAGCGTCGATCACGTCGGCCGGGGAAATCCCCGGTCGGCACGCAACCGGAACTACTCGCTGAACCGGAGAAGAAACATGGCTATTCGTCAGGGCGCTACGGAAAACTGGACCAAGTCCTCCTACTCCGGCGGGAACGGCGCCTGCGTCGAGGTCAAGTCGCCCGTCACCCACGCCGTCGCCGTCCGCGACTCGAAGGTGCAGGACGGTCCGTCCCTCACCTTCGCGCCGGGTTCCTGGACCTCCTTCGTCACCGGTGTGGTCGGCGACGGACCCGGGCGCCTCGCCTGAACGTCTCCACCCCCCACACCGAACACCCCGTACGGAGCCCTCTCGACCGGCCCGCCGTCCTGGCCGAGGGGGCTCGGCCGTGCCCGGCGCCTCGCCGTCCCGGCCACCGGTGGCCGCCTCAGCGCAGCTGGTCGACGTACCGGTCGGTCCCCGGCATGGTCGGGACGAACGGCGCCACCAGCTCCACCCGGCCCAGCCCCGACTCCGCGACCTCCGCGTCCAGCCCCCGGAAGCGGTCCCAGCAGGTGCGCGGGTCGGCCTCCAGGAACCACAGCAGCGTGAGCCGGGTGCCGACCCCCTCGACCTGCTTGACGTACGCCATCCGGTCGCCGGGCAGCGGTGTCGGCCGGAAGAGCGTGACCATCGCCGCGGGTGAGCCGTGGAGCCGCCGCGGCAGGGCCCGGGAACGCAGCCACTCGCGCAGTTCCTCCCGCCGTCCGGGCCCGTCGGTGTCGACGACCTGGAGGACGAGCCCGGCGTACGGGTGGTCGAGGGCGTGGAAGTCCCGGGGGCCGGCGGCGCCGTCGCGGTAGACGGTGGCCTCGTGGTCCTGGAAGGCCGTGAAGACGTGGGTGCGGTCCTGGTAGACGCGCCCGTCGCGGTTCAGCCGCTTGTTGATGCCGACGGTCCACTTCATGTGCTCGTCGTAGCGGCCCTCGGTCACCCAGTACGTCGAGAGGTAGCAGCCGGTGGTGACGGGCTGGGCGACGGCCGACTTCTCGGGGTACCGCAGCTCCTGGAGGTCGCGGGTGGCCACCCAGCGGCGGCCGGCGTACATCCAGGGCATGGCCATGGCGCCGGCGTAGTAGTGGTCGTCCTCGTACCAGCGGTTGTACGCGTACTCGTGGCCCGGGTGCGGTTCCACCATGGTGATCAGGGCGTGGCCGGGGCGGACCCCGTACGGGCCGACGGCCGCGAGCTCCGCGTAGTCCCCGGCCCGGGTGTCCTCTCGTTCCCGTTCGTCTCTCGTCATGCCACCGGTTTATCTGATGCCACGTCAGTTGTGGAGACCGCTACGGGTGTTCACCCCTCGGAAAGGTAGCTGCTCCCTGCACCTTCCGGCGTTAGGCTGCGGCCACCCGCGACCGAAGGAGCCGCCCCCATGCGCCCGAGCACCGCAGCCGCCGTCCCGCCCGACGCTCCGCCCGCCGCCGCTCCGCCCGGCTTCGCCGCCCGCGCGGCCGCCGTGGGCGGTTCGCCCCTACGCGAGATCCTCGCGCTCACCGAACGCCCAGGGGTGATCTCCTTCGCCGGGGGCCTGCCCGCGCCCGAGCTCTTCGACACCGAGGGCCTGAGGGCGGCGTACGACACCGTCCTGACCGGCCCCGGAGCCGCCCGGGCCCTCCAGTACTCCACCACCGAGGGCGCCCCCGAACTGCGCGCGGCCGTCGCCGCCCGGGCCGCCGTCCGGGGCCTGCCCACCTCCGCGCAGGACGTGCTGGTCACCACCGGCTCCCAGCAGGCGCTGACCCTCCTCGCCGCCACCCTCCTGGAGCCCGGCGACACGGTACTGGTCGAGAACCCCACCTACCTGGCGGCCCTGCAGTGCTTCGGCCTGGCCGGCGCCCGGGTCATACCCGTGCCCTGCGACGGGCAGGGCCTGCTCCCCGACGCCCTCGCCGAGATCACCGCCCGGGAGCGGCCGAAGCTGCTCTACACCATCCCCACCTTCCAGAACCCGACCGGGCGCACCCTGCCCGGGGACCGCCGGGCGGAGGTGGCCCGGATCGCGGCCCGGCTCGGGCTGTGGCTGGTGGAGGACGACCCGTACGGCGAGCTCCGCTACGAGGGTGCCCACGAGCCCTGGATCGCCGCCCACCCGGGCGCCGAGGACCGCACCGCCCTGCTCGGCAGCTTCTCCAAGGTCATGGCCCCGGGGCTGCGCCTGGGCTGGCTGCGCGCGCCCGCCGCCCTGCGCCGTGCGGCGGTGGTCGCCAAGCAGGCGGCGGACCTGCACACCTCGACGGTGGACCAGCTGGCCGCCGCCCACTACCTCGGCGCCCACGACCTCGACGCCCACGTCGCCCGGGTCCGGGACGCCTACCGGGCCCGGCGCGACGCCCTGCTGGCGGGACTCGGCGGGGCGCTCCCGGCGGGCTCGGAGTGGAACCGCCCCGAGGGCGGCATGTTCGTGTGGGCGCGCCTCCCCGAGGGCTGGGACGCGGGGGCCCTGATGAAGTCCGCGGTCGAGCACGACGTGGCGTACGTCCCCGGCGCCCCCTTCTTCACGAGCACCCCGGATCCGCGCACGCTGCGGCTGTCCTTCACCACGCACACCCCGCGGGAGATCACCGAGGGCCTGGACCGGCTCCGGCTCGCCCTGTCGTAGGCCCTGCCGCCAAGGTCCCTGCCGTCAAGGTCCCGCCGGGCGCTTCCCCGGCGTACAGCTCCTCGATCTCGGCGGCGTAGCGCCGGGCCACCTCGGCGCGGCGGGGTTTCAGGGTCGGGGTGAGGGTGCCGGCGCCGACCGAGAGCTCCTCGTCCAGGACGCGGAAGGCGCGGATGCGGGCCGGGCGGGAGACGGTGGCGTTGGCGGCGGCGACGGCCGCGGCCACCAGCTCCCGTACCGCCGGGTGGGCGGCCGGGACCGGGCCGAGGTCGAGGGCCTCGCGGGCCGCCCAGGCGGTGACCTCCTCGGTGTCCAGGGTGATCAGGGCCACCGGGTGGGGGCGCCGGTCGCCGATCAGGACCGCGCGGGAGACGAAGCGGGAGGCGGCCCGCACGGCGAACTCCACCTCGGTCGGGGTGATGTTCTTGCCGGCCGAGGTGATGATCAGCTCCTTCTTGCGGCCGGTGATGGTCAGGAAGCCGTCGCCGTCCAGGGCGCCCAGGTCCCCGGTGTGCAGCCAGCCGTCCGCGTCGAGGGCCTCGGCCGTGGCCCGGGGGTTGGCGTGGTAGCCGGGGAAGACCATCGGGCCCCGGGCGAGCACCTCCCCGTCCGGGGCGATCCGCACCTCGCAGCCCGCCACCGGCCGGCCCACCGTGCCGTACCGGACGGCGTCCGGGTGGTTGAGGCTGATCACCCCGGCGGACTCGGTCATCCCGTAGCCCTCGAACACCCGGATCCCGCAGGCGCGCAGGAAGTCCAGGGTGGCGGGGGCGATCGGGGCGCCGCCGGTCAGGGCCCAGGTGAGCCGGCCCCCGAAGGCCGCCCGGACCGGGCCGTAGAGGGACTCCTCCGCCGCCTCCCACGCCGGACGCTGTTCCTCCGGCAGGGCGCCGTCCGCCGCCAGGACGCCCAGCCGGACCGCCTCCTCGAAGCGCTCCCGGCCGCCCTCGCGCGCCTCCGCCAGCCCGAGCACCATCGCGTGGACCTTCTCGAACAGCCGGGGCACCGACGGCAGATGCGTGGGCCGCGCCTCGGCCAGCTCGGCGACGACGTCCTCCACCCGGCCCCCGAAGTAGCACAGCTCCCCGCCCTCCAGCAGGGTGGTGAACTGGATCAGCTGCGCCAGCAGGTGCGCCAGCGGCAGGTACAGGTACGTCGAGGAGCCCGGCCCGCCCGGGAGCAGCGGGAGGGTGGCGTCCTGGACGGCCCCGAGGTTGCCGTGCGTGAGCCGGCAGCCCTTGGGCGGGCCCGTGGTGCCCGAGGTGTAGACGATCGCGGCGTCCCCGTCGGGGGTGACCGAGGCGGCGCGGGCCGCGAGTTCGGCCTGCGGGGCCCTGACCGGGATCTCCTCGTCCATGCGTACGACCGCCCGCAGCGCGGGCAGTTCCGGCCGCAGCGCCTCCACCCGGGCGGCCTGGGCGGCGTCCTCGCAGACGGCCACCACCGCCTCGGAGTCGGACAGCACCCAGGCCAGCTCCTCCTCCCCCGCCGTCGGGTACACGGGCACCAGGACCGCGCCCGCCGCGAGGATGCCGAGGTGCGTGTACGTCCACTCGGGCCGGGTCTCGGCGAGTACCGCCACCCGCTCGCCGGCCCCGACGCCGAGGCCGAGGAGGGTGCGCCCGGTCTCCCGTACGGCCGCGGCGAGTTGCGCGTGGCTGCGGGTCCGCCAGGTGCCGTCCGGCGTGCGGAAGCGGAGCGCCGGGTGCTGCCCGTACCTCTCCTCGGTCCACTGGGTCAACACCGCCAGCGTGCTCGGCCGACCGTCCATCGCATGCCCTCCCGGGGGTAGGTGACCCCCGATGGTGGGCCCGTCCCGGGCCCGCCCGGCATGACCGGAAGCGTCACCCCCGCTGACCGCAGCGCTCATTGGGGCTACCTTCGGAGCCATGGGGAGGCGGACGGTCACCGTGCACCACGTGCGCGCCGTGCTCGCGGGGGCGCGGCGCGCCGGCTGCGACCTGGTGCCGTTGCTCCAGGAGGCGCAGATCCCGCCGCTGCTGCTGGGTGACGACCGGGCGCGGATCACGCCCGCGCAGTTCGCGCGTCTCTTCCGGGCCCTGTACCGGACGACGCAGGACGAGTTCCTCGGGCTGTCGGCCGTCCCGAGCCGGCCGGGCACCTTCGCGATGATGTGCCACGCCTGCCTGGGCTGCCGTGACCTGGGTGCGGCCGTGGAGCGGGCGGCCGTGTTCTACGGGCTGTTCCCCGGCGGGCCGGAGCTGGTGCTGGAGACGGCGGGCGGGCGGGCGCGGTTCGGCGTGCGCAACGATTTCGACGGGGACGAGGAGCGCTTCCTCACCGAGTGCGTGCTCGTGATCTGGCACCGGCTCAGCAGCTGGCTCGTCGGACGGCGGATCCCGCTGGTCCACGCCGCCTTCGCCTATCCCCCGCCGCCGCACCGGGACGAGTACGACGCCCTCTTCGACTGCCCGGTGCGCTTCGGGGCCGGGCGGACCGAGGCCGTCTTCGACGCGCGATGGCTGACCGCGCCGCTGGTGCGGGACGAGGCCGCGCTCGACGCGATGCTGCGCCGGGCCCCCTTCGACCTGCTGTCGCGCCCGGAGTACGGGACCACGGTCGCCGAGCAGGTACGCCGGACCCTGACGCGGCGGCTGCGGGGCGCGCCCCGGCTGCCGGAGCTCGGGGAGGTGGCGGCGTGCCTGGCGGTCTCCCCGGCGACGCTGCGGCGCCGGCTCCGGCAGGAGGGGACCTCCTTCCAGCAGCTCAAGGACCAGGTGCGGCGGGACGCGGCGATCGCGGGGCTGGCCGAGAGCGGGGAGCCGATCGCGGAACTCGCGGCCCGGCTGGGCTTCTCGGAGGACACCGCCTTCCACCGCGCGTTCCGCCGCTGGACGGGGACGACTCCGGGGGCGTACCGGATCTCCTCGGGCGGGTAACGAGGCGGCGCGGCGGGGCGTGCCGGTCCCGGGGTGGGACGCGCGGTCAGGAAAGGTGAGCTGTCCGGTCAGCGACATGCCGACCGGTCGGTCACTACCTTCGCCTCACCTGCCCCCACCCTCACGCACGTTGGGAGTTCCGCCCATGCGTTTGCGCAGCACCGCCCTGGCCGCCGCGGCCGCACTGACCGCCCTGGCCTTCCCGGCCGTGACCCCCACCGCCGCCACCGCCGCCGACGGCGAGGCCACCGGCCGCCCCGGCGACATCGTCAGCAGCGCCCCGTCCGCCTTCCACCCGCTGCCCGGCCAGCCGACCGGCACCAGGGCCTGGAAGGTGCACTACCGCTCGACCACCGCCGACGGCGCCCCGAACGTGGTCTC
Organism: Streptomyces sp. NPDC029122; assembly: GCF_055569445.1. Classification (NCBI taxonomy): domain Bacteria; kingdom Bacillati; phylum Actinomycetota; class Actinomycetes; order Kitasatosporales; family Streptomycetaceae; genus Streptomyces; species Streptomyces sp. NPDC029122. The sequence goes on along the minus strand of NZ_JBVHWK010000031.1, from coordinate 88,042 downwards.
GGGCACCGTCATCGTCCCCCAGGACGGCCGCACCGGCCCGCGCCCCCTGATCACGTACGCCGTCGGGACGGTGGGCATGGGCGACTCCTGCGCGCCGGGCAACAACCTCCCGTACGGCACCTCCATGGAGGCCAACCTGATCCAGCAGTACACCCGGCGCGGCTGGGCCGTGGTCGTCACCGACTACGAGGGCCTCGGCACCCCGGGCGTCCACACCTACACGGTGGGGCCCTCGGCCGGCCACGCCATGCTCGACGCCGCGCGCGCCGCGATCCGGCTGCCCGGGACCGGGCTGACGGCGGACACCCCCGTCGGCATCATGGGCTACTCCCAGGGCGGCCAGGCCAGCAGCTGGGCCGCCGAGCTGCACGGTTCGTACGCGCCGGAGCTGAAGGTCAGGGGAACGGCGACGGGCGGTGTCCCCGCCGACCTGCTGGAGGTGGCCGCATTCAACGACGGCTCCTTCGGCTCCGGGCTGATCTTCATGGCGGCGGCGGGCCAGGACGCGGCCTTCCCGGAGCTGCGGCTCGACTCGTACCTCAACCCGGCGGGCCGGGCGCTGGTGGCCGGGATGAAGGAGCACTGCGTGGCGGTCGACGCGATCGCCGGCTCCTTCAAGCGGATCTCCGATCTGACCACCCGCGACCCGCTCGCGCAGCCCGACTGGCGGGCCCGCCTGAACCAGAGCCGGCTGGGCGGTACGGCCCCGGCCGCGCCCGTGCTCCAGTACCACGCGCTGGGCGACGAGCTGATCCCGTACGCGGTGGGGCGGCGGCTGCGCTCCGAGTGGTGCGCGCGGGGCGCGGACGTCCAGTTCGACACCATCGTGCTCGGTGAGCACGTCAGCGGGGTCATCACCCACTCCCCGGCCGTCGGGGACTGGCTGGCGGACCGTTTCGCGGGCCGGGCCACCCGGCCCGACTGCTGAGCCTCCCCGGCTACCGGACCGCCCCGCCGTGCCCGCCCCGCCGGTTCACTCCCCGGCGGGGCAGGAGCGCGTCCCGCCCGGCAGCTTCCCGCGGGTGAGGAAGTCGTCGACGTACTCGCGGACGCAGGGCGAGGCGGCGTAGCCGGTGTGCCCGTCGCCCCTGTGGTCGATCACCACCGCCGAACCGAGCCGGCGGGCCGTCTCCTCGGTCCACTCGTACGGGGTCGCCGGGTCCCCGCGCGTGCCGACGAGGAGCATGCGGGGCGCGCCGGGGCGGTCGATCCGGCGGATGAAGTCGGTGCCGGCGGGGCGGCCGTAGCAGGACAGTACGGTCATCAGCTGGCCCGGCCCGAAGATCGGCGAGGTCCGCTGGAAGTCGGCCCGGAGGTCGCCGATCTCCTTCGCGATGGCCTCGGGGGTGGCCTTGTCGTTGCTCCGGTCGGGGTCGTCGGCGCAGTTCACGGCGGTGAGCGCGGCCGAGGCGTTGTCGTCGGGGATCCGGGTGGGGCCGTCGTCGGGCGGTGTCTCGGCGGGGCCGCCCAGTTCCATCAGGGCGACGGGGTCGCGGTCGCGCTCCACGCGGGCGAGGGCCTCGGCGAGGTCGGGCCACCGGCTCTTGGAGTACAGGGCGGCCGCGATGGCGCCCACCGCGTCCTGCCCGGTGAAGTGCGAGCCGTCCTCCCCGACCAGCGGGTGCTGGTCGAGCCGTTCGACCAGGGCCTCGACCTTCTCCCGGGCGGTGCGGGTGTTGCTGCCGTAGACGCAGTCGCGCCGGTGGGCGCACCAGACGAGGAAGTGGTCCAGGGCCCGCTGCTGGCCGCGCGCGGAGACCAGGGCCTGCTCGGGGAGCGGTTCGGTGAGGGTGTCGACCCCGTCGAGGACCATCCGGCCGGTCTTCTTCGGGAACTGCGCGGCGTAGACGGCGCCGAGCCGGGTGCCGTAGGAGAAGCCGAGGTAGTTGAGCTTCTTGTCGCCGAGGGCCTGGCGGACGCGGTCCAGGTCGCGGGAGACGTTGACGGTGCCGACGTACGGGAGCACGGGCCCGGAGTGCAGCGCGCACCGCTCGGCCACGGCGCGCAGGGCGGCCAGCTGGGAGGCGGCGTCGCCCGGCACCTCGTCGCCGGTCTCCTGGGAGCCGCCGCAGGAGACGGGGGAGCTCAGGCCGACGCCGCGGGGGTCGAAGGTGACGAGGTCGTAGCGCTGGCCCAGTCGTGCGAAGAGCTCGGGGTCGGCGGCCAGGGAGGCGATCCCGGGGCCGCCGGGGCCGCCGAAGTTCAGCAGCAGGGAGCCGAGGGGTCTGCGGCCGGGCGCGGTGGCGGGGATGCGGGCCACCGCCACCCGGGTGGTGCCCTTGGCGGGGTCGGTGTGGTCGAGGGGGACGGTGACCTCCGCGCACCGCATCGCCGCGGGGACGCGTTCGAGGGGGCAGTCCCCCCACCGTATGCGCGGTCCGGCGGCGGGCGCGGGGCTGCGGGCGGGGTCTTGGGGCGGTCCGGGGGCGGCCGCGAGGGAGGCGGCCAGGACCAGTGCGCAGGCCGCGCCGGCGGCGGTGCGGGGGCGGAGGCGGTGACGGGGCATGCGCCCTCCTCGGGTCGCCCCCCGGACCGGTCGGCCCAGCCCACCATAAGCGGGCCGCGCCGCCCCCGCCCCCCGGAAGGCCCGCCCCCCGGGGCACCCTGTCAGGCGGTGCGGGGCGCCGGCTCAGGCGGTGCGGGGCGCCCGGTACAGGGCGTCGATCTCGCTCCCGTAGTCGCGGGCGATGGCGGCGCGCCTGAGCTTCAGCGAGGGCGTGAGGTGGCCGCGTTCCTCGGTGAACTCCGTCGGCAGGACGGTGAAGCGGCGGATGGACTCGGCCCGCGAGACCAGCTTGTTCGCCTCGTCGACGGCCCGCTGGAGCTCCGCCAGCAGCTCCGCGTCGGTGACCAGCTCGCGCAGGGGCACTCCCTGCTTCTTGCGCATCTGCCGCCAGTGGGCGAGCCCGTCGGGCTCCAGGGTGATGAGGGCGGCGACGTAGGGGCGGTTGTCGCCGATCACCAGGCACTGGCCGACCAGGGGGTGGGCGCGCAGCCAGTCCTCCAGGGGCGCGGGGGCGACGTTCTTGCCGCCGGAGGTGATGATGAGGTCCTTCTTCCGGCCGGTGATGGTCAGGTACCCGTCGGCGTCCAGCTCGCCGATGTCCCCGGTGGCCAGCCACTGCCCGGGCTGGTGGGCGGCGACGTTCCAGTACCCGGCGAAGACGTGCCGGCCGCGCAGCAGCACCTCCCCGTCGTCGGCGATGCGCACCGCCGTCCCGGGCAGGGGCCAGCCGACGGTGCCGAGCCGGGGGCGCTGGGGCGGGGTGACGGTCGAGGCCGCGGTCGTCTCCGTCAGGCCGTAGCCCTCGAAGACGTCGATCCCGGCGCCGGTGTAGAAGGCGGCGAGGCGCCGCCCGAGGGGTGAGCCGCCGCTGAGGACGTAGCGCACCCGGCCGCCGAGGGCGGCCCGGATCCGCCGGTAGACGAGCGGGTCGTACAGGGCCCGGGCGGCCCGCAGGCCCATCCCGGGCGGGTTGCCCTCCGCGGCTTCCCCGTACCGCTGGGCGATGCGGGCGGCCCGGTCGAAGGAGGAGGCGCGGCCCATCCTCTCGGCGGTGGCGCGGGCGGTGTTGTAGACCTTCTCCAGGACGTAGGGGATGGCGAGCAGGAAGGTCGGCCGGAAGCCGGCGAGGTCGGCGAGGAGTTCGTCGGTGCTGATGCTCGGCGCGTGCCCCAGCTTCACGCGGGCGCGCAGGCAGCCGACGGCGACCATCCGCCCGAAGACGTGCGAGAGCGGCAGGAAGAGCAGCGTGGAGGCCGGGTCCCTGCTGACGGACCGGAAGACGGGGTGCAGCAGCTCCACGGCGTTGTCGACCTCGGCGTGGAAGTTGCCGTGGGTCAGCACGCAGCCCTTGGGCCGGCCGGTGGTGCCGGAGGTGTAGACGAGCGTGGCGACGGATTCGGGGGTACGGGCGGCCCTGCGCGCGTGCACGATCGCGTCGGGCAGGTGCTCCCCGGCCTTGACGAGCCGGGCCAGCGCGCCGGTGTCGAACTCCCACAGGTGCGCGAGTCCGGGGAGGTGGGCGCGCTCGGCGCTGATGAGCCGGGCCTGGACGGTGTCCTCGACGGCGCAGGCCACGGCCCCGGAGTCGTGGATGATCCAGCGGGCCTGGAGGGCGGATGAGGTCGGGTAGATGGGTACGGTGACCAGCCCGGCGGCCCATCCGGCGAAGTCGAGCAGGGTCCACTCGTAGGTGGTCCGGGCCATGATGGCGAGCCGGTCGCCCTCGGCGAGCCCCTCGGCGATCAGCCCCTTGGCGACGGCGAGGACCTCGCGCGCGAACTCGGCGGCGGTGACGTCGCGCCAGGTGCCGTCGGGTTCCTTGCGGGCGAGCACGGCCTCGCGGGGGGCCTCACGGGCGTTCTGGAACGGTATGTCCCCGAGGGACCCGCTCGTCGCCGGCCCGACGAGCGCCGGCACGGCCACCTCCCGCACCACCCCGCCCACGATCGTCTTGACGGGCTCGACGGGCTCGACGGGCTTCGGCGCGGCTGCGTGCACGGCGTTCTCCTCGGTCGGCGCGGTGTTACCGCCGGTAATCTACGCACGGCCGCCTCCCGCGAACACCCCTCGTACGCCATCTCCCCGCCGGCTCCACACCACGTCGACGGGATGCCCCCGAGGCGCGCACACGCCAACCCGCAGACCACCGGCCCCGGAACCGCCCCGCATCCCGGAACGCCTGCGTCCCCGGGAGGCGAAGGGGCACAATCGCGGAGGGTCCGCCCCCCACCCCGAGGAGCTGCCGTGCCGCCGTCCCAGGAAATCGAGTTGACGCTCACCCCCGCCCAGGCCGCCGGAGGCGTCCTCGTCTCGGTCCCCCTGCCGGACGGCCCCCAGCGGCTGCGCATACCCCCGGCCCGCAACGGCGACCTCGTCCGGGCCAGCGTCGGCGGGGCCGAAGTCCTGCTGCGCATACGGGTGTCCGGGCCGCCGGCGCCGCCGCCGGCCGCGCCCCCGCCCGCCCCGGCGCGGAAGGGCGGTGCCGTCGGGTGGCTGGTGCTGCTCGGGGCCGCGGCGGCGCTGATCGTCGGCGTCTCCCTCGCGAGCAGCGACGACGACTCCGCCCACACGGCCTCCTCGGCCCCGACGGCCACCCCCACGCACACCCCGGACCCCTGGCCGACGTACACCGCACCGACCTACCGCCCGCCGACGTACCGCCCGCCCGCCTCCACCCCGTCGGCCGACGAGGAGACCTCCGAGCCGGCCCCCACCCCGACCACGCGGGCCCCCCGCCCCTTCGAGACGGGCACCTGCCTCAACGGCCAGCTCCCGGACTCCACCGTCGCCCAGTCCGTCAACAACGTCGACGAGGTCTCCTGCTCGGCCCCCGACGCCCACTACCGGGTCATCCAGCGCTTCCCCGGCACCAGCGACATGAGCCGCTGCGACGAGAACCCGCGTACCGAGTACGGCTTCTCGTACCAGTACACGATCAACGGCAGCGTCATCAACGAGTACGTGTACTGCCTGGTCGGCATCGGCTCCTACTCCCGCGCCTGACCGGCTTCCCCGGCCGTCCGGGTGCCTACTGCCAGCGGTACGGCTTGATGCTGGGGTCGTAGGAGCAGGTGACCGTCGTGCCGTTGGTGGCGCGGGCGGTGCGGCCGCGGTCGGCGTTCGGGCAGAACTGGCCGTCCACCACCGGGTGACCGTTGGAGGTGCAGGCGTAGCCGCTCTTGCCGTCGGGGCAGGTGGTCATCGACCCGCCGCCGCTGCCGCCCGCCGCGGGCTTGGTCTTCGCGGGCGCCGGCTCCGGCTCCGGCGTGGGGGCGGCGGTCCTGGGCGGGGTGTACGCCGGGTCGTTCTTCTCGTCCAGGTACCCGTGGAAGCCGACGGAGCAGTCGCCGGACTTCTCCGCCAGCCTGAGGGTCACCGTGGTGCCCGCCCGGAGCGGCGCACCGCTCGCCGGGCCGGTCTCGCAGACGTACCAGCCGTCGTGGTCCCGGGGGAGGGTGACGTCCTTGTGCAGGGCGGTGCCCTCGATCCGCCCCTTCGCCGCGCCCAGCGCCGCCAGTTCCTGGCGCGCGTCCCGCACGGTCAGGCCGGTCAGGCCGGGCATGACCGGATCCGGCGCGGCCGTGGTCGCCGACGGCGTGGGCGTCGCGGTGGCAGGCGGCAGGGAGGCGGCGGCCGGGGTCGCCTTCGCGTCGGCCTGCGCACCGCCCCCGCAGCCGGTGAGGGCGAGGACGCCGAGGACGGCGACGGGGGCGAGGAACCGGGATGTCCGCACGACGGGGTACTCCTGGGGCGGGTGGGCGAAACCGGCCGCCATCATGGCATGTCCACGTCCAGTTCACCCCGAAGTCCCGTCATCCGGTCACGGGTTGCGGCCGCTGTACACCCCGACCACCCTGCACTCCCGGTAGGTGGTCGTCACCGGCCGTTCGCGCAGGATCTCGCGGGCCCTGTACTCGCCGAGGCTCGTGGCGTACCAGGGGGCGTCGCCGGCGCGCTTGAGCTCGTCGCGGATCGCGGTCAGGGCGCAGGAGCGCTGCGGTTCGGGCAGCCGGTCCAGGGCGGGGGCCGCGTCCGCCGACAGGTCGCGGAGGTAGTTCAGGTCGAGCCTGCCGTCCTGTTCGTACCGGGCCACGTTGCTCTCCGCGATGATCCCGTCCGGCGAGAGCAGCCCGAAGGCCAGTACGGTCGCGGCCGCGCTGCCGACCACCGCGCGGGCCAGCCACCGCCCGCCGACCGCCCCGGCCGCCATCAGCAGCACGAGCACCAGGCCCAGCCACAGTTCCATGGTGACGACGGACAGCCGCAGCCTGGTCAGCCCGTACGCGTCCACGTACAGGTCCATCCGGCGCACCGCCGACGCGACCACCACCAGCGTCAGCAGGCACAGCGTCCCCAGCACCGAGCGGACCAGGCGCCGGTCGCCCGCCCCGCCGCGCGGTGCCCAGCGCAGCGCGAGCGCGATCACCCCGAGCACGAACACGGTGGCCCAGAGCAGCTGCCAGAAACCCTGGCGCGCGTACTCGGCGTACGTGAGGTCCGTGCTCTCCAGCACCTTGTCGTAGCCGCCGAACAGCACGGCCAGCTGTACCGCGTTGAACCCAGCGAAGAGCAGGTTCAGCACGATCAGCGGCAGGCTCCACTCCACCCGCGAACGGGCCTTCCCCCGGCGGGACTCGACCCGGTCCCAGCGGTGCGGGGCCGCCGCCGTGCGGGCGGCTGCGAGCGCGAGGACCGTGCCGGTCAGGAAGAGCAGGAACCGCAGCGGGCCGTCCCCGACCGACACCTCGGGGACCAGCCCGCCGAGCAGGTCCGCGAAGGCCGCGTCGGCGGAGGCGAACAGCGTCCCGAAGACGAGCAGCAGGGCCACCGCCACCAGGGCCGCCTTCAGCACCGGCAGCCAGCGCCCGCGGCGCGCACCGCCGCCGCGCGCCCGCACGCCCGCCCAGGCCCAGCCGACGCCGGTGACCGCGCTGTCGAGGAACCCGAGCGGGGCGAGCAGTACGCCGGGCCACCGGCCGGCTCCGTGCAGGGCCAGCGCGGCGAGCAGTACGGCGGCGAGGATCGCCAGCGTGGACGGCCAGGCGGAGTCCCGCAGCGCCGGAACCACCAGCAGCGCCACGCAGCCGGCGGCCCACAGCAGGCTCCAGGGGCGGGCCTTGCGCCCGGCCGCGCGGGCGGAGGCGTACGCGGCCGCCATGGCGGGCAGCGCGGCGAGCAGCAGCCCGGGGCCCATGCCGTCCCCGAGGACGACGGCGGTGGTGAGCCCGGCCACGAGCACGGCGACCAGGGTGGCCGTGTCGATCGGGGCGGCCTCGGCGGGCCGGATCCGCCGCCACATCGAGTTGGCCGCCCGCGCGGCGGCCTCCTCCCGGGCCTGCTGCTGGCGCAGCTGGTACTGCTGCATCTGCCAGGCGTGCCACGCGGCCGGGTCGTGCCCGGGCCGGCCGGGAGCCATGGGCGGCGGCGGCAGCGGCGCGGCCGGCGGGGGCGGAGCCTGCGCGGCGGTTGCCCCGGTCGGCGGGACCGGCCCTCGCGCGGTCTGCGGAGCCTGGGCGGGCCCTCCCGCTCCCGCCTGCCCGGCGTTCTCGGCGTTCTCGGACATCGGTCCCTCCCCTGTTGCGGAGCGGCCAGCGTAGGCCCGCACCACCAGGTTTTGAACACATTCAACTCACCGTTGTGGCAGGACCGTGACAATCCGCGCGCCGCACCTCAGGAACGGGCCGCCAGGAGTTCGGCGTAGGGGAGCATCATGAGGCCGGAGTCGTACTGGGTGATGCCGTACCTGTCGTTGTTCTCGTACTCGGCCGACAGCCGGCCCCGGGCACCCAGCGGGGAGATCACAGACGAGTGCCCGCTCTCCGTCCCGTTCATCCACCGGATCGCCGTGAGGTAGCGGGGCCTGCGCGTCACATTGACGACGTTGTTGTTGTGGCGCACCCGCCCGTGGTGGATGACGTGGTCGCTGCACGGCTCGGGGCAGTCGAAGTACCTGCCCGGCTTCTCCTTCCACGAGACGATCGAGCGGTAGTAGCCGCTGTCGAGCACCCCCCGGTCACCCCTCATGAAGGTGATCGACATACGGGTCATGACGGCGTCGTACTCCTCGTCCGCGGGGATCTGGATCACCCGCTCCGAGGTGTAGTCCGTGCCCGGCGCGATCCATGCGCCGTGCCCTTGGACGACCGGGCCGGCGTTGACGAGCGTGAGCGCCGTCGGCCGCAGGTAGAGCTGCGTTTCGACTTCGGCCTCCATGTCCGCCCGCCACTGGTCCCGGTCCATCCGGGTCTTCGCCGCGTCGAACGCCGCCTCCCGCCCCCACACCCAGTAGAGGCTGCTGACGACGTACCCCGGAACGGCCCCGTCGTTCGTGACGCGGAGCTTCACCGGGAGGTGGACGACGGGACGCCTCGGATCCTTCCTCGGGGTCCCGAACTTCGCCTCCACCTCGAAGTGGAAGAGCGCCGCGGCGGGCTGGTACACCGCCGAGTGGACGAAGTTCACCGACGCGAGCACCGCGGTCGCCACCACACCGGCGGTGAAGCTCTTCGGATGCGAGATCCCCTTCCAGGTCCGCTCGCGCCCGACCGTCCACAGCGCCCACAGCGCCCACGCCGACAGCGCGAGGAACACCGGCAGGTACGGAGTCCACTCCCGCTCCTGGAACCACACCGTCAGCAGCAGGGCCTCGGTCGCCGCCGTGACGAGTACGCCCACCAGCACCACCGCGCCCGAGTACGTCAGCGCCCGCTTCCCCCAGAAGTCGAACACCGCGGCCGCCGCGACGGCCTGCACGGCTCCCGCGAGCACGAAGAGCATCCCCGCCAGCCGCCCCGAGAAGGTCAGGGCCCCCAGCGCGTCCACCATCCCGACCCGGGCCAGCAGCAGTGCCGACACGAGCAGCCCCGCGGCCAGCACGGCCATGGTGGCGCGTCGGCGGCCCGCGCGGTCCGGCCAGGTGGCGGCGTCCGCCCCGCGCCAGGTCACGCGGGCCCGGTCCGACAGGTCCAGGCCGGGCGGCAGCCCCGCACGGCGGAGCTGCCTGCGCAGATCACCCGGGGACCAGGCGCTCCCGGCCGGCCCTCCGTCGACGGTGACCGCGCGCAGACCACGCGCGTCCGGCGCCTCCACCACCACCCTGCGCGTACTCATGCCCCCCAGCCTCGGCGCTGCGCCCGGCCCGCGCACCCGGGGCTGCTCCACCCCGCGCCGGGCCGCCACCCGGCCGGAAGCCGTCCCCCCGTAGGGTGCCCGGGTGACGACGCACCTTCCCGCCTGCTCCTGCTGCGGCGACGCCCTCTGCGACGAGCGGCGCATCGACTTCGGCTACCACCTGCCCGACGCCGCCTTCGGCCTGCCGGAGGAGGCCCTCCACCGGCTCGGCGTGCGCGCCCTGCTCCGGGTGGACGGCGTCGGCTCCTTCATACGCTGCCTGCTGCCCGTGCGGCTGACCCACGACACGGAGCTGGTCCTCGGGACCTGGGTGGAGGTGGAGGACGCCACCCTGCGGCGGGCCCACGAGCTGTGGGAGGAGCCCGGCTACGCGGACTTCTCCTTCCGGGGCACCTACGCCAACCGGATCCAGCCGTGGGGCGACGACCTGCTGGGCGCCGAGGTCACCGCCGAGGTCGCCGACCCGGACGAACTGCCCGTCCTCACCGCCGTACGCCACCCCGTGGCCGCCCGCGTGCTGACGGACGTCTGGGACCGGGACGAGGTCCTCAGCCGCTTCCCGTACCCGCTCCCGGTGGACGTGCGCACCGACCTGGGCGACCACTGGTCGGTGCTGCGCACCGCCGGGCTCACCGCCTCCTTCTCCGACGGCGCGGACCACTACACCGGTCCCCACCGCACCGCGGCCGTCAACCTGATGCGGGACGACGTCCCCGGCCGCGCCCCCGAGGACTTCCTGACCGCCCTGCTCTCGGGCGCCCCCGACACCCGGCCCGCCCAGCGCGCCCGCGAGGCGACGGCCGACGGCGTCCGGTACGCGTTCTGGATGACTCCGCGGGACCACGGCCGGGAGCGCCACGAGTTCTACGGCTTCGCCGTCCACGCCTCCGGCAGCGCCGCCGGGGTCTTCTGCACCCACGAGGACGCCGCCGACCTGGCCTGGGCCCAGGGGATCTGGCGCTCCCTCGACTACGCGCCGCCCCGCCGCGGGAACGGCTGACCCGTCGGGCCGGCGGCCCGGGGGTCAGCCGCCGGCCGCCCGCCCTCCCTCAGTCCAGGCAGAATTCGTTGCCCTCCGGGTCGGCCATGGCGATCATCCCCTCGTCCACGCCGTTGGGTTCGAGCCGGTACAGCCGCTTCGCCCCCAGCCCCTCCAGCCTGGTGGCCTCCACCTCCAGCACGTCCATCCGCTCGGCGCCGGTCAGGCCGGGGGCGGCGCGGACGTCCAGGTGCATGCGGTTCTTGACCGTCTTCCCCTCCGGGACCTTCTGGAAGAACACCCGCGGCCCCTTCCCCTCCGGATCGGTGATCGCGGACCGGTCGTTGTGCCGCTCGGGCGGCACGCCCCACGCCGTCAGCGCGGCCGGCCAGTCGGCGAACCCCTCCGGGGGCGGCTGGACGCGGTAGCCCAGGGCCTCGGCCCAGAACACCGCCTGGGCGCCGGGGTCGGCGCAGTCGTACGTCACCTGGAATTCCTTGGCCATGCCGCCTCCCGCCGTTCGGAACCTGCCGACATCCTCGCATCCCAACAGGCTTTCTGCAGCGGCAGGTTGGTTGGGCACGCCGGTCGGGGCGGGTGGACCCGTCAGCGTCGCGCGGCCGGCCAGGCGGTCAGGGCCAGTTCGGCCACCGCGGCCAGCTGGGAGGCGGTGGCGCCGTCCTGGGCCCGCTGCGAGAGGCCCTGGAGGACGGTGGCGAAGTAGTCGGCCAGGGCCGCCGGGCTGGCCTCGGCGGGCAGCTCTCCCGCCCGCTGCGCCTCCCGCAGCCGCGCCTCGAAACCGTCCACGTTCTTCTTCCGCAGGTCGCGCAGGAACGCCCGCACCCCCGCGTCCTGCGGGGTGACGTTGGTCGCGGCGCTGATGGCCAGGCAGCCGGCCGGGTGCGAGGGGTCCGGGTAGATCGCCGCGGCCTCCCGCAGGATGCGCGCGAACGCCTCCCGCGCGGTCGGCTCCTCGCGGAGCGCCGCCCCCGCGAAGGCACCGACGGGTGACCGCCCGTAGGCGTCGACCACTTCCTCGAACAGGGACTTCTTGTCGCCGAAGGCCGCGTACAGGCTCCCGGGGCGGATCCCCATCGCCTCGGTCAGGTCGCCGATGGAAACGCCTTCGTAGCCCCGCTCCCAGAACAGGCGCGTGGCGGCGGTCAGCGCCACTTCGCGGTCGAAGGTGCGCGGGCGGCCGCGCTTGGGCGTCTCAGTCATGCACAGATTCTAGAGCGATCGACCAACAAACCGTGCTACGTTCATTCTTGGTCGATCACTCAACAAATGAAAGGCGGCCGATCAGCATGGGTACGGGGCGACTTGAAGGAAAGACCGCGCTGGTCACGGGCGGCAGCCGGGGCATCGGGCGGGCCGTGGCGGAGCGCCTCGCCCAGGACGGCGCCGTCGTCGCCCTGACCTACGCCCGCGACGAGAACGCGGCGCACGACGTCGTCGAGCGCATCCGGAAGGACGGCGGCCGCGCCTTCGCCCTCCACGCGCCACTGGGCCGTCGCGGCGACGCCGTCGCCCTGTGGTCGGCCTTCGACGCCCGGATCCCCCGGCACGCACCCGGGCGGGACGTCGACATCGTCGTCAACAACGCCGGCATCGGGCGCAGTGCCGACCTGGCGTCCCTGACCGAGGACGGTTTCGACGAGGTCTTCGCCGTGAACGTGCGCGCCCCGTTCTTCATCGTGCAGGAGGGGCTGAAGCGGCTGCGCGACGGCGGCCGGATCATCAACATCTCCAGCGGCGCGGCCCACCTGGCCATGCCCGAGGCCATCGCCTACGGCGCCACCAAGAGCGCCCTGGACAACTTCACCCTCAACCTGGCCAAGGAGCTCGGCGCCCGGGGCATCACGGCGAACTCGGTCGCGCCCGGGATCATCGACACGGACGTCAACGCGGGCTGGCTGCGCGGCAACCCGGAAGCCGAGGCCCACGCGGCCTCCCTGGCCGCACTGGGCCGGGTCGGCCGCCCGGAAGACGTCGCCGACGTCGTGGCCTTCCTCGCCTCGGACGACGCGCGCTGGGTCACCGGCAAGGTGATCGACGCCACCGGGGGCTCCGGCCTGTGAGCCTTCACCCCCGGGCGGCACCGTCGCCCTACGCGGCGAGGGCCGCCTCCGGGGGGCAGTCGCGGCACCGGCCGGGGGCGGGGGCGCGGAAGCCTCGGTCGCAGCCGTCGCAGTTCTGCATCGGGTCGGGCCGCCGGACGGCCTGGAGGGTGGGCGGGGGTGCGACCGGCAGGTGCGGCGGGATCCCCGCCTTGAGCCGGTACGCGATGAGCGCCGCCGCGCTGCGCAGGTCGGGGGGCAGGTCCGCGGTGAGGGCGAGGCGTACGGCCTGCGGTTCGGCGCCCCGTGCCAGCCAGGCGGCCAGGTCGGGCGCGAGCCGCTCCACGTCGCGCTCGGAGAGCAGCAGCCGCGGGTCGTCATCGCGCAGCCGGGCGAGCAGGTCGGCGGCGTCCCGGTGGGCCGCTGCCGCCGGGGGCGGGGCGGGTGCGGGCTCCGGCTCCGGTACGGGTGCGGGCGCGGGTTCCGGCTCCGGATCGGCGGCCGTCACGGCCACCGGTTCCGGCTCCGGCTCCGGCGCGGGGGCCCGTCCGGCCGGCGGCGGGGGCGGCGGGTCGTCCTGCGGCGGGACGGTGCCGCGCGGCTGGTTGTAGGACACGGTCCGGGTCACGAGCCTGCCCTCGGGGGTCCGTACGGCGGTCCGTTCCAGGTACCCGGCGGCTTCCAGCTCCCGCAGCGCGGCGGCGATCCGCACCTCGCCCTCCGGGAAGCGCGCCGCGAGCTCCTTGATGCCGATCCTGGTACCGGCGGGCAGCGACTGGATGTACACCGCGAGCCCGATCGCCACCAGCGACAGTGTCCGGTGCTGGGCGAGGTGGTTGCCCACCACGACGTAGGAATCGGTGTGCCGCACGTTGACGTGGACGACACCCGATGGGACGGTCCCGGCGCGAACCCGGGACGCCGCGCGCGCAGGCGCGTTAGGCTTCTTGAACACCATTGGGAAGGTCTTGTGCTTCCTAGTTGGTCAGGCCCTCGCCCGGGATGCCAGTCCCGGCGGGGGCCGTCTCATGTCTGTTGTTGTGCGGCGAGCATATGCCCGCCAACCGTCCCGAAAGCCAGCCGAGTTGGCAGAGTTCACCCGAGTGAGTGAGCGGGGGGTCGGAGGGGGGGTTGGGTGGATTTACCTCGGTACTTAGGTGGTTACGTCGAGGGTCGCCGGGTCCCGCCGGCCCGCGTCCCGGATGAGTACGCGGACCACGGATCCTGAGTACGCGGGCGCAGGCGCCCCGCCCCCGCACCGGCTTGGCTGGACCCCATGCACGAGACCCAGACCCCCGGCTCCCCCGCGTCCGGCACGGCACTGGCGTGGGCCACGGCCCTGGCCATGGCCCTGATCCCGGTGGCGTTCCTCTTCGGGGCCCTGGCCGGGATGGCCGAGCGGGACCACCCCGGGACCGTGGCGGTCGTCAAGGTGTTCTGGCTGGCCTCCTGGACGGCCGCCCCGCTGCTCGCCCTCGCCGGCTGGCTGCTCCGCCGGTGCCCCGCGCTGGCCGCCGCCGGACGCTGGGCGGGCTGGATCGCGGTGATCCCGGCTCCGGTCACGATCCTGCTGGCGTGCCGCCTGTAGGCAGATCCACCTCCGCCCACACCGCCTTGCGCGGCGGCGGCCCCAGCTCCACCCCCCACCGGTCGGCCAGCGCCTCCACCACGGCCAGACCCCGCCCGCCCTCGGCGCTCACGTCCGCCTCCCGGAGAACCGGGATCCGGTCGCGGCAGGTGTCCGCCACCGCGATCCGGAGGGTCCCGCCCTCCAGGCTGAGCACCACCATGAAGTCCCGCCCGGGCACCCGCCCGTGGGTCACGGCGTTGGCCGCCAGCTCGGCCACGATCAGCCCGGGATCCTCCGTGGGCAGCCCCCATCCGTGCAGCCTCTCCACCACGAGCTGCCGCGCCTGCCGGGCACCCCGGGGCGTGGCGGGCAGTCGGACACCGAACTGATGTGCAGAGCACCAGATTTGAGTCGTCACATCACCCAGCGTGGGCCGCCGTGGCTACCGTGAGAAGCGGTACCGCCGGTGCGTCCGGGGTTTGTCCCGCGCTTGTCCGGCGCTGTCCCGGCTGTCCTGACGGCCGCTTGGGCAGGGGGCGTTGAGGAATTCGGTGCGTCGGAGGTGGGGCACGCATGACGGTGGACAACGACGGTACGGAAGACGCGGGCTGGGAGGTCGACCCCGAGGACGAACAGGGAGCGGCGGTCCTGGCGGCGCTGGGCCGCCAGCTGCGGACCTGGCGGGAGAAGGCGGGCATGAAGGCTGCCGCCTTCGGGGTGGAGATCGGGTACGGGGAGGACCTGGTCCGCAAGGTCGAGTCGGGCAAGCGGATCCCGCGCTCGGAGTACCTGGACAGGGCGGACGAGGTCCTGGGCGCGGGCGGCCAGATCGCCGCGATGAAGGCGGACATGGAGCAGGTCCGGTACCCGAAGAAAGTTCGGGATCTGGCCAAGCTGGAAGCCCAGGCGGTCGAGATCCACACCTACAACAATCACAACATTCACGGGCTGCTTCAGACACCGGAGTACACCCGTGCCCTGTTCAACACCTGGCGCCCCGTCTACACGCCAGATGAGATGGAACGGATGCTGGCCGCCCGAATGGGGCGCCAGTCGATCTTCGAACGGTCCCCCGCTCCGGCGCTCAGCTTCGTCCAAGAACTGGTCACGCTAACTCGCCCCATCGGAGGGACAATGGTCCTGCGGCGCCAGCTCGAACGCCTGCTGGAGGTAGCTCAGTTGCCGAACGTCGAGTTCCAGATCATGCCGACGGACGTCGAGGAACACGCGGGCATGGCGGGACGGATCCAGGTGCTGAAGTTCTCCGACGGCTCGGCAGTGGGACGGTCGGAGGGAGCGTTCAATGGACGACCGGTCTCCGACCCCAAGCAGCTCCGAATCCTCGAACTGCGCTATGGCATCATCCGAGCTCAGGCGCTCACGCCCCGGAAGTCGCTGGCCCTCATCGAGGAACTGCTAGGAGAGACATGACCCACAATGCCGACCTGGACTGGTTCAAGAGCAGCTACAGCGACAGCGGTGACATCAACGACTGCGTCGAGGTGGCCCACGACTGGTTCAAGAGCAGCTATAGCGACAGCAGTGACGGCAACGACTGCGTCGAGGTGGCCACCACCCCCGCCGCCATCCACGTCCGCGACTCCAAGGACACCGCCCTCCCCCACCTCACCTTCGGCGCCACCGCCTGGGCGGGGTTCCTTGCGGCACAATGACCCCTCGCACGCGCAGTAGCTGAACGGGGCCCAGGGGGCGGGATGCAGCCGGGGGAGCAGTTGGCCGGGCGGTACCGGCTGGACGTGCCGCTCGGGCAGGGCGGCTTCGGCGAGGTCTGGCGGGCCTTCGACGTCGAGCTGGGCCGGGCCGTGGCGGTGAAGGTGCTGCTGGCCTTCGACGCGCCGGAGGAGCTGCTGGGCCGCTTCCGCCGCGAGGCGGCCATCGGGGCGCGGCTCCAGCATCCCGGCATCACCGTCGTGCACGACATCGGCCGCCACGACGACCGGCTCTTCCTCGTGATGGAGCTGCTCGACGGCCGGGACCTCGCCCACCTCCTGGCCGACTCGCCCGGCGACGGCCTCCCCCTGCCCCGGGCGCTCGATCTCGCCCTCCAGACGGCCGAGGCGCTGGCCGCCGCGCACGCGCAGAAGGTGGTGCACCGGGATCTGAAGCCCGCGAACCTCTTCCTCCTCACCGACGGCCGCCTCAAGATCTGCGACTTCGGCATCGCCCGCACCGCCGACGCCACGAGCGGGCTGACCGCGACCGGCAAGGTGTTCGGGACGCCGCACTACATGGCCCCGGAGCAGTGGCGGGGCGAGCAGGTCGACGGTCGCTGCGACGTGTACGCCCTCGGGTGCGTGCTGTACGCGCTGCTGACCGGTGCGCCGCCGTTCTCCGGCACCGACCACGCCTGGGTGCTGATGCGGATGCACCTGGAGGAGGAGCCCCCGGCCCTGGGCTCCGTACGGGCGGACCTGCCGCCCGCGCTCGTGGAGCTGGCGGCCTCGCTGCTGGCCAAGGAGCCCGCCGACCGGCCGGACGCCCCGGCCGTCGCCGAGCGGCTGCGTGCGGTGCTGAGGGGCACGGCCGCCCCCGCCGGGGTGCCCGACGTACCCACCTTGGGCCTGCGCCCCCCGGCGGCCCGGCCGGGCCGCCGGGGCGTCCTGCTCGGCGGGCTCGGGCTGCTGGCGGGGGCGGGCGGCGGGACGTACGCCCTGCTCCGGCTGACCGGCACCGGCGAGGACGCGGGCGGGCCCGGCACGGGCGGGGTGCGGCTGACGCGCAGCCTCACCGGCCACACCGGTCCCGTGGGGGCCGTGGCGTTCAGCCCCGACAACAGGATCCTGGCCAGTGGCGGCAGCGACCGCAGCCTGCGGTTGTGGGACGCCCTCGGCTGGCGGGGCAGCGACCCCTTGCCCGACTTCGAGAAGCCCGTCGCCTGCCTGGCCTTCAGCAACGACGGCACGACCCTGGTGGCCGGGAGCGACCGTCTCCTGCACCTCTACGACGTCGGCGGCCTCGCCGAAGCCGGCGTCCTGACCGGCCACACGGCCCCGGTCCGGGCGGTGGCGTTCAGCGTGGACGGCACCACCTTGGCCAGTGCGGGAGAGGACGGCACCATCCGGCTCTGGGACTTCGTGGACCGCTTGGAGCCGGCCGTGACCCTCGCCGGTCACGGCCGGCCGGTCACATCGGTCGCGTTCAGCCCCGACGCGAAGACCCTCGCCAGCGGCAGCGAGGACGGCACGATCCGTTTCTGGAACCTCCCCAGCCGCAAAGCCACCGCCACCCTCACCGGTCACTCCCAACCCGTGGCCTCGGTGGCCTTCAGCCCCGACGGCAGACTCCTGGCCAGCGGCAGCGCCGACGGCACGATCCGCCTCTGGGACCCGGTCGCCCGCACCGGCAGCGCCGCCGACACCCTCAGCGGCCACAACAGCACCGTCCGGTCGGTGGTGTTCAGTCCGGACGGCAGGACGCTCGCCAGCGGCGGCGGCCGTACCGTCCGGCTGTGGGACGTCGCCACCCGCGCCCACCGGGCGACCCTCAACGGACACGCGTCCGCCGTGGGCTCGGTCGGGTTCAGCCCGAACGGGACCACCCTCGCCAGCGGGAGCGACGACGCCACCGTCCGGGTGTGGAAACTGCCCTGACGGGGACGAAGATGGCCGGATGACGTCCATCGACCTGCCCGGGGACCGGGGGTGCCTGCGCTGGGTGCTCGCCGTTCCCCTGGTCCTCCTCTACCTGCCGGCGGTGTACCTGTGCTGGGTGTCCCTGGTGCTGCGGCCGGAGTCCCCGTACGACCCGGTGCGCGACGACGCCCGTTTCACCGCCGAGTTCTCGGTGGTGCTGTGCTTCGCCGGGCTGCTCCTGACCGCCGTCCCCGTCTTCCACCGCACCCTCGGCCGCTGGTGGTACGCGGCCCCCTTCCTGCTGGCAGCGATCGCCTTCTGGCGCGGCCAGACCGTCTGAGCGCCCCTGCCGAAGGGCCCGAGGGCTGGGGATCAGTCCGGGTCCGTGGCGGGGTGCTGGGCGGCCATGACCTCGTCACCGTACGCGAACCCCCAGGCGCCGACCGCTTCGATGGGCGCCAGCAAGGTGCGGCCCAGCTCGGTGAGCCGGTACTCGACCCGTGAGCCGGCGTCGGGGCGCACGCACCGGTCGACCAGTCCGTTGGACTGAAGCCGCCGCAGGGTCTCGGTGAGGACCTTGGAGCTGATGCCCCCGATCCGCTCGCGCAGGTCGCCGTGCCGGCTGGGACCGTCGCGCAGTCCCCAGATCACCACGGCGTTCCAGGTGTTGGAGAGCAGGTCGAAGCCGAGGCGGGCGCGGCAGTCGGCGAGGAAGGCGTCGGTCGTCACGTACCGAATGGTGCCCGAACGGCCTTCTAGCGTCGATGCGAACGGTCCCAACAGGCACGAAGGGCAACACGTGATGAGAATCGGCGTACTGGGCACGGGCAACATGGCCGACGCGCTCGCCACCCACTGGGTGCGGGCCGGGCACGAGGTGGTCATCGGGGGACGGGACGCGCACAAGGCGCAGCGGCTCGCGGCGCGCATCGGAGGCGGCGCGCGGTCCGCGGACCTGCGTACGGCGGCCGGGTCCGGTCGGGTGGTGCTGGCCGCGCTGCCCTTCGGGGCGGGGGCCGAGGTGGTGCGGGAGCTGAGCGCGGTCCTGGAGGGGAAGGTGCTGCTGGACTGCTCCAACCCGATCGGGGCGGGATTCCGGCTGCTGACCGGGGAAGGCCCCTCGGCCGCCCGGCGACTGGCCGAGGCGGCACCGGGGGCCCACGTGGTCAAGGCCTTCAACCTCTGCCACGAGGACGTGTGGCGGATGCGGCCGCCCGTCTTCGGCACGCGGCCCCTGGCCGTACCGGTCTGCGGGGACGACGGGACGGCCGTCGCCCTCGTGCACGGGCTGGTGCGGGACGTGGGCTGCGAACCGGTGGCCGGCGGCGGTCTCGACCGGGCGGGGCTGCTGGAGGCGACGGCCGCCCTGTTCATCGGTCTGTGGGTGGGCGAGGGAGCGGACGCGCAGGCGATAGCGCCTCCGCTGGCGTTCGCGACCGGCCCGGGCGGCCGGGAAGCGTAAGGCGGCACGGTTCCCGTGAGGGGTCGGACGGGGGTTCGTCCGGCGAATCCGATCGTGACGGATCCGTCCGGTGGGCTAGGGTGCGGCCATGAAAACCGGGACGGCTTCGCGCCACGCACGGATCGGTGACCCGGCGCTCCTCTGAGCGCCGTACGGGCCGCTGGCGGCCCGCTGTCCGTCCGGGAGGCCCGCGCTGCCGCGCGCGCTCCGCCTCCGTCGTGTTGACCACAGAGAGAGACGTCAACCACGACAGGAGAGCTCATGCCCACCCATACGCTGCGGATCCCCACCCCGGACGGCCCGGCCGATGCCTTCGCCGCCTTCCCCGACCACGGCGAGCGGCACCCGGGGGTGCTGATGTACGCGGACGGCTTCGGCCTGCGGCCGGTGATCGAGGGCATGGCCCGCGAGCTGGCCGGCCACGGGTACTGCGTACTCGTCCCCAACGTCTTCTACCGGCACGGCCCGGCACCGCTGATCGACCTGCCCGGGCACATCGGAGAAGAGGCCCGGCCCGCGCTCATGGGCCGGGTGATGCCGCTCATCGAGGCGCACACCGCCGAACGCGTGTTGCGCGACGCCGACGCCTACCTCCGGTTCCTCACGGCCCGGCCGGAGGTCGCCCCCGGGCCCGTCGCCGTGACCGGCTACTGCATAGGCGGTCTGCTGGCGGTGCGCACCGCGGCGGCCCACCCGTCGCGGGTGGCCGCCATCGCCGCGTTCCACGCTCCGGTGGGCGCGGACGGGCCCGACGCCCTCGCCGGGATCACCGCCCGGGTCCACTTCGGCCATGCCGAGGGCGATCTGACGCCCGATGCCCTGGCCGGGCTCAACCGGGCGCTGGACGCCGCGGGCCTCGACCACACCTCCGAGATCTACCCCGGCACCGTCCACGGCTTCACCATGGCCGACACCGACGCCTTCGACCCCGCAGGGCTGCGGCGCCATTGGGACCGCCTGCTCCCCCTGCTGGAGGGGAGCCTGGTCAGCGGCTGAGGTTCCGGCGCGCGGCCGGCCTCGGCACGCGCAGGGGCGCCCCGGATCGCTGGGATCCGGGGCGCCCCGTCCGTTCGGCGTGCGTCACGCCTCGTGCGCCGGCTCAGGCGGCGACGGGCACCGGGGCCGCGGTGGTGGCGGCCGGCTCGTCCAGCGGGGAGGACGAGGCGGAGGCATAGGCCTCCTTGTCGAGGATCCCCTCGCGGGCGGAGACGATGACCGGGACGACGGCCTGGCCGGCCACGTTGGTGGCGGTGCGCATCATGTCCAGGATCGGGTCGATCGCCATCAGCAGGCCGACGCCGGCCAGCGGCAGGCCGAGCGTGGAGAGGGTCAGCGTCAGCATCACGGTCGCGCCGGTCAGACCTGCGGTGGCGGCGGAGCCGACCACCGAGACGAAGGCGATGAGCAGGTACTCCTTGATGCCCAGCTGCACGTCGAAGATGTTCGCGATGAAGATCGCGGCGAGGGCCGGGTAGATCGCGGCGCAGCCGTCCATCTTGGTGGTCGCGCCGAACGGGACGGCGAAGGAGGCGTACTCCTTCGGGACGCCGAGGCGCTCGGTGACCTTCTGGGTGACCGGCATGGTGCCGACGGAGGAGCGGGAGACGAACGCCAGCTGGATCGCGGGCCAGGCGCCCTTGAAGAACTGGACGGGGTTGACCTTGGCGACCGTCGCGAGGAGCAGCGGGTACACGCCGAACATGACGAGCGCCGAGCCGATGTAGACGTCGGCGGTGAAGGTGGCGTACTTGCCGATGAGGTCCCAGCCGTAGCTCGCGATGGCGGTGCCGATGAGGCCGACGGTGCCGACGGGGGCGAGGCGGATGACCCACCACAGGGCCTTCTGGAGGAGCTCCAGGACGGATTCGGCGAGGTTCAGTACCGGCTGGGCCTTGCTGCCGAGCTGGAGGGCGGCGATACCGGCGACGGCGGCCAGGAAGACGATCTGGAGGACGTTCAGCTCGGTGAAGGGCGTGACGATGTCCTTCGGCACGATGCCGGTCAGGAAGTCGATCCAGGAGCCGTGCCGCTTGGGCTCCTTGCCGTCGGCCGGGGTGAGGCCGGTGCCGGCGCCCGGGTTGGTCAGCAGGCCTATCGCGAGGCCGATGCCGACCGAGATCAGCGAGGTGATCATGAACCAGAGCAGGGTGCGGGAGGCGAGCCGCGCGGCGTTGTTCACCTTCCGGAGGTTGGTGATGGACACCAGGATGGCGAAGAAGACGAGCGGGGCGACGGCCAGCTTGAGGAGCTGGATGAAGATGTCGCCGACCTGTTCCAGCGTGGTCTTCAGCCAGCCGATGTCCTGGCTGCGGGCGAGCCAGCCGAAGAGGACGCCGAGCACGAGGCCGGTGACGATCTGGGCCCAGAAGGGGAACTTGAAGGATGTGGAGGGGGCCTTGGCGGGAGCCTGGGCCTGGGGGGACGCGGACACGACACTCTCCGGGGGACGCACGGACGTACGGCGGAAGGTTTCTGCAAGGGGTGCGGTACGGCGGCAGCCGGAAAAGGGGCCGGGCCGGCCGGGGACCGCTGCTGGCGGAGCCTCAGCGGCAACAGCAACAGGCCGCGGACACGCGGCGGCAGAAGTCGACGTGCAGGCGCGCCACGAGCAGGACGCTCTGGCTCATCGGGTGCGCGGCTGCGGTCAACATGGTGGACACGCTAACACTCCTGCTTTGAGAATCTCAAAGAGATGCTTTGAGAACTGATCGTGCGGGAGTGGGTCCGCCGGACCCGCCGGCCCCCGGGAACGACGAAGCCCCAGCGTGGCGGGGGGAGTTCCCGGCGCTGGGGCGCATCGGCGGACGGAAGGCCGCGGGGCGGCTGTGACGAAGCCAACCGGCTCCGCGCCGGCCCGGCGTCAGCTCGGTTCAGCTCGGACTCGGCCGAGCTCGGCTCACGCGCGCGCGGCGTCGTCGGCCGCGTCCTCCTGGCTGCGGTTCGCGGCGAGCTTCTCCTTCGCATCCGCGACGCGGCCGGAGATCTGCGCGGACATCTCGTCGCGCTGCTTGCGCAGCAGGACGAAGGAGAGGGGCGCGGAGATCACCAGGGCGAGCAGCACGACCCAGGCGAAGTTGGCGTCGCCCAGACCGGCGGGCACCCAGCCCAGGTTGACCAGGACGGCCACGAGCACCAGGCATCCGACGAAGATGCCCAGCCGCATCGCGGTGTAGCGGATCGTCGCGCTCGGCTTGAGGGCCACGGTGACCCCTCCCTCTCTTCTACGTCGGCACGTGCCCGTCCAGTGAAGCACGCCGGGGCCCGGCCGCGGCCCGGTGGGGTCAGTGCAGGGGCAGCAGCATCGTGATGTCGTCGCGGTCGTCGCCGGGGGCCACGCGGATGGCGCCGGGCACCCGGCCGACCTCCTTGTAGCCGCAGGCCGCGTAGAAGTGCTCCAGGCCGACCCCGCCGCGGCACTCCAGCCGAATGGCCTCGATGCCCTCCAGCGAACGCGCCGCGTCGGCGAGGGCGGCCATCAGCTCCCGCCCCGCGCCACGGCCCTGGAGGACGGGGGCGACCATCACCGTGTACGCCCAGACCCAGTGCTTCCGCAACGGGTGCGGCTCGAAGGCGAGGAAGGCGACGGCCTGGACCGCCCCCTCGGCGTCGTGCCCGACCAGCAGCCGGTGACGGCCCTCCGCCAGCGCGACGAGGTGCTTGACCAGCGCGGGCCGGATGTCTTCGGCGGTGACGGGCGGGACGAAGCCGACCGCGCCGCCGGCGTTGGTGACCTCGGTCCACAGCTGCGCGATGCCTTCGCGCAGGGCGGGGTCCACGACCGGATCGAAGGTGAAAGTAAGGGTCATTAATGAAGAGTATCTATTACCGAGGCTGATGGGCAACGGCTCTCCGCAGGCCTCCGCACGCACGGGAGCCCCGGTCCGGCGGGGACCGGGGCTCCTGTCGGCGCGGGCGTCGCTCCGTCAGACGCGCATCGCCTGCGGGGACTCGCGCAGGGAGGCGTCCGGGCCGGGGTACTCGCGGATGATCTCGTAGCGCGTGTTGCGCTCGACCGGGCGGAAGCCCGCCTCGCGGATGAGCTCCAGGAGGTCGTCGCGGCCCAGCTTGTTCGGGGTGCCGTAGTTGTCCGCGTCGTGCGTGATCTTGTACTCGACGACCGAGCCGTCCATGTCGTCGGCGCCGTGCTGGAGCGCGAGCTGGGCGGTCTGCACACCGTGCATCACCCAGAAGACCTTGACGTGCGGCACGTTGTCGAACAGGAGGCGCGAGACCGCGAAGGTCTTCAGGGCCTCGGCGCCCGTGGCCATCGTCGTGCGCGCCTGGAGCCTGTTGCGGACCTTGCCGTCCTTCATGTCCACGAAGTCGTGCTGGTAGCGCAGCGGGATGAAGACCTGGAAGCCGCCGGTCTCGTCCTGGAGCTCGCGCAGCCGCAGCACGTGGTCCACCCGGTGGCGCGGCTCCTCGATGTGCCCGTAGAGCATGGTGCTCGGGGTCTTGAGGCCCTTCTCGTGCGCCAGGCGGTGGATGCGCGACCAGTCCTCCCAGTGGGTGTCGTGGTCGACGATGTGCTGGCGGACCTCCCAGTCGAAGATCTCCGCGCCGCCGCCGGTGAGCGATTCGAGACCGGCCTCGATCAGCTCGTCGAGGATCTCGGAGGCCGAGAGGCCGGAGATCTTCTCGAAGTGGTGGATCTCGGTGGCCGTGAACGCCTTCAGCGAGACGTTCGGCAGCGCCTCCTTGAGGGCGGACAGGGAGCGCGGGTAGTACCGCCACGGGAGGGTGGGGTGCAGGCCGTTGACGATGTGCAGCTCGGTGAGGTTCTCGTTCTCCATGGCCTTGGCCAGGCGGACGGCCTCCTCGATGCGCATCGTGTACGCGTCCTTCTCGCCCGGCTTGCGCTGGAACGAGCAGTACGCGCAGGAGGCGGTGCACACGTTCGTCATGTTGAGGTGGCGGTTGACGTTGAAGTGGACCACGTCGCCGTTCTTGCGCGTGCGCACCTCGTGGGCGAGACCGCCCAGCCAGGCCAGGTCGTCCGATGCGTAGAGGGCGATGCCGTCCTCACGCGTCAGCCGCTCGCCGGAGCGGACCTTTTCCTCCAGCTCGCGCTTGAGCCCCGCGTCCATGCCGGTGTCTCCTCTACCTGTCCCTGTCCAGACCTGTCTGCAACCGCCACCCACCGTACTCTCAGGCGTCCTCGGGCAGCTCGCCGACCCGGTTCTCCCACTTGGTGGAGAGCACGATCGTGGTGCGGGTGCGGGAGACGCCCTTGGTGCCGGAGAGCTTGCGGATGATCTTCTCCAGGCCGTCGACGTCGCTGGCGCGGACCTTGAGCATGAAGGAGTCGTCGCCGGCGATGAACCAGCAGTCCTCGATCTCCGCGAGGTCGCGCAGCCGGCGCGCCACGTCCTCGTGGTCGGCGGCGTCGGAGAGGGAGATGCCGATCAGCGCGGTGACGCCGAGGCCGAGCTCGGCTGCGGCCACCGTCGCGCGGTAGCCGGTGATGACGCCGGCCGTCTCCAGCCGGTTGATGCGGTCGGTGACGCTGGGGCCGGAGAGGCCCACGAGACGGCCCAGCTCCGCGTACGAGGCACGACCGTTCTCACGGAGTGCCTGGATGAGCTGCCTGTCCACCGTGTCCATTACGTGGAGCCTTCCATTATTCGGTGATCCTGCAAGTTTAGGTATAGAATCAAAGGCGCACAGGGTCAACACCCTGTGAATCTTTCAACAGATCAATGACGATCTTCAGGAGTGGTTCACCGTGTACACGATCGAGGCGGCCTACGCGCACATGCGACAGCTCCAGGAGCTGGCCAACCGATCCCGCACCGACCAGCCCGCCGCCGCCCACCGCGTGGACCGGACCCGCAAGCCGCGCACCCAGAAGAAGCGCTAGTCACGGGGGCGGGCGCTGCCAAGCTCCCCCTCCCAACGGCGGTACAGCCGGTGCGGCACCCCTGCCGCGTCGAGCACCCGCCCCGCGACGAAGTCCACCAGGTCCTGGATGTGCGTCGCGCCCGCGTAGAACGCCGGAGAGGCGGGCAGGACGACCGCGCCCGCTTCGTCCAGCGCCAACAGATGCCTCAGCGTCTGTCCGTTCAGCGGGGTCTCCCGCACCGCGACCACCAGCCTGCGCCGCTCCTTGAGCGTCACGCTCGCGACGCGTTGGAGCAGGTCCTTCGACAGCCCCAGCGCCACGCCCGCCACGCAGGCGGTGGACGCCGGGACGATCAGCATCCCCTTGACGGCGTACGAACCCGAACTCGGCCCGGCCGCCAGGTCCCCGGCACCCCAGTACCGCACCCCGTCGAGGTCGAACCCCGCGAAGGTCCCCGGCTTGCCGTCGGCGCCGCGCCCCAGCCACTCCTCCAGGTCCGCGCGCCAGTGCGCGTCCCGGAACGCGATCCCGGTCTCGTCCAGCAGGGTGAGCCGCGAGGCCCGGCTGACCACCAGGTCCACACTCTCGCCCGCCGCCAGCAGCCCCCGGACCACCGCCGCCGCGTACGGCGTCCCGGACGCCCCGGAAACCCCGACCACCCACGGGGTGCGCTTGCCGTCAGTCATACCTCCGAGACTATCCGGCCACGGCGCGGCGGCACTCGGTAAGGTGTGCGCACGTCCCAGGGGGTGGGACGGGCACGAGGGGGAACCACATGAGAACGTCGGCCGAGCCGGCCTGGAGCCAGGCGGACCGCGCGAAGGCCGCCGCCAAGCTGATGCTGGGCTGGGTGGCCCTGCTGTGGGCCCTGGAGGCGGTCGACTACGCCCTCGGCCATTCCCTCGACCAGTACGGCGTCCTGGCCCGCGACGTCGCCACCCTGCCGCACATCGTCTCCGCGGCCTTCCTCCACCTGGGCTTCGGCCACGTCGCCGCCAACAGCGTCCCGCTGCTGGTCCTCGGCTTCGTCATCGCCCTGTCCGGCATCCGCCGCTTCCTCGCCGTGGGCGGACTCATCCTGCTCGGGGACGGCATCGGCACCTGGCTGATCTCCCCGCCGGACACGGTCACCCTGGGCGCCTCGGGCATCGTCTACGGTCTCTTCGGCTACTTGCTGGTGCGCGGCTTCGTCGAGCGCAAGGCGCTGGGGATCGCGGTGGGCATCGCGGCCGCCGCCTACTACGGCGGCGGCATGTTCCTCGGCCTGCTCCCCCTGGACCCCGCCATCAGCTGGCAGGGCCACCTCTGCGGCTTCGTCACGGGAGTGGCGACCGCCCTCTGCCACCGCCGCCCGGCCCGTCAGCCGGCCCTGCTCAGCTGACGGCCGAGGGGTCCACGGGCAGGTCCGAGGTGTCCACGGTCAGCTTGCCGATCCCGCTCTCCACGACGACCGTCCCGCCGTACGGGATCACGTCCCGGCCCCGGTAGCCGTCGGGGCCCGGGTTCCAGAGGGTGACGCAGTGCGCCTTGTACGGGTCGAAGATCAGGTAGAGCGGGATCCCGCGCCGGGCGTAGGCCCTGTCCTTGACCTCGTAGTCGTTGCGGACGCTGCTCGGGGACACGACCTCGACGGCCAGCTCGATCAAGTCGGGCGGGTAGGCGCTGAGGTTCTTGGCGACTTCCGCCTCGGGGATCACCGCGAGGTCCGGGCAGAACTCGTTGTCACCGTCGAACGGCACCGCGACATCGCTGAGGAAACCCCAGTCGTCCGACAGCTGAGCCTTGAGCGTGGTCCACAGCGCCCAGATGGTGGCGTTGTGGGTCGGCTTCAGCGGACTCATCACGATGGCGCCCTCGACAATCTCCACCCGGTGGCCGGGGAACATGTCCTCGTACCGGCTGAGCTGTGAGTGCAGGCTGTCGCTCTCCGAGACGGTCACTTCGGCCTCCCTGTCCATGCACTCGATGGTAGGCCGCACGGTAACTAGACCGTCAGACCCCGCACCACCAGATCCGCCAGCGCGCACACGAAAAGCGCGATTCCGATGAAGCCGTTGACCGTGAAGAACGCCCGGTTCAGGCGGGACAGGTCGTGCGGCTTGACGATGGTGTGTTCGTAGAGGAACGCCGCCACGACCACCAGCAGGCCGCACCAGAACAGCGCGCCCGCCTCCGTCAGCAGCCCGTACCAGGCCAGCAGGCCGGTGGTGACGACGTGCGCGCCGCGCGCTCCCCACAGGGCCGCCGGGACGCCGAAGCGGGCCGGGACCGAGCGGACGCCCTCCGCGCGGTCGGCCGCCACGTCCTGGCAGGCGAAGATCAGGTCGAAGCCGCCGATCCACACTCCCACGGCCAGACCCAGGACGACCGCCTCCCAGGACCACTCCCCCGTGACCGCCAGCCAGGCCCCGACCGGGCCCATCGCCTGGGCCAGGCCCAGGATGGCGTGCGGGAAGTCCGTGAAGCGCTTGCCGTACGGGTAGACCACCATCGGGACCACCGCGACCGGCGCCAGGATCAGGCACAGCGGGTTCAGCAGGGCGGCGGCGCCGAGGAAGACCACCAGCGCGATGCCCGCGCCGGTCCAGGCGGAACGCACCGAGACCGCGCCGGTGACGAGCTCGCGCCCGGCGGTGCGCGGGTTACGGGCGTCGATCTCCCGGTCGATGATCCGGTTGGCGGCCATCGCGAAGGTCCGCAGGCCCACCATGCACACGGTGACGAGCAGCAGCTCGGTCCAGTGCATGCGCCCGTCGAGCCGGTACATGGCCGTCAGCGCGGCGATGTAGGCGAAGGGCAGCGCGAAGACCGAGTGCTCGATCATCACCAGGCGCAGGAAGGCCTTGACCTTGCCGGTGGCCTGCGGCGCGGGGCCCGGCCCGGGAAGGGCTTCGGCTGCGGAGGTCATACGAGGCTCCTGCGGAACTCTTCGAGGTCGGCGCGGAGCGTCTCCACGGCCTCCGGGGCGATGTCCAGCGCGAGCGGGGGCACCTCCTCGCCCTCCGGCGGGGTGATCCGGGCCAGGAAGGCGCAGTCCTCGCCGGCCGGCCGGCCCTCCAGGCTCAGCACGGGGCCCGCCTCGACGGTGAACGGCTCGGTGACGGCGAAGGCCAGCTCGGCGAGGAGGCGTTCGGCGAAGTCGTCGGCGTCCGCGTCGCGCAGTCCGGGCAGCTCGAAGCCGCCGCCGCCGTCGCGCTCGTCCCACATCAGCGCCCAGACGCCGCCGGGGCCGACGAACTCCTCGGGGCTGACGCCGGCCTGCGCGGCGGCCTCGCGGACCTCCGGGTCGGCCGGGTCGAGCTCCGGGCGCACGAGGGCCACGTACGTGGTGTCGTCACCGATGAAGAGCGCCGGGCCGCCGACCGCGATCGGGCTCACAGTCCGTACTCCGGTTCATCGCCGCGGGCGCGGGGAGCACTCCCGGCGCTCTCCGACCTCATCGTTGCCTGGTACCTCACAGTCCGTACTCCTTCCAGCGCCGGTCCACGAGGGCGGCCGTCGCCGGGTCGGACTCGACCATGTCGGGCCAGCCGCCGTCGCGGGTGTAGCCCTCCTCCGGCAGCTTCTTGGTCGCGTCGATGCCCGCCTTGCCGCCCCAGAACTGCTGGTACGAGGCGTGGTCCAGGTGGTCCACCGGCCCCTCGACCACGGTCAGGTCGCGGGAGTAGTCGGTGTTGCCGAGGGCTCGCCAGGAGACCTCGTGCAGGTCGTGGACGTCGCAGTCCTTGTCGACCACGATGATCAGCTTGGTCAGCGACATCATGTGCGCGCCCCAGATGGCATGCATGACCTTCTGCGCGTGCTTGGGGTACTTCTTGTCGATCGAGACGATCGCGCAGTTGTGGAAGCCGCCCGACTCGGGGAGGTGGTAGTCCACGATGTCCGGCACGATGATCTTGAGGAGGGGCAGGAAGAAGCGTTCCGTCGCGCGGCCCAGCGGGCCGTCCTCCGTCGGCGGGCGGCCGACCACGATCGACTGGAGCAGCGGGCGCTTCCGCATCGTCACGCAGTCGATCTTCAGCGCGGGGAAGGGTTCCTGCGGGGTGTAGAAGCCGGTGTGGTCGCCGAAGGGGCCCTCGGGGAGCGTCTCCCCGGGCTCCAGCCAGCCCTCGATGACGACCTCGGCGTGGGCCGGGACCTGGAGCGGGACCGTCTTGCAGTCGACCATCTCGATCCGCTTGCCCGCGACGAACCCGGCGAAGAGGTACTCGTCGATGTCGCCCGGCAGCGGTGCGGTGGAGGCGTAGGTGACGGCGGGCGGACAGCCGAAGGCGATCGCGACCGGCAGCCGCTCGCCGCGCGCGGCGGCGACGGCGTAGTGGTTGCGGCTGTCCTTGTGGATCTGCCAGTGCATGCCGATGGTGCGCTTGTCGTGGCGCTGGAGGCGGTAGAGGCCGAGGTTGCGGACGCCGGTCTCGGGGTGCTTGGTGTGGGTGAGGCCCAGGTTGAAGAAGGAGCCGCCGTCCTTGGGCCAGGTGAAGAGGGCCGGGAGCTGGTCGAGGTCGACGTCGTCGCCGGTGAGGACGACCTCCTGGACGGGCGCGGACTCGCCCTTCACCTTCTTCGGCGGGACGTGGACCATCGAGCCGAGCTTGCCGAAGGCCTCGCGGACGCCGATGAAGCCCTGCGGCAGTTCGGGCTTGAGCAGGCCGCCGATCTTCTCGCTGATCTCGCCGTACGACTTCAGGCCGAGGGCCTTCAGGAGACGGCGGTCGGTCCCGAAGACGTTCATGGCGAGCGGCATGGCCGAGCCCTTGACGTTCTCGAAGAGCAGGGCCGGGCCGCCGGCCTTGTTCACTCTGTCGACGATCTCCCCGACCTCCAGGTACGGGTCGACTTCGGCCTTGATGCGCTTGAGGTCGCCCTCCCGCTCCAGAGCCCGGAGCAGCGAGCGGAGATCGTCGTAAGCCATGGAGCCCAGTATCCGTCACCCCATACCCTGGAACCGTCACCGGGGCCCCGCGCGGGTCCGTCGTCACTTCCCGGGAGTCGGTCCCACACCGTGCTGCGCTATCTGCCGTTCCTGCTGATCCTGGCGCTGACCATCTACGCCTTCATCGACTGCCTGAACACCCCGGAGGAGGAGGTCAAGCACCTGCCGAAGACGATCTGGGTGCTGATCATCCTGCTGTTCTCGATCGTCGGCCCGGTGGTGTGGCTCTTCGCGGGCCGTCAGCGCTCCGCCGTCGGCGGTGGCGGCGGTGGCGGCCGGGCGCGCCGGCAGCAGTGGGTGGCGCCCGACGACAACCCGGAGTTCCTGAACTCCCTGCGCGAGGAGCAGGAACGGAACAAGAAGACGGACGGGGACGACCAGGGCGAGGACGACCCGGGCAAGGGCGGGCCGGGCAAGGAGTAGCGCGTACGGGTCACTGCGCCCAGGACAGGACCCGGGTGCCCTCGGTGCCGGGCACCGAGGCGACTCCGTCCGCGCGCATGACCACGTACGCCTCGAAGGTCTCGGGGGCGTGGATCCGGCGCGGGACGTCCGGCGGCAGGACGAGGGTCTGGCCGGCGGACACCTTCTCGGTGCGGCCGTCGCAGGTGACCTCCAGGGAGCCGGCGGTGAGCTGCCAGACCTGCTCGCGGCTGACGGAGTGCTCGGGGCCGGTGGATCCGGCGGGCATGTCCACGTGCCAGGTGGAGAGTTCGGAGCTGCCGCGGCTGGGGGCGGCGAGACCCGTCATGGTGGCGTTGGGCGAGGCGGTGACGTTCTCGGGGGAAACGCTGATCACGTGCAAGGCGGGTCCTCTGCGTGGTGGGGTGCGCGGCGACAGGCATGAGTAAAGCCCCTTTACTCGAATGAGTCAAGGGGCTTTACTCGCCTGTGCCACCATGGTCCGCGTGACTTCCCACGAAGAGACCTCCGGCGTCGAGCTGACCTTCCTCCTCGGGATCGGCTTCCAGCTGATGCTCGGCGAGTTCACCCGGCGCCTCGCCGACGCGGGCTACGCCGACCTGCGCCCCCTGCACGGCATGGCCTTCCAGGCCCTCAAGGGCCCCGGCGCCACCGCCAGCGAGCTGGCCGAGCGGCTCGGGGTGACCAAACAGGCCGCCGGGCAGATCGTCGACGACCTGGAGAAGCGCGGCTACGTCCGGCGCGAGCCGCACCCCGGCGGCGGGCGCCGCAAGCTGGTCGTCCTGACCCCCGCCGCGGTCGAGCACCTCGCCACCGCCGGACGCGTCCTGCACGCGCTGGAGGCGGAGCTGGCCGAGCGGGCCGACCTCGGTGTGCTGCGCGGGGAGCTGGCGCGCGTCATCCGCGCCCTGCACGGGGGCGAGGGCCTGCCGCCGCTGCGGCCGGTGTGGTGAGGGGCGGGGGTCTGTCGTGAGGGCCGGGCGGCGCCTGCGTCCGGGGGGCCGCCCGCGTCCTGGGCGGCCTGCGTCCGGGCGCCTACGCCCTGGAGAAGGACGCGTAGGAGGCGCGCAGCTCCGCCCGGCGGGCATCCGTCCAGGCCGCCCAGTCGGTCGGGTGCCCGGCCATCGCGGCCTGCAGCCGCTCGAAGTGGTCGTGCCAGCCGGCCAGGCAGTCCAGGCGCTCCTCGTCGGAGCCGCCGCGCTCGTTCAGGAAGCGGATCACCGTCGAGTCGGTGCCCACCGCCTCCAAGTGGAAGCGGATCCGCCCGTGCCCGGAGAGCGTGTACTCGGCGACCCGCTCCGTGTCCCAGGCGGTGACCTGCCCGGACTCGGTGGCGCCGGTATTGAGCCAGCGCAGCGTGACGGCACCGCCGAGGCGGCGTTCCAGCACGTCCGCCGCCGCCAGCCAGCCGAGCAGCCCCTCCGTCGTGGTGAGGGCGGGCCACAGGGCCTCGTACCCGTACGGCAGGTGCATCTCGAAGCGGATGGTCCAGCGGCCGGGGCCGCGCGGCTCGCTGGTGGCATGGCTCACAGGAGACATACCACCAGCGTCCCACTCCCCGGGGTCAGACGCCCGCGTACGAGTGCTTGCCGCTGAGCAGGATGTTCACGCCGTAGTAGTTCCAGATCCAGCAGGCGAAGGCGAAGAGCGCCAGGTAGGCGGCCTTGCGGCCCTTCCAGCCCGCCGTGGCCCGCGCGTGCAGGTAGCAGGCGTACGCCACCCAGGTGACGAAGGACCAGACCTCCTTGGGGTCCCAGCCCCAGTAGCGGCCCCACGCGTCGCCCGCCCAGATGGCGCCCGCGACGAGGGTGAAGGTCCACAGCGGGAAGATCGCCGCGTTGATCCGGTACGAGAACTTGTCGAGCGAGGCCGCCGAGGGCAGCCGCTCCAGCACCGAGGTGCGGAACCGGCCCGGGGTGCGGCCGGCCTCCAGGTGGCTCTCGTAACTGTCGCGGAACAGGTAGAGCACCGTGCCCGCCGCGCCGATGTAGAAGACCGCGCCGCAGAAGATGGCGGTGGAGACGTGGATCCACAGCCAGTACGAGTGCAGGGCCGGGACCAGCTGGTCACTCTCGGTGTAGAGCCAGGTGGTGGCGATGCCCAGGTCCAGCAGGACCGTCGTGACCAGGATCAGACCGAGCCAGCGGACGTTCTTCTTCAGCGCCAGCAGCAGCAGGTACGCGCCGACCGCGACCGTGGAGAAGGTCACCGAGAACTCGTACATGTTGCCCCAGGGGGCCCGCTGCACCGACAGCGCGCGGGCGACCACGCCCGCCGCCTCGATGAGGAAGCCGAGCACGGTCAGCGAGACCGCGATCCGCCCGTACAGGTCGCCCTGCTCGGTGCCGCCCGCCGCGCCGGGACCGTCCGGGACGTCCCGGGTGCCCGACGCGGAGCGGGTGACCACCTCCGGCTGGTCGAGGACGGCCGTGCCCCCGCCCTTGGTGCGCACCTGGACGGCGGGAGCCGCACCGGCCGCCGTCTTCTGCGCCGTCAGCGCGGCGGCCGTACGGCCCACCTTGCTGCGGCTGCCGAAGACCCACTCGGTGATGTGCGCGAGGAAGGCGAGCGTGTAGACCGCCATCGACGCGTAGACCAGCTTGTTGCTGAGATCGGCGAGGCTCTCGTTGGCCGCCGCCGCGAGCAGCGTCGTCATGCGCGCTCCCCTTCTTCTTCCTCTGTGGTCAGTGCTTGCGCCGGACTCGGCGCCCGCTCGTACAGGGCGGCGCAGAGCACCGACAGCTCCTCCGGCAGCTTCGCTGACTCACTGCGGCCCAGGCCCGCCAGCTCCACGACGGTCAGGCCGTCCTCGCCCCGGACCGCGCGGACCCAGATCCGGCGGCGCTGGATGAACAGGGACGCGGCGAGACCGCCGATGGCGATGACCGCGCCCGCGAGGGCCAGTCCGTTGCCGGGCTGCTGGGTGACC
The DNA here is from genome assembly GCF_055569445.1 of Streptomyces sp. NPDC029122. Taxonomy (NCBI): domain Bacteria; kingdom Bacillati; phylum Actinomycetota; class Actinomycetes; order Kitasatosporales; family Streptomycetaceae; genus Streptomyces; species Streptomyces sp. NPDC029122. The sequence continues at coordinate 54,614 of NZ_JBVHWK010000031.1, read as the reverse complement.
GAGAAGGTGGCCCAGCGCTCGATGCCCTCGAACTTCACGGTGCCCGCGCCGTCGGGCAGCGTCATCGTCTCGCCCGGCAGCAGCCGCTGCTTGAAGAGCTCGCCCTCGGGGTTCTTGAACTCCTGCATCTTGGAGGTGTTCAGCTGGTACACGTTCTGCGGCAGGCCCGCGTCCACGCCCAGGCTGCCGTGGTAGGCGCTGAGGGCGAGGACGGGGAAGTCCAGGGCCGGGAACTGCGAGAGCATCGTGCCCTTGCCCTCGCCCGCGAAGGTCGGCACGAACATGGCGTTGAAGCCGAGCTGTTCCTTCTTGCCGTTCTTGTCGCGGTAGCCGTCCGGGACCTTGACCGCGCCCGAGGAGCTCAGGTTGGCGTCGAAGGGCAGCATCGGCACGGCGTCCTTGTAGACCACCTTGCCGGTGGGATCGGCCACCGAGATGACCGGCGCGTAGCCGTGGCCCAGCAGGAAGACCTTGGAACCGTCGATCTCCAGCGGCTTGTTGACCTCGATCTCGGCCTTCTTCGGCTCCCCGTGCGCGCCCTCGCTGTAGGTGACGTACGCCTTGAAGTCGCGCGGGGTGCCCTTCTGCGGGCCGGTCTTCTCGTAGCTCGCGTCGAACCTGTCCAGGGTGAACGAGAACGGCGGCAGGTCGTCGGAGGAGAAGAGGCTGCCGGACTTGAAGTCGTCGTACTGGGTGAGCGTGTTCGCGAAGCCCTTGCCGCGCAGGACCAGCTTGCCGCCCTCGGACTTGAAGAGCTGGCCCGCCGCGAAGGCCACGAGCAGCACGATCAGAGCGATGTGGAAGGCCAGGTTCCCGGCCTCGCGCAGATAGCCCTTCTCGGCGGCGACGGCATCACCGGCCGACTCCGTACGGAAGCGCCGCTTGCCGAGCAGGCTCCTCGCCCCGGCGAGCACCTCCTCCGGGGAGGCCTCCGTACGCCACGTCGCGTACGCGGGCAGCCGCTTCAGGCGGCGCGGCGCGCCCGGCGGACGGCCGGTGAGCTGGCCCACGAACTGCCAGGTGCGCGGGATGATGCAGCCGATCAGCGACAGGAACAGCAGGATGTAGATCGCGGAGAACCACACCGAGCTGTAGACGTCGAAGAGCTGGAGCTTCTCGGCGGCCGGAACCCAGAACGCGTGGTCCTTCTTCCACTGGGCGACCTTCATCGGGTCGACCTGCGTCTGGGGGACCAGGGAACCGGGGATCGAGCCCAGGGAGAGCAGGAACAGCAGGATCAGCGCCACCCGCATGGAGGTGAGCTGGCGCCAGAACCAGCGGGCCCAGCCGATCACCCCGATGCCGACGGGGCCGGCCGCTCCGTCCTCGACGGGGGCGGTGGAGAGCTGCGCTCCGGCGGCGGCGTCGGTGACGGCGTCGGTGTCCGCTCCGGCGGCGGGGCCGGTGCCCGCTCGGGCTGCGGGGTCGTGCGGCGCCTCGGCGGGCGCCTTGTCGGTCGTACTCATGTCCGTGTAGTCCTCAGATCCCCACCGTGAAACCGTCGGTCCAGCTCTGCATCTCGTTCACGATGCCGGCCCACATCCCCGTGACGAGCAGCAGGCCGGTCAGGATCAGCATGGCGCCGCCGATCCGCATCACCCATGCATAGTGCTTCTTCACCCAGCCGAAAGCGCCGAGCGCCTTGCGGAAGGCGAGCGCGGCGAGGATGAAGGGCAGGCCGAGCCCGAGGCAGTAGACGGCCGTCAGGAGGGCGCCGCGCCCGGCGGTGGCCTGGTCGATGGAGAGCGTCTGGACGGCGGCGAGGGTGGGACCCATGCACGGCGTCCAGCCGACGCCGAAGAGCACGCCCAGCACGGGCGCGCCGATCAGGCCGGCCGTCGGCTTCTTGTGGAAGCGGAACTCCCGCATGGTCAGGCCCGGGATCGCGCCCATGAAGAACAGCCCGAGGAGGATCACCAGGCCGCCCATGACGCGGGTGATGATCTCCTTGTTCTCGCCCTGGAAGACGTCGCCGAACTGGCCGAAGAGCGCGCCGGTCGAGATGAAGACGGCGGAGAAGCCGAGCACGAACAGGCTCGCGCCGGCCAGCATCCGGCCGCGCCGGGCCTCGGCGAGGTCGGCACCGCTCACGCCGGTCACGTAGGAGAGGTAGCCGGGGACCAGCGGGAGCACGCACGGGGAGAAGAAGGAGACCAGCCCGGCGAGCAGCGCGATCGGCAGGGCCAGCAGCAGCGCGCCGTTGAGGACCGTGGTGTTCACGCCGGTCGCCCCGGCGGCCAGCAGGAGGTGCGGGGTCACGAGCTCACTGCTCCGCGAGGAGCGGGTCGATCATCGAGCGCAGCTGCTCCTCGTTGACCGCGACGAGGGTGCGGGCGGCGATCTTGCCCTGCTTGTCGAGGACGATCGTGGAGGGGATGGACTGCGCGTTCAGCGTGCCCTTGGGGAAGCGGAGCATCAGCTTGCCGTCCGGGTCGTAGAGGCTCGGGTAGGTGATCCCGAAGTTCTCCTCGAAGGCGGCGGCGTTCTGCTTGGTGTTGTCGCGGGTGTTGATGCCGACGAAGGCGACGTCCTTGCCGCCGTCGGCCATCTCCTTGGAGACCTTCGCGAAGTACGGGGCCTCGGCGCGGCAGGGCGGGCACCAGGAGCCCCAGACGTTGAGTACGACGACCTTGCCCTTGAGGGTGGTGGTGTCGAGCGTCTTGCTGTCGACGGTCTCCCCGTCGAGCTTCGGGGCGTCGACGCGGTCGGCCTTGGCGACGGTGGAGATGCCGCTGGGGCCGGTCACGTAGTTGCCGCCGGCGGAACCGGCCGGCTTGCCGCCGCTGCCCGAATCGCCGCACGCGGACAGGGTCAGGGCACTCGCGAGGGTGATCGCGGTCAGCAGGACGGCGCGGCCGCTGGCAGAGCGGCGGTTGCTTCGACGGACACGCGCGCGGCTAAGGCTCATGTGAAAAGTTTCGCATGACCGATTTGCGGATCTTCCGCACCCCCCGACGGGGTGTTAAGGCCCTGGTCAGGCCCGCTCAGGAGGCGGAGAGCAGGCCGCGCCAGCCGCCGGAGGGGGACTGCCCCGGCCCGAGGGTGCGCAGTGCGGCCAGCACGTGGGGGTCCTGGACGTCCAGCCAGTCGGTGAACTGCCGGAAGGATACGAGGCGTACGTCCTTTTTGTCCGCCATGGCCTTGAGGGCCTCCTCGACGGCGTCCATGTAGATCCCGCCGTTCCACTCCTCGAAGTGGTTGCCGATGAAGAGGGGGGCGCGGTTGGTCTCGTACGCCCGCCGGAATCCGCCGAGGTACGTGGCGGTGGCCTGGGCGCGCCAGTTCGGGTAGTTGCCGGGCATCCCCCTCGTACTGTTCCGCGACTGGTTGGCGAGGATGTTGTAGTCCATGGACAGCACCTCGAAGGAGTGCCCCGGGAAGGGCAGAGACTGGAGCGGCAGGTCCCAGACGCCCCCCTTCTTCACCGGCCAGCGCTGGAGGCCGCCGGGCGAGCTGGAGTCGTAGCGCCAGCCGAGGTCCCGGGCGGTGGGGAGCAGCGCGTCCTGGCCGAGGAGGCAGGGGGTGCGGGCCCCGGTGAGCTCCTTGCGGTAGTCGAAGGGGAGCGGTTCGAGGTCGGCGAAGCCGGTGTGGGTCCGCCAGCGGGTGACGAAGGAGACCGCCTGGTCGATCTCGCCGCGCCAGTCCTCGGGGGTCCAGTGGGCGACGGAGCCGGGGCCGGAGCAGAAGTGGCCGTTGAAGTGGGTGCCGATCTCATGGCCGTCGAGCCAGGCCTGGCGGACGTGGCGCAGGGTGTTGCGGACGTTCTCGTCCTTGAGGTAGCCGATGTCGGAGGCGCCGACGGGGTTGTTCGGGGGGTGGTAGAGGTCCCGCTTCGACTCGGGGAGGAGGTAGAGGCCGGAGAGGAAGAACGTCATGGCCGCGCCGTGGTCCTTGGCGAGCTTGAGGAAGCGCGGGAAGAGGCCGTTGCCGATCTCGCCGGCGCCGTCCCAGCTGAACACGACGAACTGCGGGGGCGTCTCGCCGGGCTGGAGCGGCACCGGCGGGGGCGGCTGGTGCGGCTGCGGACCGGTGTCGGTGGTGGAGCCGTCGCCGATGGGCTTGGCGCCGGGGGCTCCGCCGGATGCCAGGGGGCCCTGGGCGGCGGGGCCGTGGCCGGCGCCGCAGCCCGCGAGGGTGAACGGGGAGGCGGCGGCGGCCGCGACGGTGGCCGCGACGGCGCCGAGCCCTAGGCCGAGCGCGGTCCGCCTGCTGGGGTCGGGTACATCGCTCATGGAATGTCATATAAACGGACATTCCAGGGCTGTCGGGGCCCCGACACGACGGACGCGCCGGAACTTCCCCGAAACCGGCCCAACCGGTGCCCCTGGCGCGGGCGGCGCGTGCCGGGGGCGCGGGCGGGCGGGACGGGGCGCCGCTGCGGGTGCTGCGCGTGAGCGGCGCCCTGCGGGGCTGTCCCCTACCCGCCCTTCCCCCGTTCCCCGGGGCTCCGCCCCGGACCCCGCACGGACACTGCCCGCCAGGCGGCGAAGCCGGGCCGGCCCGCGACCGGAGCGCGGGCCGGGGGCCCGGGTACGGGGGCTGGGCCCCGCACGCGTCCTGCCCGCCCGGCGGCGAAGCCGGTTCCGGCCCGCGACCGGAGCCCCGGGGGGGGCGGGGCGCAGCCCCGGGCGGTTCCGGGCACAACCCCGGGAGGGTCAGGTGCGCAGGCCCGGGAGGGTCAGGTGCGCAGGCCCGGGAGGGTCAGGTGCGCAGGCCCGCGAGGGTTCCGGGCGCAACCCCGGGAGTCGGGGCGCAGCCCCGGGCGGTTCCGGGCGCAGCCCCGGGCGGTTCCGGGCGCAACCCCGGGCGGTTCCGGGCGCAGCCCCGGGGCGGTTCCGGGCGCAGCCCCGGGGCGGGGGTCGGGGCGGAGTCCCGGGGAACGGGCGGAGGGTGGGTGGGGGGCCGCTCCGCGCAGCGGTGCCCCCCCCAGCCCCCGGAGGGTTAGGCGCCGAAGGCCTTCGACTTGCCCTTCACCGGCTTCGCCCCCGCGAGGAGATGCGCCGGGACCAGGTCGCGCGCCGGCTCGCTGTACCCCACCGACACCAGCTTGTCGTCCTGGTACGTGAACGACGTCAGCGAGGCGAGCGTGCACTGCCGCCGCCGCGGGTCGTGCCACAGCCGGCGCCGCTCCGCGAAGCTCCGTACGATCCAGATCGGCAGCTGGTGGCTGACCGCCACCGCCTCGTGCCCGCGCGCCGCGTCCCTCGCCGACTCGATGGCGCTCATCATCCGTACGACCTGCTCGACGTACGGCTCGCCCCACGACGGCTTGAACGGGTTCGTCAGGTGCTTCCAGTTGCCCGGCCTGCGCAGCGCGCCGTCGCCGACGCCGAAGGTCTTGCCCTCGAAGACGTTGCCCGCCTCGATCAGCCGGCCGTCGGTGCTCAGCTCCAGGCCGTGCACCTTCGCGATCGGCGCGGCCGTCTCCTGGGCGCGCTCCAGCGGCGAGGCCACCACGTAGGTGACGTCCCGGTCCTGGAGGTGCTCGGCGACCCGGTCGGCCATCCGCCGGCCCAGTTCGGAGAGGTGGTAGCCGGCCCGGCGTCCGTACAGAACGCCCTCCGGGTTCTCCACCTCGCCGTGCCGCACCACGTGGACGACGGTGATGTCGCTCATGCCGTCGCCTCCGCGGCGGCCCGCGCGGCGGCCGGCAGCGCGGCCGCGATCCGCTCGACCGCCCGCTCGTCGTGGGCCGTCGACACGAACCAGGACTCGAACGCCGACGGCGGCAGGTAGACGCCCTGCGCCAGCATCGAGTGGAAGAACGCGTTGAAGCGGAACCCTTCCTGCGTCTTCGCGTCGTCGTAGTTGCGGACCGGGTCCGCCGTGAAGAACACCGAGAACATGTTGGACGCGGTCTGCAGCCGGTGCACCACGCCCTCCTTGCTCAGCGCCGCCGTCACCAGGTCCTGGATCTCCTTCGAGACCGCGTCGACCTTGTCGTACGCCGCCTCGTCCAGCAGCCGCAGCTGCGCGAGGCCGGCGGCGGTGGCGATCGGGTTACCGGAGAGCGTGCCCGCCTGGTAGACCGGGCCGGCCGGGGCCAGGTGGCCCATGACGTCGGCGCGGCCGCCGAACGCCGCCGCCGGGAAGCCGCCGCCCATGACCTTGCCGAAGGTCATCAGGTCGGGCTTGACCCCGTCCACCCCGTACCAGCCGGCGCGGGAGGTACGGAATCCGGTCATCACCTCGTCGGAGACGTACAGCGCGCCGTTCTCGCGGCACAGGTCGGCGAGGCCCTGGTTGAAGCCCTCGCCCGGGGTGACGACGCCCATGTTGCCGGGCGCGGCCTCGGTGATCACGCAGGCGATCTCGCCCGGGTGCGCGGCAAAGGCCGCCCGGACCGCGTCGAGGTCGTTGTAGGGGAGCACGATCGTGTCGCCGGCCTGCGCGCCCGTGACACCGGGGGTGTCCGGCAGCGCGAAGGTGGCCAGGCCGGAACCGGCGGCGGCCAGCAGCGCGTCGACGTGTCCGTGGTAGCAGCCGGCGAACTTGACGACCTTGGCGCGGCCGGTGAAGCCGCGGGCCAGCCGGATCGCCGACATGGTCGCCTCGGTGCCGGAGGACACCAGGCGCACCTGCTCGACGGGCTCGATGCGGGCGACGATCTCCTCGGCGAGGGCGACCTCGCCCTCGCCGGGCGTGCCGAAGGAGGTGCCGCGGGCGACCGCCGCCTGCACCGCCTCGATCACCTCGGGGTGGGAGTGGCCGAGGATCATCGGCCCCCACGAGCAGACCAGGTCGACGTACTCGCGCCCGTCGGCGTCGGTCAGATAGGGACCGGTACCGGACACCATGAACCGGGGCGTACCGCCCACGGCACGGAAGGCGCGTACGGGAGAGTTCACGCCGCCGGGGGTCACGAGGGACGCGCGCTCGAAGAGCGTCTGCGAAACTGGGGCTTCATACGGGTACGGGTAGCTCACACCAGCCATGGTCTCAGAGGCCGCGACAGACTTGCGGAGGGGCGTTTCACCGCGCCGCCGCGGGGGAGGTCACTGCCATGATGATCAGGCTGCGTGGCGGGGGCCGCGGGGCCGGGGCAGGCAATACGTGTCGGGTGGAGATATGCAACGCGGTGGTGGACCGGGCGAGGGTACGGACGGCCTGGACCCGCAGCGCGCCCGTGAAGCCCGCCGACGAGGCAAGCACCGGCGGCGTGCGGCCGAGGCCGATCCCGTACCGGGGCCGGTTCCGGCCCGGGCGCTGGGCGGCGAGGACGACACGGATGACCTGGACGACACCGGCGGCCTGCTCAAGGGCCGCGGCATGGGAGTGACGTACAAGTACTTCGGCGCGCCCGACGGTGCCACGGCCGCGCGGGTGCCGCAGACGATGCGGCCGGAGGAGCTGGGCGGCGACGAGCTCGGCATGGGCGGCATGTTCACCAAGATCAAGCCGGAGACGATGGCCGCGATGGTCCTCACCGGCATCGAGGGCATACCCCTGCACAAGGTGCCCCCGCTGGAGCTGGTCGTCCTGCACCCCGACTACGCGGTGGTCAAGCTGCCCATGACGGTGGTGGACCCGTTGCGCGGGGTGGGCGAGGAGTCGGTGGGCGCGGCCGCCTTCATCTGGTCGACGGTCCCCGACCGGGGCGGACCGCGCGACGCCTTCAACGTCTACCAGCTGCTGCACGAGTGGCAGGACTTCTCCCACCGCCTCCACGAGAACGGCCATCAGGCGTACTGCCTCGTCTGGCCGTGACGACCCCCGGCGGCTCCTGACGGCTCCTCGCGGCTCCTGGCGGCGCGGCCCTCACGGCCCGGCGTCCGGCGCCGGGCCGGGCGGTCAGGCCGCGTCGCGCGCGGCGGCGTCCTCCTGCCACCTGCGGCCGATCGCCTCGATCAGCGCCGGGTAGACCCCCATGTACCGGAAGGGCTTGATGGCGGCCATGTACGCGGCTCCGAGGAAGCCGTTGGGCTTGACGAGGACGGCCATCTGACCCCGGTGGCCGCCGAGCCCGTCCGGGACCCAGCCGATGTGCATCAGACCGTGCACGGTCTTGTTGCCCATCTCGGCGACCCACTCGTCGTGCGTCTGGTAGACGGAGGAGAAGGGGAGGGTGGACAGGTCCGGCCCGCGCGGGCCCTCGGCGAGGTCCGCCGGCAGCCGCTCGCGCAGCGACCGCACCCGGCCGCCGACGCCGTCGCCGGGCTTGTCCCAGCCGAGCAGCGCCCCGAGCTTCCAGCGGATGGCGAAGAGGATCCGGTACAGGGGGGAGGAGATGCCGGAGGTCTCGTTCCCGCCGCTCGCGAACTGGGCCACCAGCCTCGCCAGGTCGTCGGGGCCGCCCGGTGTCGGCAGTGCCCACAGGTCCTCGAGCTGGAAGTCGCCCGCGATCTCGTGGATCCGCCAGGGGCGGGAGGTATGGGCGGTCCGGGGGAGTTTCATGCGTGTGCCCCTCCATCTATACGATGCCGTACAGATGGAGGCTAGGCCCGTTTATACGGGGCCGTATAGATCACCGCCACGTGACGGGAGACACACCATGGCCACCGCCCGCACGCCCCGCGGCACGTGGATCGAGGAAGGCCTGCGCGCCCTCGCCGCCGGCGGCCCGGACGCCGTACGGATCGAAGCGCTCGCACAGGCGCTCGGAGTCAGCAAGGGCGGCTTCTACGGGTACTTCCGCAACCGGGACGCGCTGCTGGAGGAGATGCTCGACACCTGGGAGCACGAGGTCGCGGACGGGGTGATCCAGCACATCGAGAGCGGGGGCGGTGACGCGCGGGCCCGACTGGACCGGCTGTTCACCTTCGTCGCGGAGTCGGCCGACGGCCCGGTCCGGGGCACGGCCGTCGACCTGGCCGTCCGCGACTGGGCCCGGCGTGACGCGGCCGTCGCGGCGCGGCTGCGCCGGGTCGACAACCGGCGGATGGACTACCTGCGCGCACTGTTCGGCTCGTTCTGCCCCGACCCGGACGACGTCGAGGTGCGCTGCCTGATGGTGTTCTCGCTGCGGATCGGCGGCCGGTTCATCGCCGTCGACCACGGCGGCCGCAGCCACGCCGAAATGATGGCCCTGACCCGCCGCTGGCTCCTCCGCCCACCCTCCGCCTGACGGACCGCCCCGGCGGTGACGGACCACCCTGGCCTGACGGCCCCCCGGCCGGACGGGCCGCCCCCGGGGGTGACGGATCACCCCCGGCCGGACGGACCGCCCCGGCCTGGCGGGTCCCCGGCCTCACGGGCCGCCTCCCCCTGACGCACCCCCTCCGCCTGACGGACCGCCCAGCGTGACGGGCCGCCCCCGGAGTGACGGACCACCCCGGCCCGGCGGACCGCCTCCGCCCGACGAACCGCCCCCGGCCCGACGAACCGCCGCGGCGTGCGGGCCGGTCCTCAGGAGGTGGTCAGGACCAGGCGGCCGCGCGTGCCCGGGGTGGCGAGGGCCGTGTGGGCCCTGGCGGCCTCCGCGAGGGGGAAGGTCTCCGCCACGCGGAGCGTCAGCGCGCCCGCGTCGACCAGGGCGGAGAGGCGGCCCAGCAGGGCGCCGTCGGGGGCGACCTCCTGCTCCTCCACCCGGATCCCCCGCTCCGCGGCCGGCGCCGCGCCCGGGATCAGGCCGACGTACGCACCGCCGTCGCGGACGAAGCCCAGCGCCTCCCCGCCCATCACCGCCGCGTCCAGGACCCCGTCCACCGGCCCGGCCGGCGCCGAACCCCGCACCACGAACTCCGCCGCGCCCAGGGAGCGTACGAACTCCTCGTCCCCCGCGCCCGCCAGCGCCGTCACCACCAGCCCGGCCCGCGCGGCGAGCTGCACCGCGAGGCCGCCGACCACCCCGGCCGCACCGGTGACCAGTACGGAGTCACCCGGGGCGAGCCCCAGTAGGTCCACCGCGCGGGCGGCCGTCAGCCCGCTCAGCGGCAGCGCCGCCGCGGCCGCGTCGTCCACCGACTCCGGGGCCGCCGCCACCGCCGAGGCGTCGAGCACCACGTACTCCGCGTGCGTGCCGAGCGGCTTCACCGGGCCGTAGTGCAGCCCGACCACCCGGCGCCCCCGCGCCCAGCCGTCCACGCCGGGCCCGGCCTCGTCGATCTCACCCGCCACGTCCCAGCCGAGCCCGAGCCGCTGTCCGGCCCCGCCGAAGACGCCCGCGCGGACGGCGCCGTCGACCGGGTTCAGCCCGGCGGCGCGGACCCGGATCCGGACCTGCCCCGCCGCCGGCCGCGGCACCGCCACCTCGGCCAGCTCCACCTGCTCCGGCCCGCCGAAGGCGCTGACCACCACCGCCCGCATGGTCCGGGTCTGGGTCCCGGCCTGGCTCTGGGTCCCGTTCTGCTGCTCGCTCATGACTGTCTCCCCGTTGGTCACGTTGGTCACGTCGGTCTCGTCCGGCCCGTCCGGCCGTTCCGATGACCACTAACTTATGGAGAGGTACTCTCTTTCAGTAAGTACGCACTCGGGAGTGCGTACCCGACCCGGAAGTGGGCAACCCATGGCCACCCGCACCGCCGCCGCCCTCCGCGAAGAGGCCCGCGTCGCCTACGACGCCTTCGTCAAGGAGTGCCCCACCACACAGCTCCTGGCCCGCATCAGCGACAAGTGGGTCGGCCTCATCGTCAGCGCCCTGGGCGAGGCCGAGCAGGGCTCCATGCGCTACAGCGAACTCGGCCGCAAGATCCCCGGCGTCAGCCAGAAGATGCTGACCCAGACCCTCCGCTCCCTCGAGCGCGACGGCATCGTCACCCGCACCGTCACCGCGACCGTCCCCGTCCGCGTCGACTACCGCCTCACCGAACTCGGCGGCAGCCTCGGCTGCCTCCTCTCCTCCGTCAAGCAGTGGGCCGAGAACCACTTCGACGAGGTCAGCGCCCACCGCGAGGCCTACGACCAGGCCGCCGCCACCAACTGACCCCCGTCACTAATTCGGCCGCGCCGCCGCATCCCCCAATGGCATGCTGGGACGGTGAACGGTCCCGGTATCCACCTCACCCTCGCCCCCGAACTGCGCCTCTTCGCCCCGCCCAGCCGGCGCGCGGACCGCGTACCGACCGCCACCGACGGCGCCTCCAGCATCGGACACGTGGTCGAATCCGCCGGTGTCCCGCTCACCGAGGTCGGCCGGCTGCTCGTGGACGGCAAGGAGGTCCCCGTCTCGTACGTGCCCCAAGCCGGCGAGTCGGTCGAGGTGTTCGGCGTGGACCGGCCCCAGCGGATCCCCAGCGCCCCGCTGCGCTTCCTCCTCGACGTCCACCTCGGCACCCTCGCCCGCCGCCTGCGCCTGCTCGGCGTCGACGCCGCCTACGAGAACGAGGACATCGGCGACCCCGCACTCGCCGCCCGCTCCGCCGCCGAGCGGCGCGTCCTGCTCTCCCGCGACCGCGGCCTGCTGCGCCGCCGCGAGATCTTCGCCGGCGCCTACGTCTACAGCGACAATCCCGACGACCAACTCCGCGACATCCTCAGCCGGTTCGCCCCCGAGCTCGCGCCCTGGACCCGCTGCACCGCCTGCAACGGCCCGCTCCGGGAAGCGGACAAGGACAGCGTGGGAGACCGGCTGGAGCACGGCACGCAGCGCTCGTACGACGTGTTCGCGCAGTGCGCCGACTGCGAGCGCGTCTACTGGCGCGGCGCCCACCACTCCCGCCTGGAACGGATCGTCGGCGACGCCCTGGCCGAATTCGGCAACGGCGCCTCCGTGTAGCTCTGCCGGAGGCGGCCCCCGGCTGGCAGACTCCGTGACATGACTGCCGCTGACCACACCACCGGCACCACCACCGGCCTCTTCGACGTGGCCGTCGTCGGCGCCGGGCCCACCGGGCTCCTGCTCGCCGGCGACCTCGCCGCAACCGGACTCTCCGTCGCCCTCCTCGAGAAGCGGCCCCGCACGGCCGCCAACCTCACCCGCGCCTTCGCCGTGCACGCCCGCACCCTCGAACTGCTCGACGCGCGCGGACTCGCCGACGAACTCGTCTCCACCGGCCGACGGATCGACCTGCTGCGTCCCTTCGGTGGCATGGCCCTCCCCCTCCAACAGCTGGGTTCCCGCTACCCCTTCGTCCTCATCACCCCTCAATATGAGACAGAGAAACTGCTGGAGCGCCGCGCGTTGTCCACAGGGGTGGACATCCAATACGACTGTCAGGTCATCGGTCTCCGTCAGGACCACGAGACCGTCACCCTCGAGGTCCACGACGCCAACGGGAGCAACGGGCAAGAAAACGGAACCCCCGGGACGGCCCACCCCGCCGGCCCCCACGCCACCCGCCCCGGCGACACCCCGCGCCTGGTCCACGCACGCCACGTCGTCGGCGCCGACGGCGTCCGCTCCACCGTCCGCGACCTCCTCGGCCTCCCCTTCCCCGGCCGGGCCGTCGTCCGCTCCATGGTCCTGGCCGACGTCCGCCTCGACGACCCGCCCGCCGACGCCCTCACCGCCAACGGAACGGCCGACGCCTTCGCCTTCCTCGTCCCGTTCGGTGACGGCTACCACCGCGCCATCGCCTGGAGCCCCACCGCCCGGGCCGCCGACACCGACCCCGTCGACCTCGGCGAACTGCGCGCCCTCACCCGCGCCGCCCTCGGCAGCGACCACGGGATGCACGACCCGCGCTGGATGTCCCGCTTCCACAGCGACGAGCGCCAGGTCCCCCGCTACCGCGTCGGCCGCGTCTTCCTCGCCGGCGACGCCGCCCACGTCCACTCCCCCGCCGGCGGCCTCGGCATGAACACCGGGCTCCAGGACGCCGCCAACCTCTCCTGGAAGCTCGCCGCCGTCCTCCACGGCCGGGCACCCGACCCCGAAGCGCTCCTCGACAGCTACCACCGCGAACGCCACCCCGTCGGCCGCCTCGTGCTGCGGATCAGCGGCACCCTCGTCCGGGCCGTCATCACCGGCAACCCCGCCGTGCGCACCGCCCGCCGCCTCGGCGCCGGCCTCCTCGCCCGCGTCGGCCCCGCCCGGGACCGCGTACTCGGCCTGGTCACCGGCATCGGCCTCGCCTACCCGCCCCCGCCCGGCGCCCGCCGGCCCGGCCCCGCCGGCCGGCGCGCCCCCGACGTCCCCCTCGCCGACGGGACGCGGCTGTACGAGGCCCTGCGCGCCGGCGGCTTCGTCCTCATCACCCCTCCGGGCGCGGCCACCCCGCCCGGAGCCGGTCTCGCGCACCACCACTGGGCCACGGAGGGACGTACCGCCCGCGTCCTCGTACGCCCCGACGGCTACGTCGCCTGGAGCGCCCCCCGGGCCGACGACGCCGAGACCGCCTCGGCCGTCGCCGGCTGGATCCTCCCGGGAAGCCGCGCCCCGAAGGCGTGACCCCGTTCGGCGCGCCGCGCCCCCGGCCCCACGAGCCGGGGGCTCAGAACGCGTAGGTGTCGCCCGTGTCGAGCGCCAGCACCACGTGCTCGTTGTTGGCGCGGTTGCGGTCGGTCGCGCCGCCGTCCCACAGGGTGTCGATCCGGACCGCGATCTCCGCCGGCCGCTCGCGCAGGCCCAGCAGCAGCGCGATGTGCCGCCCGCGCCCGTGCCGCGGCAGCGCGCCCGTCTCGCACACGACCTCGCGGCGGCCCACCCGCGCGCAGCCCCCGGCTGGCTCCTGGGCGTCGGCGAGGTCCGCGGAGAGCCTCAGCCGCACGGTGGCGTTCGGCACCTCGGCCGGCCCCTCGTTCTGCGGCACCATCCACACCTTCAGCTGCCCGTGCGCCAGCCGGACCCGCCCGTGGTAGGCCACGTCGGCCTCCGCGTCCGGGGCCGAGCGGGCATCCGCGGGCCCGGCCCCGCACAGCACCAGCAAGCCCGCCACCACCACACTGCGTACGGCACCACGGCGCACCGCCACCACCTCCTCGCGCGGACGGTAGCCACCCCGCCCACCCGCCGATCGGACCATCACACGAATGAGGGCGAGCCGTCCGCCATCCGCCCGCCGCCGGTCCGCCATCCGCCGCCGCCCGGTCCGCCCTTCGCCCGCCGCCCCCATCCGGGCCCGCTGCGTAGGCTTCGAGGCATGCTGATCGCCCGTTCCGCCGTCCTCTTCGCCCTCGCCGCCCTCCTGGAGATCGGCGGCGCCTGGCTGGTCTGGCAGGGCGTCCGGGAGCACAAGGGGTGGGCCTGGATCGGCGCCGGTGTCATCGCCCTCGGCCTGTACGGGTTCGTCGCCACCCTCCAGCCCCAGGGCGACTTCGCCCGCGTCCTCGCCGCCTACGGCGGGGTCTTCGTCGCCGGATCCCTGCTGTGGGGCGTGGTCGCCGACGGCTACCGGCCCGACCGCTGGGACGTGGCCGGCGCGCTCGTCTGCCTCGCCGGGATGGCCGTGATCATGTACGCGCCGCGCCGCTGACCCGGCCTATGCTGGCGAGCGTTCGCCCGTACGGACGACCGAACCGGCGGGCGACGTCCCCCCGCGAACCGCGCGACCCCCGCGACCCCCGCGACCCACGAGGAGCCCCGCCCATGAGCACGCGCCCGGCCACCCGAACCGCCGTAGTCACCGGCGCGAGCAGCGGAATCGGCGCGGCCACCGCCCGGCAGCTCGCCGCGGCCGGCTACCACGTCGTCCTCACCGCCCGCCGCAAGGACCGGATCGAGGCCCTCGCCGCCGAGATCACCGACGCAGGCCACCAGGCCACCGCGCACGCCCTCGACGTCACCGACCGGCCCGCCGTCGACGCCTTCGCCGCCTCCCTGGAGCGCTTCCCCTCCGTCGACGTACTCGTCAACAACGCCGGCGGCGCCATCGGCGCCGAGCCCGTCGCCACCGGCGACCCGGCCGACTGGCGCACGATGTACGAGGTCAACGTCATCGGCACGCTCAACCTCACCCAGGCGCTGCTCCCCGCCCTCGTGGCCTCCGGCGACGGCACGGTCGTCGTCCTCTCCTCCACCGCCGGCCACGCCACCTACGAGGGCGGCGCGGGTTACGTCGCGGCCAAGAACGGTGCCCGCGTACTCGCCGAGACCCTCCGCCTGGAGATCGTCGGCCGGCCCGTCCGCGTCATCGAGATCGCGCCCGGCATGGTCAAGACGGAGGAGTTCGCGAAGACCCGCTTCCGCGGCGACTCCGCCAAGGCCGAGAAGGTCTACGAGGGCGTCGCGGAGCCCCTCACCGCCGACGACGTCGCCGACACGATCACCTGGGCGGTGACGCGCCCCAGCCACGTCAACATCGACCTGCTGGTGGTCCGCCCCCGCGCCCAGGCCTCGAACACGAAGGTGCACCGGGAGCCGTAACCCCCGGGAGACCGGGCCCGCGCCCTTTGAGCGCGGCACGCACGAGGGCCGCCGGCTCCAGACCGGCGGCCCTCGACCGCGTCCGAAGCCCGGCCGGCGCACGACGCGGAGGTTCGGCCGATCGGCTCCACATGAGGCACCGATGTGATGATCAGACCTCGCGCCTTCCGTCGTACGGCGCGTGGCGCCCGAAGGATGCCGGTCGAGGCCGCTCACGCCTCAAGGTCAGACCCCCGGTTCCCACGAGGAGCACCACACATGAGTCCTGAGACAAGGACACCGTCCCGCATGGGCCCGCTGCCCCGGCAGAGCAAGTGGCTCGCCGGCGGCGCGGTGGCCACGATGGCCATCGCGATGCTCGGCCTCTCCACCCCCGCACAGGCGGACACCGAAGCGCCCCCGACGGCGACGGTGGCCGCGGCGCAGACCGGCGACGACTGCGTGGACAACGACGACTACGAGCCCGAAGCCAAGGGCAAGAAGGCGAACCCGCGCAAGGACAAGTGCGAGGGGAAGGCCGGCCCGCCCGGACCCCCCGGCCGTGACGGCCGTGACGGCCGCGACGGCCTCCCGGGCCAGCCCGGCGTGCCGGGGCCGCCCGGACCGGCCGGACCGTGCGTGGACATCTCCACCTCGTGGGACGAGGCAGAGGTCAAGTACAAGGCCGTACTGGCCCCCAACGGCATCGTCTGGGCCGGGGTGTACGACTTCAACGCCGAGAACCCGACCGTCCCGGGCACGGGTCCCGCCTACACCTGGTACAACCTCACCACGGGGTCCCCGACCTTCCCGGCCAACCCCTGTGGCGTGACGATCGCGGAGACCGCCAACCGCGTCATCGTCGAGGTGCTCACCACGGCCGGAACCGTCTACGAAACCGAATGCGCGGTCGTCCGCGGCGAACCGGACACGCTCGACTGCCCGACGCCGGTCGTCTGGACCCCGGCGAACCCCCAGCCGGGCACGCCCCCGCCGCCGCCCCTCAACCGGAAGTCCCCGCTGAAGCCGAGCCACGTCGGGCCGGACTTCGACAAGGGCCTCACCAAGAGCAGCTAGCGCTCCGCCCCGCCGGGGTCCCGCCCGGGACCCCGGCGGGAACACACCCGCCGTGCCCGAGCGTCTTCCGGGCACGGCGGGTGGCGTCCGGCGCCGGTCCGGCACCCGCCCTCAGCCCTTGACGCAGATGACCTGCTTGAGCTTCGCCACGACCTGCACCAGGTCCGTCTGCTGGTCGATGACCTGCTCGATCGACTTGTAGGCCCCGGGGATCTCGTCCACCACCCCGGAGTCCTTGCGGCACTCCACGCCCCGCGTCTGCTCCGCCAGGTCCCGCGCGGAGAACCGCTTCTTCGCCGCCGTCCGGCTCATCTTCCGCCCGGCACCGTGCGAGGCGGAGTTGAAGGACTTCTCGTTGCCGAGCCCCTTCACGATGTACGAACCCGTGCCCATCGAGCCCGGGATGATCCCGTAGTCGCCGCTGCCGGCGCGGATCGCGCCCTTCCGGGTGACCAGCAGGTCCATGCCGTCGTACCGCTCCTCCGCCACGTAGTTGTGGTGGCAGCTGATCTCCCGGTCGAAGGAGACCTTCGCCTTCCGGAACTCCTTGCGGACGACCTCCTTGAAGAGGCTCATCATCGCCGCGCGGTTGTACTTCGCGTACTCCTGCGCCCAGAAGAGGTCACGGCGGTACGCGTCCATCTCGGGGGTCCCGGCGAGGAACACCGCGAGGTCCCGGTCGACCAGGTTCTGGTTGTGCGCGAGGTCCCGGGCCACGCCGATGTGGTGCGCGGCGAGCTCGTTGCCGATGCCGCGGGAGCCGGAGTGCAGCATCAGCCAGACCGCACCCGACTCGTCGAGACAGAATTCGATGAAGTGATTTCCGGATCCGAGGGTTCCTATTTGCTTCACGGCACGGTCGTGACGGAACTTGACCGCGTCCACGAGGTAGTCGAAGCGCTCCCACAGGTCGGAGTACCCCGTACCCGGGAACCCGTACAGCCGCCCCGGATCCACCGGATCCCGGTGCATCCCCGCACCCACCGGAATCGCCTGCTCGATGCGCGAGCGCAGCTTCGACAGGTCCCCCGGGAGGTCGTTAGCCGTCAGCGAGGTCTTGACCGCCGACATGCCGCAGCCGATGTCGACGCCGACCGCTGCCGGGCAGACCGCGTCCTTCATCGCGATCACCGAGCCGACCGTGGCGCCCTTGCCGTAATGGACGTCCGGCATCACGGCCAGGCCCTTGATCCAGGGCAGCCCGGCCGTGTTCTGGAGCTGCCGCATCGCGCTGTCCTCGACGGACGCCGGGTCCGTCCACATCCGGATCGGGACTTTAGCCCCGGGTACCTCTACATACGACATAAGACAACGATCCCCTGAAATTCACAGAAAAGCATGAATACGCGAAAAGCCGCGCTCATCACCCCAAAGCAGACAGGGAACCGGCGCCGGCACGTGCGTGTGCGATAGACATTGTGTCCATCCGTGCCCAAGTCGCGGCAACGGATTTTCCCGAGGGAGCCAGGGGAGCCAGTGGACGTGGACCGAATGCCGGCACACCGGATGCCGGTACGCCGCCGAGTCCTGCCGGGCGTCGCGATGCTCACCGCGCTCGTGGCCGGCGCGACCGGGCTCACCGGGTGCACCGACGGCAGCGGCATGGGGACCAGCGATCAGAAGGGCGGCGGGAGCACCGCCACGCCCGCGCAGCCCGGCAAGTACCGGAGCCTGCCGCAGCCCTGCAAGGCCGCCGATCCCAAGCGGCTCAGGGTCATGCTCCCGGCCGCCGACTCGCTCACCACCGAACAGCGCGACCGGCTCTACGCAGGGACCGCCGACCCCTCCTACGACGGCGACCGGCACGTGGGCTGCCGCTGGAACGCGCAGAGCCCCGAGGGGAACCTGCTGCTGTCGGTCACCTTCGAGCGCGTCGTCTCGTACGACCGCGCCACCACCAGCGACGACGACAAGGCCCGCCAGGTGTACGTACGCCGGCTGACCGACGCGAAGCTGCCCTTCCCGGGACCGGCGGGCAGCCCCGTCCCGGGCGCCGGTAACGGTACGAGTACGAGTACGGCTCCCGGTGCGCCCCCCGCGAACCCCCCGGGCGGCAGCACCGCACCCTCCTCGGCGGCCTCCGCTCCGGGTTCCGCTTCGCCGTCCGCCCCGCCCTCCCCGAGCGCTCCGAGCGCCCCGCCCGAGCTCGGCTCGCGCGTCCTGGAGGGGCTCGGCAGCGAGGCGTTCCTCGACGACGAGCTCAGCGCGGCCGGCGCCACCGCCGCGCAGGCGCGGACGGTGCGGATCGTGTTCCGCACCTCGAACGTCCTCGTCACCGTCGAGTACAGCGTCCAGCCGTCCGGACCCGGATCGGTCCCCCCGAGTGCGGAAACGCAGGACCGGACGCGCCAGTTGGCGCAGGCCCTGGCCGAGCGTTTCAGCGAGTGACGGCGCCGCCCCCAGGGGGCGCGCACGCCCCGCGTGACGGCGCGCACAGCAGGCGGGCGCCCGCTCGGGCTACCGTTGCTCGGGTCCCGCGCCCGTAACGCGCCCCGCAGAAGACCCCAACGTCTGAAGGAACCATGCACCGATCAGCCTCGCGCCTCACCCGCGTTCTCGCCTGCGCAGCCGTCCCGGTCATCCTCACCGTCGCCGGCTGCTCGTCCGACTCGGGCAAGTCCTCGGGTGGCAAGGAGTCCGGCAAGAAGCCCGATTCCTCGTCGTCCGCCAAGCCGAGCGCCAAGCCCTCGGCCGCGCTGGAGAAGGTGGCCTACGCGAAGCTGCCGGACCCCTGCAAGGCGCTGACCGGCAAGAGCATCGACTCGCTCGTCCCCGAGGCGAAGGACAAGAACGGCACGGCGGCCAAGTCGAACGACCTGTCCAACCGCGCCAGCTGCTCCTGGAACGGCCTCAAGACGGACGGCGCGAAGGGCTCGCAGTACCGCTGGCTCTCCGTCTCCCTGGTCCGCTACGACTCGCACGCCTCGCTCGGCAGCGGCAACAAGCGCGCGGAGGAGCAGTACACGAAGCAGATCGAGCTGGCGAAGACCACCGAGGGCGCGCACGACGTCAAGGCCGAGCAGGCCGGCGGGATCGGCGACCAGGCCACCTCCGTGGTCTACGGCGTGAAGAAGGACGTCGACTTCGCCAACAACTCGGTCATCGTCCGCGCCCAGAACGTCGTGGTCACCCTCGACTACAACGGTGCCGCCTACGAGGGCGCCGGCGCCCCCGACCAGGGCAAGCTGCTCCAGGACGCGATCGCCGCGGCCAAGGAGACGGTGGCCTCGGTCGAGTCCGCCAACAAGGACGCGGGCGCCGCCCCGTCGGACGCGCCGTCCGGTTCCGCTTCGCCTTCCGGTTCCGCGTCTGCTCCGTCCGGGCAGTAACCCCGCCGACAGGAGGGGCCCTACGGCACGGGTGACGCGCAGTCACCCGTACGCTGTGCCTGCCGTAGCTCGACAAGGGGAGGGGATCACGGGTGGCCGCGATGCAGCTGACTCGTACGCACCGGATACTCATCGGTGTCGTGGTCGCCGGAGCCGTGGTCATCGCGGGGATCGGTTTCGCGGGCTCGTACTCCGCGGTGCGCGCGCTGGCCCTGAAGAAAGGCTTCGGCAGTTTCTCGCTGGTGTTCCCGATCGGCATCGACGCGGGCATCTGCGTGCTGCTGGCGCTGGACCTGCTGCTGACGTGGATCCGCATCCCGTTCCCCCTGCTGCGCCAGACGGCGTGGCTGCTGACGGCGGCGACGATCGCGTTCAACGGCGCGGCGGCCTGGCCGGACCCGCTGGGCGTGGGCATGCACGCCGTGATCCCGGTGCTGTTCGTGGTCACCGTGGAGGCGGCCCGGCACGCCGTGGGCCGGATCGCGGACATCACCGCGGACCGGCACATGGAGGGGGTGCGGATCACCCGCTGGCTCCTCTCGCCCGTGCCCACCTTCAAGCTGTGGCGCCGGATGAAGCTGTGGGAGCTGCGCTCCTACGAGCAGGCCGTCGGCATGGAGCAGGACCGGCTGATCTACCAGGCGCGGCTCCAGGCCCGGTACGGGCGGGCGTGGCGGCGCAAGGCGCCCGTGGAGGCGCTGATGCCGCTGCGGCTGGCCCGGATCGGCGTGCCGCTGTCGCAGACGGCCCCCGAGGGGCTGGCGGCGGCGGGCATCGAACCGGTACTGCTGCCCCCGGCACCGGCCGCAGCCACCGCCGCACCGGCCGCCGTCCCGCCCGGCGCCCCGGCCGCTCCCGCGCTGCCGGCCGCGTCGGCGGAGCCGCTCGTACCGGCCGGGGCCGCCGGCGCCGGTGACGAGCCCGTCGGTGCGGCCGGTGCCGTCGGTGAAGCCGGGCCCCAGCCGCAGGACCCGCGGCCGCGGCCCCCGCAGCCCCGGCAGCCCCAGCCCCCCGTCCCCGCCCCGGCGCCCGCCCCCTTCGCGGTGGAGCCGACGGCCATGCCGGCCGCGCACGACAGCGCCTGGTTCGCGGCGCCGCTCGCGCCGCAGGCGTCGTACGAGGGCGGCTACAACCCCCAGTACGTCGAGGGCCTGGAGCCGACCCCGGTCATGGCTCCGGCCGGCCCCGAGGAGCAGGCCGGGCCCGCGGACACCGCCGCCGAGCCCGACGCCGACGAGGAGAAGTTCCGGGAGGCCGCCTACGAGGTCTTCCGGGCGTACATCGACGAGTACGCCCAGGTCCCGAGCCCCGCGCAGCTGGAGGAACGCCTCTCCGAGCGCCTCGGGATCGCGGACCCGCCCAGCGCGGCCGCGCTCAAGCGGCTGATCCCCGCCCTCAAGGAGCGCTACCAGCGGGACCTCATGGACGAGCACATCTCGTAGGCACACCCGCCCGCACACCGGCCGCGCCCTCGGGCCGCGCCCAGCGGGCAGCACACCGCGCGCGACCACGGCGAAGGGCCCGTACCCCCGGCGAACCAGGGGTACGGGCCCTTCCCGTACGGGTGTGGCCCCCGCGTCAGACCGCGAGCAGCTTGCGCACCCGTTCCGCCCCGACCGCCAGCAGCAGCGTGGGCAGGCGCGGACCGGTCTCCCGGGTCACGAGCAGGCGGTACAGCAGGGCGAAGAACTCGCGCTGCGCGACCTTCAGCTCCGGCGTCGGCTTGGCGTCCGGCTCCAGCCCCGCCATGACCTTCGGCACGCCGTAGACGAGGGTGGTGAGCCCGTCGAGCGACCAGTGCGAGTCGAGGCCGTCCAGCAGCAGCCGCAGGGACTCGCGCCCGGCCTCGTCCAGCGAGGACAGCAGCTCGGTGTCGGCGTCCTCGCGGACCAGGGTGCGCTGGTCGGCCGGGACCTGGGTGGTGATCCAGTTCTCGGCGCGGTCCAGGCGCGGCCGTACCTCGTCGAGGGAGGTCAGCGGCTGCGACGGGTCCAGGTCGGAGAGGATCCGCAGCGTCTGCTCGTCGTGCCCGGCGGTGATGTCGACGACCGACGCGAGGGTGCGGTACGGCATCGGACGCGGGGTGCGGGGCAGCTCGTGGGAGGCGACGCGCACGGCACGGGAGTGGGCGGCGGCGTCGGCCGGCAGCACGCTGCCGTCGGCGACCTTGGCCTCCAGCTTGTCCCACTCGTCGTACAGGCGCTGGATCTCCTGGTCGAAGGCGATCTTGAAGGACTGGTTCGGGCGGCGGCGCGCGTACAGCCAGCGCAGCAGCTGCGGCTCCATGATCTTCAGCGCGTCGGCCGGGGTGGGGACCCCGCCCTTGCTGGACGACATCTTCGCCATGCCGGAGATGCCGACGAAGGCGTACATCGGGCCGATGGGCTGCTCGCCGCCGAACAGGCCGACGATCTGCCCGCCGACCTGGAAGGAGGAGCCGGGCGAGGAGTGGTCGACACCGGAGGGCTCGAAGACGACGCCCTCGTACGCCCAGCGCATCGGCCAGTCGACCTTCCAGACCAGCTTGCCGCGGTTGAACTCGGACAGCTTGACGGTCTCGGTGAACTCGTCCTCCGTGCAGACGTAGGTCAGCTCGGTGGTCTCGTCGTCGTACGCCGTGACCTTGGTGAAGTCCTTGTTGCACGCGCCGCAGTACGGCTTGTACGGGAAGTACTCCGCGCCCTCGGCGCTGCCGTCGTCCTCGGCGGCCGCGCCGGAGCCCTCGGCGGCCTCCAGCTCGGCCTCGTCGACCTGCTTCTGCTGGGGCTTCTTGCCCGGCTTCTGCTTGGTGCGGTACTGGGCGAGGACGGCGTCGATGTCGCCGCGGTGCTTCATCGCGAACAGCACCTGCTCGCGGTAGGCGCCGGAGGTGTACTGCTCGGTCTGGCTGATCGGGTCGTACTCGACGCCCAGCTCGGCCAGGGAGGCGACCATCGCGGCCTTGAAGTGCTCGGCCCAGTTCGGGTACGGGGAACCCTCGGGCGCGGGCACGGCGGTCAGCGGGCGGCCGATGTGCTGGGCGTGGGACTCCTCGCTGACACCGGGAATGCCCTTGGGCACCTTGCGGTAGCGGTCGTAGTCGTCCCAGGAGATGAGGTGGCGGACCTCGTGGCCCCGGCGGCGGATCTCGTCCGCGACCAGGTGCGGGGTCATGACCTCGCGCAGGTTGCCCAGGTGGATCGGCCCGGACGGGGAGAGTCCGGACGCGACGACGATCGCTTTGCCCGGGGCTCGGCGCTCCGCCTCGGCGATGACCTCGTCCGCGAAACGGGAGACCCAGTCGGTCTCTGTGCTGCTCTGAGCGCTCTGAGCCACGACACGTCCTTCTATCTCGAATGCTGGCTTCGGCCATTCTCCCAGACGGAACAGCCCGCTCCGGGGTTGCTTCCACGCCTCGGTACGCACGCAGATATCCCGGGGAGCGGGCACCCGCCACGTGGGATACTCGGGACTTGTCGGAACACCCAAGCGCACGCGCACGCGCAACCTCACAGGAACGGCAGCTCATGGCCTCGGTCCCTTCCCTCGCTTCCTCCGTCGAACAGCGCGTCTCGGACGCCCTCGCCTCCGCCCTGCCGGAGGCCGGTGCCGCCGACCCGCTGCTGCGACGAAGCGACCGGGCCGACTTCCAGGCCAACGGCATCCTGGCGCTCGCGAAGAAGGCCAAGGCCAACCCGCGCGACCTCGCCGCCACGGTCCTCGAGGGCCTGGACAAGGGCGGCGTGATCAAGGACGTCGAGGTCTCCGGCCCCGGCTTCCTCAACATCACCGTCTCCGACGAGGCGATCATCCGGACGCTGGCCGCCCGCGCGGCCGACGACCGGCTGGGCGTGCCGCTCAACGCGTCCGCCGGCACCACGGTGATCGACTACGCGCAGCCGAACGTGGCCAAGGAGATGCACGTCGGCCACCTGCGGTCCGCCGTGATCGGCGCCGCGATGGTCGAGATCCTGGAGTTCACCGGCGAGAAGGTGATCCGCCGCCACCACATCGGCGACTGGGGCACCCAGTTCGGCATGCTGATCCAGTACCTGCTGGAGCACCCGCACGAGCTGGACCACAAGTCGGACGAGGAGGTCTCCGGCGAGGAGGCCATGTCCAACCTCAACCGCCTCTACAAGGCCTCGCGCGCCCTCTTCGACTCCGACGAGGAGTTCAAGACGCGCGCCCGGGCCCGGGTGGTCGACCTCCAGGCGGGCGACCCCGAGACCCTGGCGCTGTGGCAGCGGTTCGTGGACGAGTCGAAGATCTACTTCTACTCCGTCTTCGACAAGCTGGACATGGACATCCAGGACGCCGACGTCGTCGGCGAGTCCGGCTACAACGACATGCTGGTCGAGACCTGCAAGCTGCTGGAGGAGTCGGGCGTCGCCGTCCGCTCGAACGGCGCGCTGTGCGTGTTCTTCGACGACGTCAAGGGCCCCGACGGCAACCCGACCCCGCTGATCGTCCAGAAGTCCGACGGCGGCTTCGGCTACGCCGCCACCGACCTCTCCGCGATCCGCAACCGCGTCGCCGACCTGTCCGCCACGACCCTGATCTACGTGGTGGACGCGCGGCAGTCGCTGCACTTCAAGATGGTCTTCGAGACGGCCCGCCGGGCCGGCTGGCTGGGCGAGGACGTCAAGGCCGTGCAGCTGGCCTTCGGCACGGTCCTCGGCAAGGACGGCAAGCCGTTCAAGACCCGCGAGGGCGAGACGGTCCGGCTGGTGGACCTGCTGGACGAGGCCGTGGAGCGGGCGGCGGCCGTCGTGCGGGAGAAGGCCCAGGACCTCACGGAGGAGGAGATCGCCGAGCGCGGCGCCCAGGTGGGCATCGGCGCGGTGAAGTACGCCGACCTCTCCACCTCCGCGGCGCGCGACTACAAGTTCGACCTGGACCAGATGGTCTCGCTGACCGGTGACACGTCCGTGTACCTCCAGTACGCGTACGCGCGCATCCAGTCGATCCTGCGCAAGGCGGGCGAGGCACGGCCGGTGGCCCACCCCGAGCTGGAGCTGACGGCCTCGGAGCGTGCGCTGGGCCTGCACCTGGACGGCTTCGGCACGCTGATCGCGGAGGCTGCGGCCGAGTACGCCCCGCACAAGCTGGCCGCGTACCTGTACCAGCTGGCCTCGCTGTACACGACGTTCTACGCCGAGTGCCCGGTGCTGAAGGCCGACACCCCGGAGCAGGTCGAGAACCGCCTGTTCCTGTGCGACCTGACCGCGCGGACCCTGTCGAAGGGCATGTCCCTCCTCGGCATCCGCACCCCCGAGAAGCTCTGACGTCCCACGCGACGACCCCCGGCGCAGGTGCACCGGGGGTCGTCGCGTTTCCCGGCCCGGACCCGACCCGCAGGGCTAGGGTGGAAGGCGTCCGATCCGAGGAGGAACCGGAAATGACGACCGCGACGCCCTCTCCCGGCCGATCCGTGCCGCCGATGCCGGAGTACACGCCGAAGGCCCTGCGCGCCGCCATAGCCGCTCACGCCCCGGCGCTGCTGCCGGACTTCGACGCCGCTTGGCGGCAGCAGATCGCCGATGCGTACGACATCGGGCCCGTCCCTGCGTTCATGGCCCGCTGGTGGGGTGAGTACGCCCTCGCCCGCGATCCCGGACTCGACCGGCACGTGGCTGACCTCGAAGCGCGCGCCGCAGCCGCCACGGACGTCGAGACCGCCCGCAAGCTGCTCGACGAGGCCTCCCGCATCCGGCACGGGCAGCGCGAGCTGGAGCCCGGCGGGTGAGCGAGGAATTCACCGGCCCACCGTGGGCCGTGGACTACACCCAGGATGCCGACAAGTACCGGCTCAGCCTCTCGGACGACGTCCGCGAGGCACTCCGGGAGACCATCTTCGAACTGCTGACCGCCCGCCACCCGTACCGGGGAGACGGAGTGGAACCCGCCCGCTCCACCGTTCCCCGGGGTCCGCACATCGCGTACTTCGACAGCAATCGCGGTTGGGTCCGGTTCACCTTCCTCCCCCGGGTGGCCGAGCCCCAGATCGTGGTGGAAGAGCTGTTCTGGCAGTAGCCGGCCCCTTCCGCTACGCCGTGCCGAAGACCTCGACCTTGCAGCGGGGGCTGCCCGAGCGGGCGATCCTCGCGTCGCAGGTGACCAGCGGGACTTGGAGACCCTCCGCGAGGGCGACGTACGTCGCGTCGCACGCGGAGAGGTTCGCGTACAGCTCGCGCACCCGGGGCAGGACCGGCGCGTGTTCCATCCTGCGGACCGGCAGCGCCGCGAAGTCGTCCCAGGCGGCGTCGAGCTGGCCGTCCGTGAGCTTTCCGCCCCTGTGGCGGCCGAGCAGGGCGTGAGCGACCTCCACGTCGAGCAGGTGCGGGGCCGCGAGGCGTTCGCCGAGGACCCGCTCGCGCAGCGCCTCGCCGACCGGTCCCGCGTCGGCGACCAGCATGACGACCGCGCTCGCGTCGATCACGATCATTCGCGCCGCCGCCCCGCGGCCAGGTCCGCGAGCACCTCGTCGGCACTGAGCCGTGCCGAGACGCGCGCCCGGATCCGGGTGACGACGTCCTCGATCGAGGGGGAGGCGGCCTCTTCCTCCAGCAGGGTGCGGGCGTAGGCCTGGAGGGACTGGCGGTTGCGGGCGGCCCGTATCTTCAGCTCGGCGAGCGCCTCGTCGGACAGATCACGCACGTAGAGAGTGGCCATGCGACAAGAGTAGTCGCACTGCCAGCATTGTGCTGGCAGACGGCGGGGGGTGGGACGTCGGGTCACCCGTACGGGCCGATTCCGGCCGTGCGTGGGCCGGGTAGGGGTTGGCCCGTCCTTCCCCAGCGCCCCGACGGAGGCATCCGTGCCCGACATGAACGGCCCCTACAAGCCCGGCACCCCCTGCTGGATCGATCTGATGGTCCCCGACCAGCAGGCGGCCCTCGACTTCTACTGCGACCTCTTCGGCTGGCAGGGCGAGGTCGGCCCGGCCGAGCAGGGCGGCTACTCCGTCTGCACCCTCAAGGGCAAGCCGGTCGCGGGGATCATGAAGGCCATGAACCCGGACGGCACGGTCCCCGACCCGCTGCCGCCGACGGTGTGGACCACGTACCTGTCCACGGACTCCGTCGACTCCACCCTCAAGTCCGTCACCGACGCGGGCGGCACGGTCATGACGGGGCCGATGGACGTCATGGACCTCGGGCGGATGGCCGTGGTCTCCGACCCCGCCGGCGCCGTCTTCGGCCTGTGGGAGCCGGGCACCTTCGACGGCGCGGGCATCGTCAACGAGCACGGTGCGCTGATCTGGAACGAGCTCACCACCAGCGACCTCCAGGCCGCCGCCGCCTTCTACTCCTCCATCCTGCCGGTCACCACGGCCCGGTCCGAGGTGCCCGGCTCCGACGTGTACGTCGAGTTCAAGGTCGGCGGCCGTGCGGTGGGCGGGATGATGGACATGAGCAAGCTGCCGCCGGGCGTGCCGCCGCACTGGCAGCCGTACTTCCACGTGGACAGCGTGGACGAGGTCCAGGCCGCCGCAGTCCGCGCCGGCGCCACCGTCCTCGCCCCGGCCTTCGACATGATGGTGGGCCGCATGGCCGTCCTCGCCGACCCGCAGGGCGGCGCGTTCTCGGTCATCACGGCGACGGCCCCGGAGCAGCCGGCCTGACCCCCGTCCCCAGCCCGTGGGCAACGCGCCGCCGTCCTCGCGCAGGGCGGCGCGCGCAGCGGCCCTGCGCGAGCGGCGTCAGTAGTGGTAGCGGGCCTGGGCGACCTCGACGGCCCCGTCCCTCACGCGGTACACCAGCCGGTGCTCGTCGGTGATCCGCCGGGACCACCACTCGGACAGGTTCTCCTTGAGCGGCTCCGGCTTGCCGGCGCCCTCGAACGGCGTGCGCTGGATCTCCTCGATCAGGCGGTTGATCCTCTTGAGGACCTTCGGATCGGCCGTCGCCCAGTAGGTGTACTGCTCCCAGGCCCGGCCCGAGAAGACGACCTTCACGCGGCGGACCCTTCGTCCTCGTCCTCGCCGATCAGCTCCCTGGCCTGTCCCCGGCCGGCGTCCAGTTCCGCGATGGACTCCATCAGGATCTGCGCGTTGCGCGGCGAGCGCAGCAGGTAGACGGTCTCCTGCCAGGACCGGAAGTCCTCGGCGGACATGATCACGACGTCGCCGTGCTCCCGGGAGGTGACCTCTATGGGCACGTGGTCCTCGTTGACCTGCCGGATCAGCGGGTAGAAACGCCGCCGGGCCTCATTCGCCGAGATCGACACGGACTCGCCTCCCAGTACAGAGTCGTACGGGATTACCGTACCAGTCGGGGGTTCCGGCTGCCACGGATCACCGGCGCCGCCACCAGCGGCGGCGGGCGTTCCGCCCCCGCAGGTCGGCGGCGGCCGCCCGCGCCGCCTCCGCCCGCTCGGCGTCATCGAGCACCGCGTAGAGCTCCGCCGCCCGCTCCAGGGCCTCGGCGGCTTCCGCGTGGCGGTCCAGGGCGTACAGCGTCAGCGCCAGCGCGTCGACGGCGTCGACCCGGCACTCCGGGTCCCCCGCCTCCGCCAGGAGGGCGCAGGCCCTCTCCTGTGCCTCCAGGGCCTGTTGGAGCCGGCCCGCAGCGAGGTGCAGCCGCCCGAGGCCGTCCAGGCTCACTCCCTGACCGAGCAGGTCGCCCTCCGCCGTGAAGATGGCGAGTGCCTCCTCGTAACAGCTCCGGGCCTCCTGATCCCGGCCCAGCCGCAGCAACGAGTCGGCGAGCCGGCTCAGGGTGCCCGCCTGCTGCTTCCGGTTGCCGAACTCCCGCTGCGTGGCAAGGGCCCGTTCCCTCGCGGCCAGGGACTCCTCGTGCTGTCCGGCCTTCCAGAGCGCGTCCGCGAGGGAATCCAGTGCGGACGCCTCGCGATGGTGGTCCCTGCGGGCGCCCATGTCCGAGGCCACCTGCCGGTACAGCGCGATGGCGTCGTCCAACTGCCCGAGCTGCGCGTAGACCTCGCCCAGACTGGCCATCGCGGTGCCCTCCGCGTGGCGGATGCCCTGCTCCCGGAAGATGCGCAGCGCCGCCCTGAGGGCCCGCTCCGCCTCCGCCCACCGGTTCGCGGCCATGTAGACGCTGCCCAACGTGTTCAGGGCCTTGCCCTCCCCCATCCTCAGGGAGTTCTCCAGGAACAGCTTCAGCGCCTGGGTCAGCAACGGCATCGCCTCCTCGGACCGGTCGGCGCCGACGTACGCGAGGCCGAGGTCGTACAAGCGCGCACCGTGTTCCTCGGGGTCCGTCGGGTCCACGATCGCGAGCATCCTCTGGCCCACCAGCACCGCGTCCTGCCGGTACCGGTAGATCTGGAGGTACGGGAGCAGCCGCTTGCCGAGTGCCCCGGCGAGTTCCGGCCGCCCCGCATCCCCCGCGAGGCCCACGGCGGCGACGAGCAGGTCCCGTTCCGCGTTGAGCCAGTCCAGCGCCTGCGCCACTGACGGAAGCCCCGGCCCCGGGGCCACCGGGGCGCCGTTCACCCCCAGGGCACCCGTCGCTTTCCTGGTGTCCAGGGCCAGGCTGCCCAGCAGGGCGTCGATCGCCTCCTCCCGCCCGTCCTCCGCCGCGCACTCCTCCCCCCGCTCCCGCGCGTACAGCCGTACCAGGTCGTGCATCCGCCAGCGGCCCGAGCCGACCGGCTCCTCCGCCAGCAGGGAGGCCCGTACGAGCGCGGCCAGCTTCGGGCGCAGCTCGGCGGGCGGCACCCCGGTCAGCAGCCCCGCGTACGCCGTGGCGCAGTCCGGGCCGGGGTTCACCGTCAGCAGCCGGAAGACGCGGGCCTGGTCCGCCGGGAGGCGCCCGTACGAGAGGTCGAAGGCCGCCCGGACCCCGTCGTCCAGTTCCGAGTCCAGCTTCGCCAGCCGGGTCCGCGCGTCGGCCAGCCGGGCCGCCAGCTCCGTGACGCGGAGCCCCGGATCCCCCGCCAGCAGCGCGCCCGCCACCGTCAGGGCCAGCGGCAGCCGCCCGCACCGCTCCGCCACCTCGCGGAGGGCGTCCGCCTCCGCCGCCGGGCGGGGGTCCTGCGGCCAGGTGCGCAGCACCGCCCCCGCGAGGAGCTCGGCGGCCGAGTCCGGCGCCAGCTCGTCGAGCGGGACCACGCGGGCGGAGAAGTCCCGGTGGCCGAGCCGGTGCCGGGAGGTCACCAGCAGCCGGTGCGCGGTCCCGGCCGGTACGAGGTCCCGTACCTGGCCCACCTCGCCCGCGTCGTCGGCGACGATCAGCACCCGCTGCCCCGCCCGGGCGAACTCCGCCAGCCTCGCCTGGTACAGCGCCGCCCGGCCGTCCTGGGACTCCGGCATGTCCGCGTCCCGGATCCCGAGCCGGCGCAGCATCTCCCGTACCGCCTCGGGCCCGCTCACCCCGCCGCCGGGGGCGTACCCGCGCAGGCGCAGGAAGAAGACGCGGTCCCCGAACCAGCCGAGCTCCACCGCCCGGTGCGCCGTCGCCACGGCGAGCGCGCTCTTGCCGACGCCCGCCAGGCCCGCCACGACCGCGACCGTGGGGCCGCCCTCGGCGAGGAGGGCGGTCAGCTCCCCGGCCGGCCCGTCCCGCCCGACGAGTACGGCGGGCGCCTCGGGCAGTCCGAGCCCGGCCCCCGGCGCGGGCCCAGCCCCCGGGGCGTAGGTGACGTGGTCACCGGCGACCTGGGTGATCCGGGCGTTCCCCTCGGCCCGCGCCCACTGTCCGGCGGTCACTCGGGCTGTCCGCCCGGCTCACCGCCGCCGCCGCGCTGCTGGACCCGGGCGTCGCCGTCCGCGCGGGCCCGCTGGTCGACCCGGCCGGGGGCGGCGGGACCGCCGTCCTGGGTGATCCGCGAGGTGCCGGAGGCGCGGGCGCGCTGCCGTACGGAGTTCCCGTCGCCCTCGGCGCCGCTTCCGGCCCACCAGCCGCCGACCAGCGCGATGACGGCGGCCATGGCACCGCCGAATCCGGCGGCGACGGAGGCCCGGTCGGAGTCCTTCTCAGGGAACCAGCCGAAGGGGTCCCACAGCCCGAGCCTGAAGGCGATCAGGAACCCGGTCCCGGTGGCCGCGACCACCACAACCCACCGCCACGGACGCGCCATTGATCCCCCTCCGGTCCGATCCTCCGATCAGCCGAAGCTAGCAGCCGCCCGGGCTGAACTCCGCCCACACCGCCTTTCCGGGCCGCCTCGGCAGCGCCCCCCAGGCGTCCGCGACCCCGGCCACGAGCAGCAGCCCGCGCCCGGGCGGCCCGCCCGTGATCCGGGAGAGCCCGGGCCCGCTGTCGTGCACCTCGACGCGCACGCAGCAGCCGAAGTTCAGCAGCCGCAGCCGGTACGAGCGGCCGCGCGGGACGCCGTACCGCAGGGCGTTGGTGGCCAGCTCGCTGACGCAGAGCACGACGTCGTCCCGCCGGGCGGGAATGTCCCAGGCGGTGAGGGTCTCGCGGGTGAAGTCCCGTGCGGTGGCGACGGTCTGGAAGGCGCGGGGGAACAACCGCTCGCGCATCAGGCCGGGTTGAGTATTTAGGTTCACGGGACGATGGTGGCGTGGCGTGACTAGCCTGTGACCCTGCGCCAACCCGTACTCCTTGATGAGTACGGGTCGGCGAGGGGTAATCCACGTCCGAAGGCGGGGAGTCCATCGCCATGCCACCCAAGAAGCGCCCGCGCCCCAACGCGACGACCATGAAGATGGTCGGCCGCCAGGTAGCCGCCGCCAGGGCCGCCAAGGGCCTGACCCAGAAGGAACTCGGCGCCCTGGTCAAGGTGGACGAAGAGACCATCGGTTCCATCGAACAGGGCCGCCGCACCTTGATGCCGAACGTCGCCGAGCTCATGGACTTCCACCTGAACCTTCCGGGCCTGCTGACCGTCGCAGCGCTGGAACTGCCCGCTGTCGACACGACACCGCCTTGGGCCGAGGAATACCTGGACCTGGAGGCCAGGGCGAGCGCCCTGTCCTGGTACGCAAGTCAGCTTCTGCCGGGCCTGCTCCAGACGGAGGGTTACGCGCGGGCACTCTTCAAGACGCGCTTGCCGGCCCACACCGCGGAAACGATCAACGCCCTGACCGAGCAACGCTTGGCACGAAAGGAGATCCTTCACCGCAAGACACCGCCGACGATGAGCTTCGTCATCTGGGAGCCGGCCGTTCGCTTCCGTCTCGGCGGCCCAGAAGTACACAGGGAGCAGCTGCGACACCTGATCTCATGCACGGAACTCCGGAGTGTTTCCATCCAGGTGATGCCACTGGACCAGACCGCCCACGCGGCCCTCGACGGCCCCTTCACCATCCTGGAAACGTCAGATCACCAGTACCTCGGCTACACCGAGAACCAGCGCAGCAGCCAGCTCTGCTACGACAAGGAAGAGGTCAGCATGTTGGCCCACAGGTATGCGATGCTGCGAACGCAAGCCCTCAACATCGAGCAAACTCAAGGGCTGTTGAGCCGCATGCTAGGAGAGCTATGAGCACCGAACTGAAGTGGTTCAAGTCCAGTTACAGCGGCAGCGATGGCGACGCATGCCTCGAAGTAGCGCTCGACTGGCGCAAGTCGAGCTACAGCAGCGACGAGGGCGACAAGTGCGTCGAGGTAGCCACCTCCCCCGCCGCCGTCCACGTCCGGGACTCCAAGGTCACCGACGGTCCCGTCCTGGACCTCGCCCCCGCGAGCTGGGCGGCGCTGACCGGCTGGGTCGGCCGGTAGCACCGCCCGGGCGGGATCAACCCGTGATCGGGTACGACGTGCGTCCCGACGCCTCGTCGATCTCGTCGTGCGCCTTGGTGAGCAACTGTTCCTTCAGATCGTTGAGCGCGCGCGCCGCCGCGAGCTCCTCGCCCACCCTGGGCTGATTGCCGTCACTGGGGTGACGGCTGGCGTAGCCGTGCGAGCGCAGCTCGCTCCCGTCCGGGAGCCGGACGAGGGCGGCGGCGCGGGTGCGTTCGTCGTCCTCCTGGAACTGAACGTCGACGTGCCATCCGACGGCATCCTTCATGGCGATCACCTCCGTGCCCGCTGCTTTCCAGCGTGCACCCGTCGGCGCCCGTGCGCGCGCTCAGCGTCCCGGCGGGGCCGTGCGCTCCGCGATCAGACGGGCCAGGCCGTCCAGGATCCGGTCCAGGCCGAAGCGGAACTGGAAGTCGGGCTCGCCGGAGCCCGTGAAGGCGTCCGATTCCAGCAGCCGCGTCAGCGCCGGGTGGCTGTCCGGGGCGGTCAGCAGGCGCAGGGTGGTCACGTACCGGCCCATGACCTGGTCCGGGGGGACGCCGCCCTTGATGATGGCGTCCATCATGTCGGCGGCCATGGTGGCCTCGTTCCGTACGAGCCCGCCGATCAGGATGATCGCGGAGAGCTTCTCGCCCTCCTCCAGGGCCGTGCCCGCCATGGAGGCGAGGCCGCGTTCCATCCACGCGAGCTGGTTCGGTGAGGCCGGCGCGGCCGTGAGCGGGATGCGCAGGATCCACGGCTTCGACATGAGCAGGGTGCGCTGGGCGTACGCCCAGTCCGCCAGCAGTTCCCGCCAGCCCCACCCCTCCGCCTCGGGCGGGAGCGGGGGCGGGGTGCCGACGCCCGCCTCCGACATCAGGATGTACAGCTCTTCCTTCGCCGTGACGTAGCGGTAGAGGGACATCGTGGAGACGCCCAGCTCCTTGGCCACGCGGCCCATGGAGACGGCGTCCATGCCCTCGCCGGCGGCCAGGGCCACGGCCGCGTCGACGATCTTCGCCAGGGTGAGGGTGGGGCGCGGGCCCTTGCCGGGGCGTTCGCGCAGGCCCCAGGCCATTTGCAGGCTCACCGGGAGGCCGGTTGCGTCCGCCGGGCCCTTCTCCATCGCCGCCCCCTCCCGTGCCGAGTCGTTGACCCACATCCTAGTTCTGTGTATTACTTACACAGAAGCGCGTAGCCCATACGCAGAAGGGACCGTGTCACCGTGACCACGAACGACCCCGCCCTGTACGCCCGCGGCCTGACCAAGTCCTACGGCGGCACCCGCGTCCTCGACGGCCTCGACCTCGCCGTCCCCCGCGGCTCCGTCCTCGCCCTGCTCGGCCCCAACGGCGCGGGAAAGACCACCTCCGTCCGCATCCTCGCCACCCTGACCGCACCGGACTCCGGGACCGCGCGCGTGGCCGGGCACGACATCACCGGCGCACGGGCCCGCGTACGCGAAAAGATCGCCCTGACCGGGCAGTTCGCGGCCCTGGACGACCTCCAGACCGGCGCCGAGACGCTGCGCATGACGGGCCGGCTGAGCGGACTGTCCGCCCGCGACGCCCGTACCCGCGCCGGCGAACTCCTCGACCGCTTCGGCCTGGCCGAGGCCGCCGACCGCCTCGCCCGGACCTACTCGGGCGGGATGCGGCGGCGCCTGGACCTCGCCGCGAGCCTCGTCGG
Source organism: Streptomyces sp. NPDC029122 (assembly GCF_055569445.1). Classification (NCBI taxonomy): domain Bacteria; kingdom Bacillati; phylum Actinomycetota; class Actinomycetes; order Kitasatosporales; family Streptomycetaceae; genus Streptomyces; species Streptomyces sp. NPDC029122. The sequence goes on along the minus strand of NZ_JBVHWK010000031.1, from coordinate 20,724 downwards.
CAGGCCCGAGGTGCTCTTCCTGGACGAGCCCACCACCGGACTCGACCCGCGCAGCCGCCTCGAACTGTGGGAGGTCGTACGGGAGATGCGCGCCGACGGCACCACCGTCCTGCTCACCACCCAGTACCTGGAGGAAGCCGACCGGCTCGCCGACCGGGTCACCGTCCTGGAGGAGGGCCGGATCGCCGCCGAGGGCACCCCGGCCGAGCTGAAGGCCCGGGTCGCCGGACACCGCCTCGACCTCACCCTGACCAGCCGGAAGGCCTACGAGACCCTCGCCGCCCGCGCCGTGCACCACGCCCCCGACGAGCTGACGCTCGGCCTGGCCACCGACGGCTCCGCCGCCCACGTACGGGCCCTGCTCGACGAACTCGACCCCGACCGCACCGTCGTCGGCCGCTTCACCGTGCGCACCGCCACCCTCGACGACGTCTTCCTCGCCCTGACGGGAGCCGCCCGATGAACCACGCCACCGCCCTCACCCTGACCGGACGCAGCCTGCGCATCAGCCGCCGCAGCCCGGACGCGCTGATCGCCGCCCTGATGCTGCCGGTGATGCTGATGCTGATCTTCGTCTACTTCTTCGGCGGGGCCATCGACACCGGCACGGAGTACGTGACGTACGTGGTCCCGGGGGCCATGCTGCTGTGCGCGGGCTTCGGCGCGGCGAGCACCGCCGTGAGCGTGGCCGACGACATGAAGAACGGCGTCATCGACCGCTTGCGCTCCCTCGACGTGGGCGGCCTGCCGATCCTGGCCGGGCACGTCACGGCCTCGGTCGTACGGAACCTGCTCTCCACCACCCTGGTGCTGGCCGTCGCCCTCGCCATCGGCTTCCGCCCCTCCGGCGGCCCGCTCGCCCTGCTCGCCGCCGCCGGGCTGCTCGTCGCGTACATCACGGCGATCTCCTGGCTCGCCGCCTCCCTCGGACTGCTGGCCCGGACCCCGGAGGCGGCCGGCGGGTTCACCTTCCTGATGATGTTCCTGCCCTACCCCTCCAGCGCCTTCGTCCCCATCGACACCATGCCGTCCTGGCTGCACGGCTTCGCCGGGCACCAGCCGCTGACCCCGGTCATCGAATCGCTGCGGGCCCTGCTGCTGGACCAGCCCGCCGGGAGCACCCCGTGGACGGCCCTCGCCTGGTGCGCGGGGATCACCGCCCTGGCGCTGACGCTGGCGGCGGCGCTGTTCCGCCACCGGACCCGCTGACCGCCCCGAAGGGCCCGCGCCGGAGTACGGCGCGGGCCCTTCGAACGGACCGGCGGTCAGCGGGTCAGCGGGTAGGAATGCTTCCCGGAGACCTCGTCGATCTCCGTGTGCGCCTTCTGGAGCAGCTGGGACGCGAGATCCATGAGCGCCCGCGCGCCCGCGATCTCCTCCCCGACCCGCAGCTGCTCCGGGTCGGAGGGATGGCGCATGGCGTAGCCGCGCGCCCTCAGTTCGCAGCCGTCACCGAGTCTGAGCAGGGCCGCCGCACCGGTGCGGTGGCCGTCCTCGGTGAACTCCAGCTCCACGTGCCATCCGGCGAGCGTGGCCATGCCGGATCACCTCCACAGTCGGACTACCCCTCCAGGGTGCGCCCGCCCCGCCGGACCCGCGCGGCGGGGCCTAGCGCTCGGCGCGCAGCCGGAGCGCGACCTCGGTCGCCCAGTACGTCAGGATCGTGTCCGCGCCCGCGCGCTTGATGCCGAGCAGCGTCTCCATGATCGCCCGGTCGCGCTCGATCCAGCCCTTCTCCGCGGCCGCCTCGACCATCGCGTACTCGCCGCTGATCTGGTACGCGGCCACCGGCACGTCCACGGCCTCCGCGACCCGGTGCAGGATGTCCAGGTAGGGGCCGGCCGGCTTCACCATGACCATGTCGGCGCCCTCCTCCAGGTCCAGCGCCAGCTCCCGCAGCGACTCGCGGGCGTTGGCCGGGTCCTGCTGGTAGGTCTTGCGGTCGCCCTGGAGGGAGGAGGCGACGGCCTCGCGGAAGGGCCCGTAGAAGGCGGAGGAGTACTTCGCCGTGTAGGCGAGGACGGCCACGTCCTCGTGCCCCGTCTCGTCCAGCGCGTCGCGGATGACGCCGACCTGGCCGTCCATCATCCCGCTCGGGCCCACCACGTGGACGCCCGCGTCGGCCTGGACCTGCGCCATCTCCGCGTACCGCTCCAGCGTCGCGTCGTTGTCGACGCGGCCGTGCTCGTCGAGGACTCCGCAGTGGCCGTGGTCGGTGTACTCGTCCAGGCACAGGTCCGACATGATCACCAGGTCGTCGCCGACCTCGGCCTTCACGTCCCGGATCGCGACCTGGAGGATGCCGTCCGGCTCCGTGCCCGCCGTGCCCAGCGCGTCCTTGTTCTCGTCCGCCGGGACACCGAAGAGCATGATCCCCGAGACCCCCGCCTCGACCGCCTCGACGGCGGCCTTCCGCAGCGTGTCCCGGGTGTGCTGCACCACGCCGGGCATCGCCGAGATCGGGAGCGGCTCGCTGATGCCCTCCCGCACGAACGCCGGCAGGATCAGGTCCGAGGGGTGCAGCCGGTACTCCGCGACCATCCGCCGCATCGCCGGGGTGGTGCGCAGCCGGCGGGGCCGCGAACCGGGGAAGGATCCGTACGCGCTCATCTTCTAGTCGCCTCTTCGAGCATCGACAGCAGTCGCCCCAAGCCTAGGGCCCGCCCCCGCCCGGGATGTCCCGGGCCGCGCTTCCGCGCGGCCCGGGCTCCGGGGCAGGGTGCGGGCCGGCCGGTCAGCGGTCGAGGAGGGCGATGCGGATGGCCCGTTCGACGTGGGCCGCGGTGTTGGCGTGCCCTTCGGCGTTGGGGTGGACCAGGGTGACGCGCTTCTTGATGAGGCCGCAGTTCAGCAGCGTGCCCGGGAGCTTGGCGGGCCAGTAGTCCTCGGCGTCGCCGCAGACGCCCTCGACCCACTTGGTGCCGGCGGGCTGGCAGGCGTCGTGGCCCACGCTGGAGGAGTAGACGTCGACGTATCGGTCGCCGAAGAAGGAGGAGACCCGCTGGATCGTGCCGTTCAGCGGCTTGAGGACCTCGTCACGGAGCCAGTCGACGTCGGTGTGGGTGATCGAGCCGAGCTCGGTGAGGGCCAGACGGTTGCAGTCACTGCCTTGCTCCGGCAGGACGGCCGGGTAGCCGACCGTGATCACCCTGGCCTGGGGCGCGGCCCGGTGGACCTCGGCCAGCATCTCGATGTACTCGTCCTGGACCCGGCCGAGCTTGTCCTGGAGGCTCTCCTCTCCCGCCGGGGGGTTGGTGTAGTAGTCGCGGCAGGACTTGCCGGACGCGCCCAGTTCCAGGCACTTGAGGAGCATGCCGCCGAAGGGCAGGCTGTTGCCGCCCACCCCGACGGTGACGATGTCGGTCTGGTCGCCGAGGCCCGCCCGCTCGGTCTGCGGGTCCACCGCGGACCAGCCGCCGGCGGGGGGCTGGACCGGGCTGATCGGCGTCTGCCGGTCCTTGGCGATGTGACCGATGGCGGCGTTGCCGCAGCTGACGTTCGTCAGCTTGACGGACTTGCCCGGCGGGAACTCGGCGAGCTCCCGCTGGACCACACCGGGGTAGGCGTCCGAGGTCCGGTCGCAGCCGTCACGCGACGCGTCGCCCAGCGCGGGCTGCGGATCGCCGACGAAGCCGCCGGCGGTGTACGAGTCGCCCAGCGCGGCCCACTCGTACTGATCGGCCGCACCGGCGGATCCCGCGGGCACGAGCGTGGACGCCGCCAGCGCGAGTCCGACGGCCATGGCCCGCGTGCGCAGGCGGGAGACGGGGTGTCGCATGGATCCTCCAGGATCGGCAGAAGACGCCCCGGGCCGAAGCGTGCCCCGGGGCGGAGGCAACCTCGGCCAAGATCATCCACGCCCTCCCCCCACCCGCTCGACGAATCGGGCACATCACCCTCGATCGAGCTAAATCATCAGATCTTCCGCGTCGTCGCCCGCCGGCGCACCATCCCGGGCAACTCGCCGAGAAAGATCGTTCCGGCGGTCAGCGCAGGTGGAGCAGCACCAAGAAGACCAGCGCGTCCGCCACCACCAGCCCCGGCGCGGCCAGCGCGAGCTTGACGCGCCGGGCGGAGTTGCGGACCTTCCACGGCAGGGCCCAGCACACCACCAGCAGGACCAGCACGAGCACCAGCCCCGGCCAAAACACCGTCCACGCCGTCTCGAAGCTCCGGTGGAAGGCGCGGGCGCGCTCCCCGTTGCAGTTGCCGCACTCCATCGGCGAGAGCATCGCGTACACCAGCGCCACGAAGGCCATCGGCAGCGTCAGCAGCGTGGAGAGCAGCGGCGCCACGAAGGCCCGCCGGTCCCGGGCGTCCCCGGCGGGGGCGGCGGCGGAGGTGTTCTCGGTCATGGGAGCACTGAACCCCGCCGGCCCGCACCCGCGGATCCGTACGGCTACTCAAAACCCGTCTGGGTACGCGCCCACGGCACCCGCCCGCCCCCGGGAACACCGAAGGGGCCCGGGGCGCACACCGCACCCGGGCCCCTCCGGCCGTTAACCTCACGTCGCGCGACGCCGGCGCGCGCCCGGACGGCGCTCGCTCGGGCGGGCCACCGTCTCACCGGCGGCCTTGGCCGCCTCCCGGCGCGCCTCCCCGTACGCGGCCAGCGCCTCCGCCAGCTTGCCCACGCTCGGCTCCGGCGACAGCACGTCCACGCGCAGCCCGTGCTCCTCCGCCGTCTTGGCCGTCGCCGGCCCGATACAGGCGATGACGGTCACGTTGTGCGGCTTGCCGGCGATACCGACCAGGTTGCGCACCGTCGAGGACGAGGTGAAGAGCACGGCGTCGAAACCGCCGCCCTTGATCGCCTCACGGGTGTCCGCCGGCGGCGGCGAGGCCCGCACGGTCCGGTAGGCCGTGACGTCGTCGACCTCCCAGCCCAGCTCTATCAGCCCGGCCACCAGCGTCTCGGTGGCGATGTCGGCGCGCGGCAGGAAGACGCGGTCGATCGGGTCGAAGACCGGGTCGTACGGCGGCCAGTCCTCCAGCAGCCCGGCCGCCGACTGCTCACCGCTCGGCACCAGGTCCGGCTTCACGCCGAACTCCACCAGCGCCGCCGCGGTCTGCTCGCCCACCGCGGCGACCTTGATGCCCGCGAAGGCACGCGCGTCGAGCCCGTACTCCTCGAACTTCTCCCGCACCGCCTTGACGGCGTTCACCGACGTGAAGGCGATCCACTCGTACCGGCCCGTCACCAGACCCTTGACCGCCCGCTCCATCTGCTGCGGGGTGCGCGGCGGCTCCACGGCGATGGTCGGCACCTCGTGGGGCACCGCGCCGTACGAACGCAGCTGGTCGGAGAGCGAGGCGGCCTGCTCCTTCGTACGCGGTACGAGGACCCGCCAGCCGAACAGCGGCTTCGACTCGAACCAGGCCAGCTCCTCGCGCCGCGCCGCGGCGCCCCGCTCGCCGACCACGGCTATGACCGGGCGCGAACCCTCGGGGGAGGGGAGCACCTTGCCCTGCTTGAACACCTGGGCGATCGTGCCCAGGGTCGCGCTCCAGGTCCGCTGCCGGGTCGTCGTGCCGCCCACGGTCACCGTGAGCGGCGTCTCCGGCTTGCGGCCGGCCGACACCAGCTCGGCGGCCGCGCTCGCGACCGTCTCCAGCGTCGCCGAGACGACCACGCCGCAGTCGCTCGCGCCGACCTCGCTCCAGCAGCGCGCCGAGGCGTGCCGCGCGTCCACGAAGCGCACGTCCGCGCCCTGCTCACCGCGCAGCGGCACACCCGCGTACGCGGGCACGCCGACGGCGGTCGCCACACCGGGCACCACCTCGAAGGGGATGCCCTGGTGGGCGCAGGCGAGCATCTCCTCGGCCGCGTTCCCCTCCAGCCCGGGGTCGCCGGTCACCGCACGGACGACCCGCCTGCCGGAGCGTGCGGCCTCCATGACAAGATTGGCGACGTCCGCGGCGGTCGACGGAGTACGGATCGCCGGGACACCGGCGGCGGCTGACGCCTCGTCGGCGACGGTCAGCTGAGGCGTGTCGACACCCGCGCGCGCGTGGGTCCGTACGACCTCGAGCACCTCGGGCTCCGCGATCAGTACGTCCGCGGCGGCGAGCGCCTCCACGGCGCGCAGCGTGAGCAGACCCGGGTCGCCCGGACCCGCACCGAGGAAGGTGACGAGCCCGGGGGCGGCTACGCCCGCGAAGGGGGAGGTGGTGGGGCTTGAGGGGTTCAAAGGGATCGCTCCCCCATCAGACCGGCCGCGCCCTTCGCCAGCATCTCGTCCGCGAGTTCGCGGCCGAGCGCCATGGCCTCGTCGTAAGACTGGGGCACGGGACCGGTGGTGGACAGCTGCACCAGCGTCGAACCGTCGAGGGTTCCGACGACACCACGCAGGCGCATTTCATTGACATTCCGCCCGTCGGCCAGCAGGTCGGCGAGCGCGCCCACGGGTGCGCTGCACCCGGCCTCCAGGGCTGCGAGGAGCGCCCGCTCCGCGGTCACGGCGGCCCGCGTGTGCGGGTCGTCGAGCCGGCCGAGCGCGGAGATGAGGTCCGCGTCGGAGGCGAGGCACTCCACGGCCAGGGCACCCTGGCCGGGCGCGGGCAGCACGTTGTCGACCGCCAGCAGGTCGGTCGCCTCGTCGGCGCGGCCGATCCGGTTCAGGCCGGCCGCGGCCAGCACGACCGCGTCGAGCTCGCCGGCGCGCACGAAGCCGATCCGGGTGTCGACGTTGCCGCGGATCGCGACGGTCTCGATGGACTTGCCCAGGCTGCGGGCGTACGCGTTCAGCTGCGCCATCCGGCGCGGCGAACCGGTACCCACGCGGGCGCCGTCCGGCAGCTGCTCGAAGGTCAGGCCGTCGCGGGCCACGAGCGCGTCGCGCGGGTCCTCGCGCTCCGGCATGGCCGCGATGACCAGCTCGTCGGGCTGCGCGGTCGGCAGGTCCTTCAGCGAGTGCACGGCGAAGTCGACCTCGCCGCGGACCAGGGCCTCGCGCAGGGCCGTGACGAACACGCCGGTGCCGCCGATCTGCGCGAGGTTCTCGCGGGACACGTCACCGTAGGTCGTGATCTCCACGAGCTCGACGGGCCGGCCGGTGATCGCCCGTACCGCCTCGGCGACGTGCCCGGACTGGGACATGGCCAGCTTGCTGCGTCGCGTGCCAAGCCGGAGGGGCTGGTCGGGACGTGTGTTCATGATGCCCGTCCTGGGTCGTCGTTCTTCGGATCGGCCGCGTCCGCCCGGCTGACGGATGCCACCGTCTGAGGGTCGAGGTCGAAGAGTTCGCGCAGCGCCTCCGCGTACCCGGCGCCGCCGGGTTCGCTCGCGAGCTGCTTGACGCGCACGGTCGGCGCGTGGAGGAGCTTGTCGACGACGCGGCGCACGGTCTGGGTGACCTCCGCGCGCTGCCGCTCGTCGAGATCGGGTACCCGCCCGTCGAGCCGTGCCACCTCCATGGCGACGACCTCGGCGGCCATCGCCCGCAGGGCGACGACGGTGGGCGTGATGTGCGCGGCCCGCTGCGCGGCGCCGAAGGCGGCCACCTCGCCGGCGACGATGCCGCGTACGGCGTCGACGTCGGCGGCCATGGGCGCGTCGGCGGAGGCCTCGGCGAGGCTCTCGATGTCGACGAGCCGCACGCCCGGGATGCGGTGCACGGCGGCGTCGATGTCCCGGGGCATGGCCAGGTCCAGCAGGGCCAGCCGTACGGGGACGGCCCCGTCCGCCTGGCTCCGCGCCGCCCGGCGCGGCTGCCGCTGCGCGGCGGCCTCGCCCTGGTCGGCCCAGGCCCCGTGCAGTTCGAGGGAGCCGGCGTCGACCCCGGCCAGGGCGGAGCGTCCGTCGCCGGCGGCGGCGTCCGCCCCGACGGGGCAGCCGTCGGCCTCGACGGCGGCGGCCGCCGTGATGGTGCGCGCGGCGCCGGCGTCGGCGAGCCGCCGCCCGCCCTCGGCGGCGGCCACGAGCCGGGCCACCACCTCGGCGTCGACGGCCGCGCCGGCGCGCGCGTCCCGGCCGCCCGCGTCCGGCGCCGCCGGCGCCTGCGGCGCGGCGAACCCGGAGGCGTACCCGGTGGCGGACAGCGCGAGGGCGACGTCGTCCCCGGTCAGCACCAGTCCGGTGGCCCCGGTACAGGACACGACCACGTCGACGCGGGACAGCTCGTCCGCGATGGTGGACATCGGGACGGCCCGCGCCGCGACACCAGTGCCCGAGGCAACCAAAATCTCCGCGAGACGTTCCGCCCGCTCCGCGGTCCGGTTCGCCACGACCACCTCGGCGACACCCACGCGCGCCAGGGTCGCCGCCGCCAGCGAGGACATCGAACCGGCGCCGATCACCAGCGCCCGCTTCCCGGCGGCCCACTCCCCCACCGGCAGGTTCACCGCGAGCTGCTCCAGCCCGAACGTCACCAGCGACTGCCCGGCCCGGTCGATCCCGGTCTCCGAGTGCGCCCGCTTGCCGACGCGCAGCGCCTGCTGGAAGAGGTCGTTGATCAGCCGGCCGGCCGTGTGGAGCTCCTGGCCCAGGGCCAGCGCGTCCTTGATCTGGCCGAGGATCTGGCCTTCGCCGACGACCATCGAGTCCAGCCCGCACGCCACCGAGAACAGGTGGTGCACGGCCCGGTCCTCGTAGTGCACGTACAGGTAGGGGGTGAGCTCCTCCAGGGCGACCCCGCTGTGCTGCGCGAGCAGCGTCGACAGCTCGGCGACGCCCGCGTGGAACTTGTCCACGTCCGCGTACAGCTCGATGCGGTTGCAGGTGGCGAGGACGGCGGCCTCGGCCGCCGGCTCGGCGGCCAGGGTGTCGTGGAGCAGCTTGGCCTTGGCGTCGGCGGACAGCGAGGCCCGCTCCAGCACGCTCACCGGCGCGCTGCGGTGGCTCAGGCCTACGACGAGCAGACTCATGCCGGCATCACCGCCGGCACGTCACCCTCGGGGCCGCCCTTGCGCGCGGCCGCGGCGGCCCGCCCGGCCGGCGGCTCGACGGCGGCGGCGGGCGCGGCGCCGGCGCCGGTGACGGCGACCGCGTCCGCGCCGGACACGGCGACGGCCTCCGCGTCCGTACCGGACTCGCCCGCCTTGCGCTGTTCGTGGAACGCCAGGATCTGGAGCTCGATGGACAGGTCGACCTTGCGCACGTCCACGCCCTCCGGCACGGAGAGCACGGTCGGCGCGAAGTTCAGGATGGAGGTGACACCGGCGGCGATCAGCCGCTCGCTGACCTGCTGGGCCGCGCCCGCGGGGGTGGCGATGACGCCGATGGAGACGCCGTTCTCCTCGATGATCCTCTCGAGGTCGTCGGTGTGCTGCACGGGCATGCCGGCCACCGGCTTGCCGGCCATGGCCGGGTCGGCGTCGATCAGCGCCGCCACGCGGAAGCCGCGCGACGCGAAACCGCCGTAGTTGGCGAGGGCCGCGCCGAGGTTGCCGATCCCGACGATGACGACCGGCCAGTCCTGGGTCAGGCCGAGCTCGCGGGAGATCTGGTAGACGAGGTACTCGACGTCGTAGCCGACGCCGCGCGTCCCGTACGAACCGAGGTACGAGAAGTCCTTGCGCAGCTTCGCGGAGTTGACTCCGGCCGCGGCGGCGAGCTCCTCGGAGGACACCGTGGGCACCGATCGCTCGGAGAGCGCGGTGAGGGCGCGCAAGTACAGCGGAAGCCGGGCGACAGTGGCCTCGGGAATACCTCGGCTGCGGGTCGCCGGTCGGTGAGTTCGGCCAGTTGCCACGATGCTCCTGCGGGATGAGCGGGGCTGCAGGCGGCCTTTTGTCCCAGGACCGCCCCGTCGAATGCAGGCTATGTCTTTGTGAACGCGTGCACAAAGATTGTGTCCGCTTTGTCCGAGCAAAGTGACCGGGGTCACGCGGGCTGGGCAGAGGGGGCCCGGACCGGGAACGGGCCGAACCCGTTCAAATCCCGAGGGGGGCAAAACGGTACACACTCCTCATCGATACGCCCCCGAGTCCCCATAAATCGCCCATGATGGTAACGGGCGAAACGGTCAGGCTCCCAACGCCCGCCGCAGCCGGTCAGGGTTCACCCTCCAGAAGGTGTGCTGTTCACCGTCGACCAGCACCACCGGGATCTGCTCCCAGTACAGCCGGTAGAGCTCTTCGTCCTGCGAGATGTCCTTCTTCTCCCACTGTGCGCCCGTCTCGGCACACACCTTCTCGATCACCTCCTGGGCGTCGTCGCAGAGATGGCACCCCGGCTTCCCCACGAGCGTCACCATCCGCTCCTCGGGACGCTTCTTTTCCTTACGGCGCAGCAGAGGACTCATGCGGCCATTGTCCCGCGCCGGGCCGGGGGGTCCGAAGAGTTAACCGCCCCGTCTCCCGGCGGTTCGGGAACTCCCGAACACAATGGCTATGCTCGCGTCATGGCCGCTCTCGGATGGCTCACCCCCCGTAAGCGCTCCGCGACAGCGCGGAGCGTGCTGGCCGGCGAGGCCTCGGCCGAGGCCGCCCGCAAGACCGCGCAGGCCGGCGCCCCGCACACCGCCGGGCCGGCCGTCGCGCCGCAGGCCCTGACCGGAGCGCCACCGGAGACCGCCCCCGAGGCCGTACTCGAAGCCGCCGAGCCGGAGTTCCCGGTCCACGGCGACGACCTCGCCGCCGCCTTCTTCGACCTCGACAACACCGTCATGCAGGGCGCCGCGATCTTCCACTTCGGCCGCGGCCTCTACAAGCGCGAGTTCTTCCGCCGCCGCGAACTGGCCCGCTTCGCCTGGCAGCAGGCCTGGTTCCGGCTCGCCGGGGTCGAGGACCCCGAGCACATGCAGGACGCGCGCGACAGCGCCCTGTCCATCGTCAAGGGCCACAAGGTCTCCGAACTCACGGCCATCGGCGAGGAGATCTACGACGAGTACATGGCGGAGCGGATCTGGCCGGGCACCCGCGCCCTGGCCCAGGCGCACCTCGACGCCGGCCAGAAGGTGTGGCTGGTCACCGCCGCCCCCGTCGAGACGGCCACGATCATCGCCCGCCGCCTCGGCCTGACCGGCGCCCTGGGCACCGTCGCGGAGTCCGTGGACGGGATCTACACCGGGCGCCTGGTCGGCGAGCCGCTGCACGGCCCCGCGAAGGCGGAGGCGGTGCGCGCGCTGGCCGCCGCCGAGGGCCTCGACCTCGAACGCTGCGCGGCGTACAGCGATTCGCACAACGACATCCCGATGCTGTCCCTGGTCGGACATCCGTACGCGATCAATCCCGACACAAAACTGCGCAAGCATGCCCGGGCCCACGACTGGCGGCTGCGCGACTATCGGACCGGCCGCAAGGCCGTGAAGGTCGGCGTCCCGGCCGCCGCCGGGGTCGGCGCGATCGCGGGCGGCGCGGCCGCCGCCATCGCCCTGCACCGGCGCCGCCGGTAGCAACACCGGGCCAGGGCCTTCCCGCAGGCCGCCCGGCGGTCATTCGCTCCCCTCTACCCGCGCCGTCGGCGCGGCACTCCGGCCTGCCCGACCCGGTCGCGAGCCAGCGTGGAAGCGTCCATTCCGCGTCTCCAAGCGATCAGGAATCGATCACCAACCGGGCCTGAATATGCCCTCGACACGCAACAGAAATGTCGGAACCGGTGATTTAGGCAACTGGGTGTAGCGCTGCCTGTACGAAGCGTTATTCTCCTCAAACGCATGCCGCCGCCCATCTGTCGCCACGACGGGTGAACGGTCCCGCACTGCACGTGATGGAAGCTCTGCCTCTGGGAGTCCCGTGTACCCACCTGTCGGGGTTGACGCCTCGGGCCTGGCTACGCTGCGCGCGACGGTCCTCGACCACCTGCGCGGCTTCGTCCCCACCGCGTACGCCGTCCCCGCCCTCGCCGCCGCGGTCCCTGCCGGCCTCGGCCCGGCCGGCCCTTGCTACGCCCTGACGGACGGCGGAGCCACCGTGGGCAGACGCGGTCGCGCGGCCGCCGCCGGCGGAACCAGCACGCCCACCGCCCGCCGCCCCACCGCGGACAGCGACCAGGCCCGCATGATGGACCTGGTCGAACGCGCCCAGGCCGGCGAGGCGGACGCCTTCGGCCGCCTCTACGACCAGTACAGCGACACGGTGTACCGCTACATCTACTACCGCGTCGGCGGCAAGGCGACCGCGGAGGACCTCACCAGTGAGACCTTCCTGCGGGCGCTGCGCCGCATCTCCACCTTCACCTGGCAGGGCCGTGACTTCGGCGCCTGGCTGGTGACCATCGCGCGGAACCTGGTGGCGGACCACTTCAAGTCCAGCCGCTTCCGCCTGGAGGTCACCACCGGCGAGATGCTCGACGCCAACGAGGTGGAGCGCAGCCCCGAGGACTCCGTCCTGGAGTCCCTCTCCAACGCGGCCCTGCTCGAAGCCGTACGGAAACTGAACCCCCAGCAGCAGGAGTGCGTCACCTTGCGCTTCCTCCAGGGCCTCTCGGTCGCCGAGACCGCCCGGGTGATGGGCAAGAACGAAGGAGCCATCAAAACGCTCCAGTACCGGGCGGTCCGCACCCTGGCCCGCCTGCTGCCGGACGACGCCCGCTGACCCTCTCCCGCACGACCCGACCTCACACCCGGTGACCCCTCGATGACGCTGTGGTCCGATCATCCTTCGTCCGTAACCCAAGTGCCGCGCCGCTCGTTGTGCGGAATGCAGGCTCCCTGTGGACACGCCCTGCCCGAAGCCGCTCACCCGAAAGGGTGGACGTGCTCAAGGAAGGCAACCTTCCGGACACCTGGGGGAGTCGATCGTCATGACGAGAGGAGGTGCCGCCAGTGATCGCGAACGTGACTCCGCACCGGCGGGCGAACGCCTTCGCCCAGGCCCTGGAGGACCGGACCGCGTCCGGTCTTTCAGAACCGGACCCGGCGGCCGAGCAGCCCGAGGCACCTGCCGAATCCGCCGACCACGAACGGTTGTTGGCCCTGGCGAACGTGCTCGGCGAAATGCCGCGCCCGGTGCTGGACCCCGAGGTCAAAGTGGTGCAACGAGCACAGCTCGTCGCCGCCATGGAGGCCATGGTGATGGAGGAGAGGGCCGGGGGCGGTGCCGCCGCGGACCCTCTGGTGCCCGAGCAGCGGACCGGCCGCGGCGCCCACCGGGCGACCTCGCTCCGGAAATTGCGGCCCCGCTCCCGCTGGTCCAAGGGCATCGCAGCGGGGGGCCTCACCGTGGGTGTGGCCGCAGGGGCCTTCAGCGGAGTGGCCGCTGCCAGCACCGACGCCCTGCCCGGTGATCCCCTCTACCCGGTCAAGCTGGGCATGGAGGACCTGAAGCTGGGCATGGCCGACGAGGGCCCGGACCGGGGCGAGGTCTACCTCGACCGAGCCTCCAACCGCATGTCCGAAGCGCGCCGGCTGATGGAACGCGGCCGCTCCGGCCCCCTGGACCACGAGGTCCTGGGCGCGATCCGGCGGGCGCTGGCAGGCATGCAGCACGACGCGGCGGAGGGCCACCGGCTGCTCCAGGCCGCCTACGAGCGGGACGGTTCGCTCGGCCCGATCCAGACCCTGTCCTCGTTCTCCCACTCCCACCGCGACGCGTGGGGCCGGATCCGGTCCAGCCTGCCGCCGCAGCTCATGGACGTGGGGAACCAGGTCACTTCGGTCTTCCAGGCCATAGACGATGAGGTGGCGCCGCTCGAGGGCCTGCTGCCCAAGCCCCCGGAGCAGCACCGCACCGTCCCGGGCGGCACCCCGGGCAGGCCGAGCGCCCCGGCGCCGGGCAAGCAGCAGTCCGCACCGGCACCGGACGGCCCGGCCTCGGCCCAGTCCCCCGCCGCCCCCAGCCCCTCCGGAAGCCACGCCCCGGCCCCCGGCAGCGGCCTCCTGGGCGGCACGGGCAACCTGCTGAATCCGCCGGCGCACGGCCAGTCCGCACCGCCCCCGGCGGCCCCGGCCCAGCCCCAGCCGGACATCACCCTCCCGCCGCTCCTCCCGGGCCTCCTCCCGGGCCTGGGCATCCAGGCGGAGGACGCCGAGTAAGAAGCGGAACGCCAGGCGCGGTTGGCTGCTCCAACCCCGCCTGGCGTTCCCGCGCGAGCGCCAGCGGCCCGGACATCAGAAGCACGGGCACCAGAAGCCCGGGCACCAGAAGCCCGGGCCTCAGAAGAAGACGGACCTCCGCTGCACCAGCAGCTTGTACAGCGTGTGCTGGATCTGCTCCCGCACCTGGTCCGTCAGGTTGAACATCAGCATCGGGTCCTCGGCGGCCTCCGGCGCGTACCCGTCCGTCGGGATCGGCTCCCCGAACTGGATGGTCCACTTCGTCGGCAGCGGCACCGCCCCCAACGGCCCCAGCCACGGGAACGTCGGCGTCACCGGGAAGTACGGCAGCCCCAGCAGCCGCGCCAGCGTCTTGGCGTTCCCGATCATCGGGTAGATCTCCTCCGCCCCCACGATCGAGCACGGCACGATCGGCGTGCCCGCTCGCAGCGCCGTCGAGACGAACCCGCCCCGCCCGAACCGCTGGAGCTTGTACCGCTCACCGAACGGCTTCCCTATCCCCTTGAAGCCCTCCGGCATCACCCCGACCAGTTCCCCGGCCTCCAGCAGCCGCTGCGCGTCCTCCGCGCAGGCCAGCGTGTGACCGGCCTTCCGCGCGAGCTCGTTCACCACCGGCAGCATGAACACCAGGTCCGCCGCCAGCAGCCGCAGGTGCCGCTCGGCCGGATGGTGGTCGTGGACGGCCACCTGGAGCATCAGCCCGTCCAGCGGGAGCGTCCCCGAGTGGTTGGCGACGATCAGCGCGCCGCCCTCCTTCGGGATGTTCTCGACGCCCTTGACCTCCACCCGGAAGTACTTGTCGAACAGCGGCCGCATCAAGGACATCAGGACCTGGTCCGTCAGCTCCTTGTCGTAGCCGAACTCGTCGACCTCGTACTCGCCCGTGATCCGCCGCCGCAGGAACGCCAGCCCGCCCGCGATCCGCCGGTCCCAGCCGCCGTCACCCCCCGCCCGCGCGGCCCCGGCCTCCGGCCCGTCCAGGGGCTCCACGACCGGCTGTACCGCCTCCGGCCGGTCCGGGACCGCCCGTACCTTCCGGGCCGCGCCGGACCGCCGGCGCGGCCGGTCCTCGTCGAACGGGATGACCTTGGCGTCGGCCACTATCGCTCCACTCCCTCGTCAACGTCCAACAGCTCCGCGATCCGCCCCACGGCCCGCCCCACCCGCTCCGGCGGCAGCAGCCCGCCGCCCCGGCTGCGCGCGAAGTCCGCGAAGGTCTCGGCGGTCGTGTACATCGGCCGGAAGCCCAGCGTCTCCCGCATCTGCGTGGTCTCCACGACCCGCCCGTACGTCAGCAGCCGGATCTGCTCCGGCGAGAAGTCCGTCGCCCCCACCGCCCGCAGCGCCTGCCCCACCCACGTCACCGCGGGCAGCGGGAAGGGCACCGCCGGCCGCCCCAGCCGCCGCGCGCACTGCGACAGCAGCAGCACCCCGTCGCCCGCGATGTTGAAGGTCCCGCTGTTCAGCGTCCCCCGCTCGGGCTCCCCCGCCGCCAGCCGCAGCACGTCCATCACGTCGTCCTCGTGGACGAACTGCAGCCTCGGGTCGTACCCCAGGACCGTGGGCATCACCGGCATGGAGAAGTACTCCGCGAGCGCCGAGTCCGCGAACGGCCCCAGGATGTTGGCGAAGCGCAGCACGCACACCGCCACGTCCGGCCGCCGGCGCGCGAAGCCCCGTACGTAGCCCTCGACCTCGGCGGCGTCCTTCGCGAAGCCGCCCGCCGGCAGCGTCTTGGGCTGCGTGGTCTCCGTGAAGACGGCCGGGTCCCGCGCCGTGCCCCCGTACACGCTGGTGCTCGACTTCACCACGAGCCGCCGTACCGTCGGGGACTTCTGGCAGGCCCCCAGGAGCTGCATGGTCCCGATGACGTTCGTTTCCTTGACGGCGCTGCGCCCGCCCGGCAGGCCCGCGGCGGCGCCGCCGGTGACCGCGAGATGGACCACCGTGTCCACGGCGTGCTCCGCGAGCACCCGGGCGATGGCCGACTGCCTGATGTCCGCCCGCACGAACTCGGCCGAACCGAGCCGGTGCGGCGGGCTCACCGCGTCGACCGCGATGACCCGTTCCACCTCGGGGTCGCGCTGGACGCGGCGCACGAAGCGGCCCCCCAGCTGCCGGGCTGCCCCGGTGACGAGCACGACCTTCCCCACGAGCTCAGCGCCTCCCTCGATGAAGTACCCCCGACTGCACCGCAGCCCCCCCACCAGGATGGTGGAGGGGCTGCGGAAAACACGTACAGCTGCCGTTTACTTCTTGTTACGGCGCTGGACGCGGGTGCGCTTGAGCAGCTTGCGGTGCTTCTTCTTAGCCATCCGCTTGCGCCGCTTCTTGATAACAGAGCCCACGACTACCCTCGCTCACTTCTCTTCACTGGTGCGGGGCGTCTGGGCCCACACGACCTACGTCGGCCTAGCCTACCCGCCCGAGGTCCGAGCTTGTAATCCGAGCCCTCCGCAGGTGTGGCCGAGCCTCGACAGGATGCCGAATCTCAGGCCGACTCCACCCCCACGAAGGACTCCCGGAGGTACTCGTGGACCGCGTTCTCGGGGACCCGGAAGGACCGGCCCACCCGGATCGCGGGCAGATGACCGTTGTGCACCAGCCGGTACACGGTCATCTTCGACACTCGCATCACCGAGGCGACCTCCGCCACGGTCAGGAACTGAACCTCGCTGAGAGGCCTCTCGCCAGCAGCCATGACACCCACCTGACCTTCCGCGCATGACGGGCACCGGCTTCCCCTCCGGTTACTCCTCGTCGTCGCACGCTCACTCCCCAGAGTAGGGGCGGGTGATACGAGTGGGGAAGAGGAGCTACGGCCACTCCTGACGCCCCGACAGCCCGGCGCGGTGCAACACGTGCCGGATCAGCGGCCCGTAGTAGTCCGAGCGCACCCCGTCATCAAGCGGAACGGCCACCGCCACCCGCCCCTCGGCCTCCCCGACGAACAGCGCCGGATCATCCGTATCCCCCAGCCCGATCGCCTCCACACCGAGCTGACCTGCACCGCAGACCCACCCGTGGTCCCCCACCACCAGCTCCGGCAGCGGCCCCCCGGCCTCCGCCAGCGCACCCAGCGCCAGCCGAACCGGCAGCGGCGAATGGGAGTGTGCGCCGGTGGCACTCCCGGCCCCCCGCGCGCCGGGCTCCCGCACCAGAGCGACCCCCCGTACGTAGTCGAGGCGGTGCGGGCGTACCCCGAACCGGGTCGCCATGTCGACATCCACCCCCTGCGCCGGAGTGAGGACAACACATCCCGCCGCCGACAACGCCCCCGCCAAAGCGGCGTAGAAGGGCAGGAGCCGGTGCGGGTGCCCCGTCCCCAGCAGCACGGGCGACCGGGCCCCCGCCGCCACCGCCAGACGCTCCGCGAAGGCCTCCAGGGCCGCCAGCGTCCGCTCCGGATCGATCACGTCCGGGCCCGTGACGTGCGACGGATCCGCCGAGACCCCGCACTTGGCCGCCATCAGCCCCAGCAGCTCGCCCACACCCCAGCGCCGCTCCGGCTCCAGCCCCAGCAACACCCGCGGATCCCCCGCCGCGAACAGCCGGTACCTGCGCAGACTCTCCTCCCGCGTCGTGGCGACGGGCCCGGCCAACCGGGCGGCCAGCAGATGCGCACGCAACGCGCCGGTGCTCAACACCCTCCGATGCTGCCGCACCGGATCTGCCGGTTCATCAATTTCGCCGAACGGCCCCACAGTTGGCGTAACCGTGGCAAGGACTGACACACCGTCACACCAGCATCCCGCGCAACGGGAACACCGCCTTCCGCGTCGCCAGAACGGCCTGATCCGTACGGTCCGCCGGATCGTAACCGGCGTCCCAGTCCCGCCATCCCGGCGTCCGCCCGTCCGTCATCCGGGCCGGCCCCGGCTGCCGCGTCCGCGCGTACGCCTCGTCCCGCCACGACTGCGGCACCTCCGCCCGCGGATCCACCGGCCGGTGTGCCGCGATCCCCACCAGGTGCGTCCAGGACCGCGGTACGACGTCCACCACCGCGTACCCGCCGCCGCCCAGCGCCAGCCACCGCCCGCCCGCGTACTCGTGCGCCAGGGCGTGACAGGCCTCCTGCACCGCGCGCTGCGCGTCCAGCGACACCGCCAGGTGCGCGAGGGGGTCCTCGAAGTGCGTGTCGGCCCCGTGCTGGGTCACCAGCACCTGCGGCCGGAAGCCCGCCAGCAGCTCCGGCACCGTCGCGTGGAAGGCCCGCAGCCACCCCTCGTCCCCGGTCCCCGCCGGCAGCGCCACGTTCACCGCGCTCCCCTCGGCGCCCGGACCACCCGTCTCCTCGGGCCAGCCCGTCTGCGGGAACAGCGTCCGCGGGTGCTCGTGCAACGACACCGTCAGCACCCGGGGGTCGTCCCAGAAGGCCGCCTGCACCCCGTCCCCGTGGTGCACGTCCACGTCCACGTACGCGACCCGCTCCGCGCCCAGCTCCAGCAGCCGCGCGATGGCCAGGGCCGCGTCGTTGTACACGCAGAACCCGGCCGCCCCGCCGGGCATCGCGTGGTGCAGACCGCCCGCGAAGTTCACCGCGTGCCCGGCCTCCCCGCGCCACAGCGCCTCCGCCGCCGCCACCGACTGCCCGGCGATCAGCGCGGACGCCTCGTGGATCCCGGGGAAGGCCGGATCGTCGACCGTCCCCAGCCCGTACGCGCCGTCCGCCGCCCCGGGATCCGCCGACACCGCCCGCACCGCGGCCACGTAGTCCTCCCGGTGGACCAGCCGCAGCGTCGACTCCCCGGCCGCCCGGGCCGCCCGCACCTCCATCTCCCGGTCCAGCCCGAAGGCCCGGACCAGTCCCATGGTCAGCGCCAGGCGCACCGGGTCCATCGGATGGCCCGGTCCGAAGTCATACCCCGTTACCGCCTCGTCCCACATCAACAGCCCGGTCACCGGCTCGCCGCTCATGCCCGACACCGTATCGGGCCCGGTCCGCGCCGAACGAGCGGGCGTAGAACAAGGTCACCAGCACCAGCACCATCGGCACCACCATCGCGCCCCGATAGCTCCAGGCGTCCCCGATCCCGCCGACCAGCGGCGAACCGATCAGGAAGCCCACGTAGTTGAAGATGTTCAGCCGCGCCACCGCCGTGTCGGAAGCACCGGGGAACAACCGCCCCGCCGCCGCGAAGGTCTGCGGCACGATCACGCACAGCCCGATCCCCAGCAGGGTGAAGCCCAGCATCCCCACCCAGGCCCCCGGCGCCACCGCAACCACCGCGAACCCGCCGGCCGCCACCACCGTCCCGGCCCGCACCACGGCCACCGCCCCGAACCGGCGCACCCCGAGGTCGCCGACGGCCCGCCCGGCCAGCGTCGTCACCATGTACACGTTGTAGGGGACCGTCGCGAGCTGCTCCGAGCCGCCCAGCACGTCCTGGAGGTACTTCGCACTCCAGTTCGCCACCGTCGAGTCACCGATGTACGCGCAGGCCATCACCAGGCACAGCGGCAGCAGCAGCTTCCCCCCGCCCGCCGGCCACCCCTGCTCCGCCTTGCCGACGCCGGCCCGCGCGTCGACGTACCACCGGCTCGCCAGCAGCGCCGCCGGCAACAACACCGCCACCGCCGGCAGATACCCCGCGAACAGCGGCAGCTGCCAGTGCGCCCCCGCCCACGCCGCCGACGCCCCGAGGATCCCGCCGAGGCTGTACGAGGCGTGGAAGCCCAGCATGACGCTGCGCCCGTACTCCCGCTGGAGGCTGACCCCGAGCATGTTCATCGAGGCGTCCAGCGCGCCCACCGCCAGCCCGAACACGCCCAGGGCCACCGCCACCTGCCCCATCCCCCGGCCGGCCCCCACCCCGAGCAGGGCCAGCAGGACGACGGGCTGCGCCCACCGCAGCACCGCGCTCGGCCCGACCCGCTTCACCAGGTGCTCGGTGGCGACGCTGGAGACCCCGGCGAGGACGGGCACGCCGGCGAGGAAGGCGGGCAGCAGCCCGTCGGATATCCCGTACCGGTCCTGAACGGCCGGGATCCGGGTCACCAGGAGGGCGAAGGCGACCCCCTGCACGAAGAAGCTGAACCCGAGCGCGCCGCGCCCACGGCGAAGCCGTACGTCAACCGTCATGGCGGCACAGCGTAGGCCCCGCCGCTACCGGTGGGTAGAGAGATCACGCACCCAAACCGTCGCCCAGCCCGAGCAGGGAGGACAGCTCCTTCATCTCCCCGAAGCAGGCCGTGGCGCCCGAGAGTTCCTCGGCGGGGACCAGGGAGGTGAAGCCGAACACGTCCATCCCGGCGGCCCGGGCGGCCCGCACCCCGGCGGCGCCGGCCTCGACCACCACGCACCGCGCGGGGGCGACGCCCATCATGTCGGCGGCGTGGAGGAACAGATCCGGCGCAGGCTTGTCCTGCCCGACGTCCTCCGCGCTGAAGATCCACTCCTCTTCGAACCACTCGCCCATGCCGGTCGCGTCGTGGGTGGCCCGGATCTGCTCGTGACCGGAGGAGGAGGTCACGCAGTAGGGCATGCCGAGCGCGGACAGCGCCGCCAGCACCTCGGTCACCCCGGGCACGGGCCGTAGCTCGCGCGAGGTGGGGACCGTATCGGAGAGCGGCTCACTGTCCACGAGGACGCCGTCGTTGTCGAAGATGACCAGCTCGTAGCCCATCGGGCCACCATACGAGCAGTCAGCCGAGGTTGACGGGAACCGCGTGCTGGTAAACGGCTGAACGCGCCCTGAACGCAGAAAAGCCCCGCACCAGAAGGTGCGGGGCTTTCCCACAATGATTGTTCGGCGGCGTCCTACTCTCCCACAGGGTCCCCCCTGCA
>NZ_JBVHWK010000030.1:72792-100147 GCF_055569445.1 Streptomyces sp. NPDC029122 | reverse complement strand
GGTACTGCAGGGGGGACCCTGTGGGAGAGTAGGACGCCGCCGAACAATCATTGTGGGAAAGCCCCGCACCTTCTGGTGCGGGGCTTTTCTGCGTTTACGGGCCATTTCCCCGACGGGCCGTCACCGTGTCGGAGCGGCCGGCCCGCTTCACCAGTCGGTGGGGTAGCTCTTCAGGCTGCTCGTGTCGAGCGTCCAGCGGTCGGCGGTGACGACGTCGCCGAAGGCGTACGGGACCTTCCTGCGGTAGCGGATGCCGTCGGGCCCCTCCGAGGGCTCGCTGTGCACCGTCACGGTCTTCTTGTCCTTGCGAGGGTCCACCACGACGTACAGCGGGACGCCCATCCTCGGGTAGTCGTGCAGCTTGTCACGGACATCGGTCAAGGAGTTCGTACGGGAGACGACCTCCACCACCATCAGGACATCGCGGGAGTTGACGACCTTGGCGCTGTCGTCGGCGTCCTCCTCGGCGATGACCATCAGGTTCCGGGACCTTGGTCAGGCCGGTCACCGGATCCCCCATGTTCGTGTCATTGAGGGCCATCACCTCGGGTGTCTGCGCCTCGACCTGGCGGCGCAGGCGCACCACGCTCAAGCCGCGGGGAGCCGTGGGGCTCATCATCGTGAGGAAGATCTGACCGTCGGTGGTCTGCACCTTCCACTGGTCTTCCTGGTACTCGGCCAGCTCCGAGAGCTGCTCCGCGAAATCGTGCAGACGGCGCATCTGCTCCGGGGTGAGGTCGGTCATGGTGTCCTCCGGGTGGGTGCCTGACCAGCCTGTCCAGCCGTGTCACCGAACACCAACGGAGGCTACAGGCGGCCGGCGGCCTTCAGGGCGAGGTAGGTGTCCGCGAGGGCGGGGGCCAGGGTGTCCGGGGTGGCGTCGACGATGTGGACGCCGTGGCGGGTGAGCTGCTCCGCCGTGCGGCGGCGCTGGGACTGGGTCTGGGTGGCGGCCGCGGCCTCGTAGACGGCGTCCACGGAGCCGCGTGCGGCGGCCATTCCGGCGATGTGGGGGTCCGCAACCGAGGCCACGATGACCGTGTGGCGCTGGGTGAGCCGGGGGAGGAGCGGCAGCAGGCCCTCTTCGACGGGGGCCGCGTCGAGGCTCGTCAGGAGGACCACCAGGGAGCGGCGCGGGGCGCTGCGGAGGATGGTGGAGACCAGGGTGCGGGAGTCGGTCTCGACGAGTTCCGGTTCGAGGCCGGCCATGGCGTTCACGAAGGCCGGGAGGGTGTCGGCGGCGGAGCGTCCCTGGACCTGGGCGCGGGGGCGGCGGTCGTGGGCCAGCAGGTCGACGCGGTCACCGGCGCGCGTCGCCAGCGCGGCCAGGAGCAGGGCGGCGTCCATGGCGGAGTCCAGGCGGGGTGCGTCGCCGACGCGTCCGGCCGAGGTGCGGCCGGTGTCGAGGCAGATCAGGATGTGGCGGTCGCGTTCGGGGCGCCAGGTGCGGACGGCGACCTCCTGCCGGCGGGCGGTGGCGCGCCAGTCGATGGAGCGGGTGTCGTCGCCCGGGACGTAGTCGCGCAGGCTGTCGAACTCGGTGCCCTCGCCGCGCGTCAGGAGGCTGGTGCGGCCGTCGAGTTCGCGCAGGCGCGCGAGGCGGGACGGGAGGTGCTTGCGGCTGGCGAAGGGCGGCAGGACGCGGACCGTCCAGGGGACGTCGTGGGAGCCCTGGCGGGCCCACAGGCCGAGCGGACCGTACGAGCGGATCGTGACGAGCGCGGCCTTGCGGTCGCCGCGCCGGGTGGGGCGCAGCCGGGTCGTGACGCGGCGGCGTTCCCCCGCGGGGACGGTCAGGGCGTGGCGGGAGGCGGCCGTTTCGGTGCCGGGGTGCCAGCTGCTGGGGGGCCAGGCGTCGCGGAGACGGGCGCGCAGCGTGCGGGTGCCGGGGTTGGTGACGGTGAGGTGGACGTCGGCGGTGTCGCCGAGGCGGACCGTGGTGGCACCCGTTCGGGTGAGCCGCAGGCCGCGTACGGGGGCGGCGAGGGCGTAGTCGACCGCGCAGGCCAGGCCGATGGTGCCGTTGACGGCGAGGAGGCCCGTCCAGCTCGGTTCGAGGATGCCGACGGGGAGGCTGCCGAGGGCCGCGAGCAGGGCGGCGCGTCCGGTGAGGGCCATCAGCGGGGGACGGGGACGTGGGTGAGGATCGCGGAGATGACCGCGTCGGCGGTGACGCCCTCCATTTCGGCTTCCGGGCGCAGCTGCACGCGGTGGCGCAGGGTGGGCAGGGCGAGGGCCTTCACGTCGTCGGGGGTGACGTAGTCGCGGCCGGTGAGCCAGGCCCAGGCGCGGGACGTGGCCAGGAGGGCGGTCGCGCCGCGGGGGGAGACGCCGAGGGTCAGGGAGGGCGATTCGCGGGTGGCGCGGCAGATGTCGACGACGTAGGCGGTGATCTCGGGGGAGACGGTGGTCTCCTCGACGGCCTTGCGGGCGGCTTCGAGCTCCTGGGCGCCGGCGACGGGGCGGATGCCGGCGGCGTGCAGGTCGCGCGGGTCGAAGCCGGCGGCGTGCCGGGTCAGGACGCCGATCTCGTCCTCGCGGGAGGGCAGGGGGACGGTGAGCTTGAGGAGGAAGCGGTCCAGCTGGGCTTCGGGGAGGGGGTACGTGCCCTCGTACTCGACGGGGTTCATGGTGGCGGCGACGAGGAAGGGTTCGGGGAGCCGGCGCGGGGTGCCGTCGACGGTGACCTGGCGCTCCTCCATGGCCTCGAGGAGCGAGGACTGGGTCTTGGGGGGCGTCCGGTTGATCTCGTCCGCGAGGAGGAGGTTGGTGAAGACGGGGCCGTCCTGGAAGGAGAACTCGGCGGTGCGGGCGTCGTAGACGAGGGAGCCGGTGACGTCGCTCGGCATCAGGTCGGGGGTGAACTGGACGCGCTTGGTGTCGAGTGCGAGGGAGGCCGCGAGGGCGCGGACGAGGAGGGTCTTGGCTACGCCGGGGACGCCTTCGAGGAGGACGTGGCCGCGGCACAGGAGTGCGACGACGAGGCCGGTGACGGCGGAGTCCTGGCCGACCACGGCCTTCGCGATCTCGGTGCGGAGCGCTTCCAGGGAGGAGCGGGCGCTGTCCGTGGTGGCCGTCATGAGGTGCGGACCTCTCTTTCGAGGGCGTCGAGGTGGTCGGCGAGCGCGACGAGTGCCGCGTCGTCTGCGGGGGTGGTGCCGAAGAGGGTGGTGGCCGTGTCGGGTCCGGCCGTGCGGGTCAGGCGGGCGGCGACGGCGGGGACCAGGGCCGCGGGGTCGTGGGCCTGGGCGGGCGGTACGCCGACCAGCGCGGCGAGGCGTTCGCGGGCGGCGGCGCGCAGCACGGTGGCGGCGCGGTCGCGGGCGGAGGCCTTGCGGTAGAGGCGGGCGCGGCCCTCGGTGGTCTCGGAGGCGCGGATGGCGACGGGCAGGTTCTCGGTGACGAGGGGGCCGAGGCGGCGGGCGCGCCAGAGGGCGGCGAGGACGGCGGCGACGAACAGCTGGAGCAGTGCCCAGAGCCAGCCGGAGGGGACGAGGTCGAGGAGGCTCTTCTCCTCGGCGGGGCCGTCGTCGGGCATGTCCGCGAGGGTGGGCAGGTACCAGACGAGGTCGGGGCGGGAGCCGAGGAGCTGGAGGGCGAGGGAGGCGTTGCCTTCCTCGGCGAGGTGCTGGTTGAGCAGGATCCGCTCGGAGCCGAGGAGGACGGTGTCGCCGCCCTTGGTGGTGCCGGGGAGTACGAGGACGGTGGGGTGGCCCTTGCTGGGGTAGCAGGCGGTGGCTCCGGGGAGGCCGGTGCTGTAGCGGAGGCCGCCGCCGGTGCCGGCGCGGCCGGCGGTGGTGGCGGCGGGCAGGGCACAGGCGGGGTCGAGGTCGTTGCCCTGGGCGAAGGACTCGGTGTGGGTGGCGGGGGCCAGGTCGGGGAGCCCGGGGCCGCTGGGGGCGATGAGGACGGTGCGGCCGCCGGAGGGGTCCATGGCGGAGCGGACGGCGCGTCGCTGGGGCTCGCCGAGCAGGTCGGGGTCGGTGATGAGCAGGGTGGTGCCGGGGCCGGCCGCGGCGGCTGCGTCGGCCGCGCTGGTGACCACGCGGGTGGTGACGCCGCGCTCCTTGAGGAGCTGGGCGATGGCGCGGCTGCCGTCGCGGTCGGCTGAGCGCGGGTCGAGGCGGCCGTGGTGGTCGCCGGCCTGGAGTCCGGCGAGGAGGACGGCGGCGGCGAGGAGGATGCCGAGTACGAGGAGCGGTCCGCGGGAGCGGGCCCAGAGCTGGGCGCCGCTGAGGGCGGTGGAGGTCCGCCCGTCGCCCCGGACGGGCCCGTACGGGGTGGCGGGGGCCGGGGTGGGGTCCGTGGGGCCGGTCATGCGGTGGGTCCCGTCAGGAGCGGCTTGGCGCGTTCCAGGGCGAGGTCGAGGGTGCGCAGGCGGGCGTAGGTGTCGGGGCCGGCGGTGCGGCCGCCGTAGGTGACGTCGTCGAAGGTGCGCGCGGCGGAGCGGAGGGCGGCGGCGTGCTCGGGGAGGGAGAGCGCGGCTTCGGCGGCGGCTTCGTCGGCGGTGCGGCCGGGGCGGGGGTCGAGGAGGGTGCGTTCCTCGAGGGAGCGGACGACGGCGCGCATGCGTTCCTGGACGGCTTCGTTCCAGCGGCCGGCCGCGGCGTGGGCGTCGGCGGCGGTGCGGTGGTCGGAGGCGCTGCGCGGGCCTTCGTCGAAGAGGGTGCCGGGGCCGGTGGCGGTGCGGCGGGGGGTGCCGAGCCGCCACCAGAGGGCGGCGACGAGGAGGACGAGGACGACGGCGATGGCGAGGAGGCCGGCCCAGCCGCCGGGGGTGGCTCCTGAGGCGCCGTCGAGGACGTCCCCGAGCCACTCCCAGAAGCGGTCCAGGGCGCGCTCGATCAGCCCGGGCTCCTCCTGGTGGTAGGCGGGCTTCGCCAGCTCGCGTTCGGCCGCCTCGCGGGCGGCCTCGCGCGGGGTGGTCAGCGGTGGTGTCTCGGCGGCGGGCAGCAGGGCCGCGGTGCTGGTGGTGATGAGTCCCCCCGTGCTCATCGGTGGGTCAGCCCGCGGGCCGGTCGGCGGGGCTCGTGGCGCCGTAGCCGTCCAGGCCGGCGGCGCGGGCGAGCTCCAGGTCGAGGGCCTCGCGGCGGATGCGCTGGTCGATGTAGAGGAGGGTGGTGACGCCGGTCTGCATGGGAACGGTGACGGTGGCGGCGACGACCCCGCCGATCGCGCTGATGATCAGGAAGGTCCAGCTGGGTGCGGCGGAGCCGTTGAAGAGGCTGGTGAGGCCTTCGGGGGCGGCGAGGAGGGCGACGCCCACGAAGGGCGTCACGATCACCATGGCGGTGATGGTGCGGATCAGCCAGATCAGCAGGCTGATGCCGAAGATCCGCCACCAGGAGCCCTTGACCAGCTTCGTGGACCGCTTGAGGGCGGCGACCGCCGAGCCGCGTTCCAGCATCAGCGCGGGCGGGGCCAGTGCGAAGGTCACGTAGAACCAGGCCAGGAGCACGAAGCCGAAGGGGACGCCGAGGGCGGTCAGCAGGGCGCTGCCGGCGAGGATGCCGGGGAGCGTCGGGAGCAGGACGGCGGCTACGGAGCCGAGGAGCAGCAGGCCGATCAGGGCGAGCATGCGGGGGGCGAGCGGGCGTACGGCCTTCAGGGTGCCGGAGACGGTGGAGGCCTGGCCGAGGACGGCGCGGCTGACGACGGGTGCCAGCAGGGCGGTGACCAGGAGCAGCCCGAGGATTTCCAGGAAGTACTGGAGGGCGTAGAACAGGGCGGTGTTGCCCATGACCTCGACGGCCTGGGACCGGGTGAGGTCTTCGTCGGCGACGGGGAGGCCGTCCAGCCAGGCGCGCTGGACGAGGAGCAGGACGACCTGGGTGAGGGCGGCGACGACCAGGCTGACGGAGAGCACGGGACGCCAGTGGCCGCGCAGGGTGCTGACCGCGCCGTCGAGGATCTCGCCCAGGCCCAGGGGGCGCAGGGGGATCACGCCGGGCTTGGCGGCGGGCGGGGTGCTGTCCCAGCCGCCCGGGTACGGGTACGGGTTGCCGGGCTGCGTTCCCCAGCCGGGGTTCTGCCGCTGCTGGGGGTTCGGGGCGGGCTGCGGGGAGGGGCCGGGCGCGGGGCTCGACCACTGGCCGGGCGGCGGCTGGGCGGCGGACCACTTGCTGCCGGCGGCGCCGGGGGCGGTGCCCTCGCCGGAGCCGGTGCCCTCGCCGGGGGCGGTGCCGGACGGCTGGGCGGTCGGGCGGTCGGCGTCGGAGCCCTGGCCGTCGGACGGGGATCCGGGCGCGGCCCAGCCCGGAGAGTCGTTCATCGTCGCTCCTTCACGTGCACCTGCCGTGGCGGGCGCGCTGGTCGGCTGCCATCGTGCCATGGAGGCGCTTCGCGGGGACCGGCCGTCCCCCGGATCCCGCGCCGCCCGCCCTTCAATTGTCGCGCGGATCCGGGGCAGACTGGTCGTCCTGATCTCCACGCAGGTCCGAGGGGCGATTTCCAGCCCTTTTGGCTGTGGGACAGCTCACCGCCGGGTAACGATTAGCTAATGGGATGATGTCAACCATGAAGGGACGCGTCCTTGTCGTCGACGACGACACCGCGCTGGCCGAGATGCTCGGCATTGTGCTGCGTGGAGAAGGTTTTGAGCCGTCGTTCGTAGCGGACGGCGACAAGGCACTGGCTGCCTTCCGGGAGGCCAAGCCGGACCTCGTGCTGCTCGACCTCATGCTGCCCGGACGGGACGGCATAGAGGTGTGCAGACTGATCCGGGCCGAGTCGGGCGTGCCTATTGTCATGCTCACCGCCAAGAGCGACACGGTGGACGTGGTGGTCGGCCTGGAGTCCGGCGCCGACGACTACATCGTCAAGCCGTTCAAGCCGAAGGAGCTGGTGGCCCGTATCAGGGCGCGTCTGCGCCGGTCGGAGGAGCCCGCGCCCGAGCAGCTCGCCATCGGTGACCTGGTCATCGACGTGGCGGGGCACTCGGTCAAGCGCGACGGCGCCTCCATCGCGCTGACCCCGCTCGAGTTCGACCTGCTGGTCGCCCTCGCCCGCAAGCCCTGGCAGGTCTTCACCCGCGAGGTGCTGCTGGAGCAGGTCTGGGGCTACCGGCACGCGGCGGACACCCGCCTGGTCAACGTGCACGTGCAGCGCCTGCGCTCCAAGGTCGAGAAGGACCCGGAGCGCCCCGAGATCGTCGTGACGGTGCGGGGTGTCGGCTACAAGGCCGGACCCAGCTGACGTGCAGCCCGGCAAGGCCCGGGGCGGCTCCCGCTGGGGAGCCCTGCGGGGCGCCCGGCTGCTCCAGGACGGAGCACCCGGCGGCCCGCTCCTGCGGCTGTGCGTACGCCTCGTACGCCGGCCGCTGCTTCCGGCTGTCCGGATCTGGCGGCGCAACATCCAGCTCCGGGTGGTCGCCGCCACCCTGCTGATGTCGCTCGCCGTGGTCCTCGCACTGGGCTTCGTCGTCATCGCCCAGGTCTCCGAGGGGCTCCTCGCCGCCAAGGAGGAGGCCGCCCAGAGCCAGGCCGCCGGAGGGTTCGCGGTCGCACAGGAGAAGGCCAACACCCCCTTCGCCGCCGACGGACCCGACGCCACCGACAACAAGGTCGGCAGGGACGCCAGCACCTGGATGAACTCGCTCGTCAAGCAGCTCGCCAGCGGCGGCCAGACCGCCTTCGAGGTGGTCGCGCTCGGCGCCGGCACCGGCGAGCAGGCCGCACCGGGCGCCCAGGGCGTCAAGGGCGCCCGCGCCTCCGGGAACGTCGACCCGACCGCGAGCGTCCCGCCGGCGCTGCGCCGCTCCGTCAACCACGCCACCGGCACTTTCAAGACGTTCTGGCAGATCCGGTACACCGCCGGGGCCGGGGAGAAGCCCCCGGCGCCCGCGCTGGTCATCGGCAAGCGGCTCACCGACATCAACGGCGACCCGTACGACCTGTACTACCTCTTCCCGCTCGGCCAGGAGGAGGAGTCCCTCAACCTGGTCAAGAGCACCATCGCCACCGCCGGCCTGTTCGTCGTCGCCCTGCTCAGCGCCATCGCCTGGCTCGTGGTGCGCCAGATCGTCACCCCCGTACGGATGGCCGCCGGCATCGCCGAGCGGCTCTCGGCCGGGCGGCTCCAGGAACGGATGAAGGTCACCGGCGAGGACGACATCGCCCGCCTGGGCGAAGCCTTCAACAAGATGGCCCAGAACCTCCAGAACAAGATCCAGCAGCTGGAGGAGCTGTCGCGGATGCAGCGCCGGTTCGTCTCGGACGTCTCGCACGAGCTGCGCACCCCGCTGACGACGGTACGCATGGCCGCCGACGTCATCCATGACGCCCGGGTCGACTTCGACCCGGTCACCGCGCGCTCCGCCGAGCTGCTCGCCGGACAGCTCGACCGCTTCGAGTCGCTGCTCTCCGACCTGCTGGAGATCAGCCGCTTCGACGCGGGCGCCGCCGACCTCCAGGCCGAGCCCATCGACCTGCGGGACGTCGTACGCCGCGTCATCGACGGTGCCGAACCGCTCGCGGAGCACAAGGGCACCCGGATCCGGGTCCTCGGCGACACGCAGCCCGTCATCGCCGAGGCCGACGCCCGGCGCGTGGAGCGGGTGCTGCGCAACCTCGTGGTCAACGCCGTCGAGCACGGCGAGGGCCGCGACGTGGTGGTCCGGCTGGCCTCGGCCGGCGGTGCCGTCGCGGTCGCCGTCCGCGACTACGGGGTCGGGCTCAAGCCCGGCGAGGCCACCCGCGTCTTCAACCGCTTCTGGCGGGCCGACCCCGCGCGGGCGCGCACGACCGGCGGCACCGGCCTCGGCCTGTCCATCGCCGTCGAGGACGCCCGCCTGCACGGCGGCTGGCTCCAGGCCTGGGGCGAGCCCGGCGGGGGCTCCCAGTTCCGCCTGACCCTGCCCCGGACCGCCGACGAGCCCCTGCGCGGATCCCCGATCCCGCTGGAGCCCGAGGACTCCCGGGCCAACCGCGCCAAGGCCGCCGCCGGCGACCCCGGACGCGCGGGCGGGCCCGGCGGCCCCGGCACGCAGCCCGACGGGCGCACCGAGCGCCCCGACCGCGACCCGATACCGCCCAGGCCGGCGGTCGCCACCGCCCAGCCGGTGCCCGCCGACCCCACGGCGCTGCCCGGCAACGGCTCCCGGGTCGTGGCCAGGCCCGCCGATCAGAGCGCAGCACAGGAGGATGGAACCGGTGGAGGACGCTGAGCGCGCGTCGGCAGGCGTACGGGACCGCGTACGGGGCGAACGGGCCGGGACGGCCGGGCGGCACCGGGCCGCCCTGGTCGCGCTGGCCCTGGGGGCCGTCGGACTGCTGATCGGCGGCTGCGCCTCCATGCCCGAGCGGGGCGAGATCCGCCGGGTGGAGGCCTCCCAGGGCGTCGACTCGCAGGTCCGCGTCTTCGGTGTGCCGCCGGCCGACAAGGCCAGCCCGGCCGACATCGTCGACGGCTTCCTGGAGGCCATGACCAGCGACGACCCGCAGCTGGCGACCGCCCGCAAGTACCTCACCCAGGACGCCGCGGAGAACTGGCGGCCCGGCTCGGCGGTCACCGTGCTCTCCGCGGGCCTCGGCCGGGTCCCCGCCCCGGGGGACAAGGAGTCCGAGGAACCGCGCTGGAAGATCTACGGCAAGAAGCTCGCGACCGTGGACGAGCGCAGCGCGTACCAGCCGGAGACCGGCGGCGGACGTTACGAGGAGTACCTCCAGCTGGTCCAGGTCAACAAGCAGTGGCGGATCGCGACCCCGCCCAGCAGCCTCGTCCTGAGCGAGTCCGACTTCCAGCGCATCTACAAGCCCGTCAACAAGTACTACTTCGCCGGGAACGCCCTCGTCACCGACCCGGTGTACGTGCGCCAGCGCACCGACCCCGACTCCCGCCGGGACCCGACCACGCAGACCGTCCAGTCCCTGCTGGCCGGGCCCTCCAAGTGGCTCGGCCCGGTCGTCTCCACCGCCTTCCCCACCGGCAGCGAACTGCGCGAGGGCACCAAGTCCCTCTCGTACGACGGCCAGAACACCCTGCGCGTCCCGCTCAACCCCATCGCCGCGAACGTCGCGCAGCCGCAGTGCCAGAAGATGGCCACCCAAATCCTCTACACGGTCCGGGACCTGACGAGCTCCAAGCTGGACCGGGTCGAACTGCTGCGCGCCGACGGCAAGGCATCGGCGTGCTGGGTCACCGGTTCGGCGGCCGCGGGCATCGCCAACCGCCCGCCGGCGCCCGAGCACCAGTACTACGTCGACAAGGACGACAGGCTCGTGCGGCTGATGCTCGACGCCAACAGCGAGGAGCAGCAGCAGGACAAGCCGGAGCCGGCCCCCGGCCCGCTGGCCACCGCCGCCGGTTTCAAGGTGGGGTCGGCGGCCGTGACGTACGACGAGAAGCGTGCCGCGGTCGTCTCCCGGGACGGGCACAACCTGTTCGTGGTGACCCTGACGACGGCGGGCCCCATGCCGCAGCAGCCGCTGCTGTCCAGCAGGTCCGGGAAGCTCACCGCGCCGAGCTGGGACGCGCGGGGCGACCTGTGGATCGCGGACCTCGACCCGCAGAGCCAGGGCCTGTGGCGGGTGCCGGGCGGTACCGGCACCCCGCAGAAGGTGGACGTCGCCGGGCTCGACGGCGGCCGGATCAGCGGGCTGAAGGCCTCCTCCGACGGGGTGCGCATCGCGCTGCTCGTGGAGAAGGAGGGCGGCCGCAAGAACCTGTTCATCGGGCGGATCGAGCGGCCCGAGGGCAAGGGGGACTCCTCGCGGGTCTCGGTGCGCGAGCTGCGTCCCGCGGCTCCCCAGATGGCGGAGGTGACGGCGATGAGCTGGGCGCCGCACGGCCGGCTGCTGGTGGTGGGCCGCGAGAGCGGCGGCGTCGACCAGGCCCGCTACATGCTGGCCGACGGGTCGATGGTCGCCGCGAGCCTGCCCGGGGCCACGGGGCTGAGCGCGATCGCGGCCTCGGAGGACGAGAGCAAGCCCGTGGTCGCCGCCTCCAGCGAGGACGGCATCGTGTGGCTGCCGTCGGGCGCGCAGTGGCGCACCGTGGCGGCGGGCGCCCGGGCCCCGGTCTACCCGGGCTGACGTCAGGGGCGGCTCCGCGCCGCGGCGGCCGTCCACAGGGGTCGCGGGCTTCCGCGCGGCCCGTCAGGGTGGACGGGTGCGGGAGTGGTGGCGGGAGCTGGCCGGGCTGGTCCTGCCGGCGGAGTGCGCCGGCTGCGGGGCCGGGCGCGTGGTGCTGTGCGGGGCGTGCCGGCACGCCCTGAGCGGGCCGGGCGCGGGGCGGGTGCGTCCGGTGGCGCGCCGGGAGGGCCCGGCGGGCCTGCCTCCGGTGTACGCGGGGGCCCGCTACGAGGGGGCCGTACGGGCGGTCGTGCTGGCCCACAAGGAGCGCGGGGCGCTGCCCCTGGCCGGCCCGCTCGGGGCCGCCCTCGCGGCGGCCGTGGCCCGCACGGGGGACGGCGGGGCCCGCGGGGCGGAGCTGGTCCTGGTGCCGGTGCCGTCCGCGCGGCGGGCGGTGCGGGCGCGCGGGCACGACCCGGCGCGGCGGATCGCGCTGGCCGCGTCGGCACGGCTGCGCCGGGCCGGGGCGCCCGCGCGCGTGGCGCCCGTACTGAGGCTGCGGCGGGCCGTCGCGGACCAGGCGGGGCTGGGGGCGCGGGAGCGGCAGGAGAACCTCGCGGGCGCACTGGAGGTCCGTCCGGGCGGGGCCGCGCTGACGGCCGGCGCTCGGATCGTGCTCGTGGACGACGTGATCACCACCGGAGCGACGCTCGCGGAGGCGGCCCGGGCGCTGCGCGCGGCGGGGCTGCGGGCGGACGCGGCGGCCGTGGTGGCGGCGCCCGCGCGGTCCTTCCAGGGGGTCCCGGGCGGCCGCGGCCCGGACGGCGACCCGGACAGAGCACAAACGCGTGAATAGTTTTGGAACCCCTGGGGAATGCGCATCGTTGCAGGTAGTAAGAGGGAACGCCCACCTGATCGGAGGTACGTTCCGGTAGCGGGTGCCGAGAACCGCCTTTGAGAGATATGTTCGGTTGTGAGGAACTGGCGATCCTTCGGCCCCGGGTATCGGAGCACCAGTCCGTCTGTTTATTGGAATCTTCGTGCAGTACCTGCGAGGGGGGCTCTCTCTACTCCGAAGTCGGTGGGATGTAGATCTTGCCGATGGGGGAGGAGGAGGTGAAAGTCGCCAAGTCCGAGGCTCCGGTGTTCACCGGAGCCTGGTGCGAAAGGGAGACGCTTCGCCGTTGGTGGCGGAGGTCTCCGGGAACGGAGTTCTGCGTGGACATCGTCGTCAAGGGCCGCAAGACCGAGGTGCCCGAGCGGTTCCGCAAGCACGTGGCCGAGAAGCTGAATCCGGAGCGGATCCAGAAGCTCGACGCCAAGGTGATCAGCTTGGACGTCGAGGTGTCCAAGGAGCACAACCCGCGCCAGGCCGACCGTTCCGACCGCGTGGAGATCACTCTGCACTCGCGGGGCCCGGTGATCCGTGCCGAGGCCGCCGCCGCCGACCCGTACGCGGCGCTCGACCTGGCACAGGACAAGCTGGAGGCCCGGCTGCGCAAGCAGCACGACAAGCGCTTCACCCGCCGTGGCACCGGACGGCTCTCGGCGGCCGAGGTCGCCGACCGCGTGCCGGGCGTCGCCACCCTCAACAGCAACGGCGAACCGGTCTACGAGGACATGGAGGAAGGGGTTCCGGTCAAGCGGATCGGCTCCCTCGAGGTCCAGGGCGAAGGCCCGCTCATCGTCCGGGAGAAGACCCACTCGGCCCGGCCGATGTCGCTCGACCAGGCTCTGTACGAAATGGAACTGGTCGGCCACGACTTCTATCTGTTCGTCGACTCCGAGACCAAGATGCCCAGCGTCGTCTACCGGCGCCACGCCTACGACTACGGCGTGATCCACGTGGACCCCGACGGTGCGTCGAGCTCGGAGCCCTCCGGAGCGGGTGCGGGCGGCGCGCTCGGAGGCTGAAATTCAACCGTCGCCCCTGCGGAACGCGCGCGTTCCGCAGGGGCACCCGCATGACTCGTATGAGCCATATGGATTTCGCCAGAACCCCGACCCGCAGCGCGGGCATGGAATCATGTCGGGCAGTCAACCGGCGGCCGACCCGGCCGGGTTGGCCCAGCAGCTCAGCACATGCAGGGGGAGGAACGATGGCGGACAGCTTCGGGCCGGCGCGCGGTGACGACGGCGCCGGCTGCCGTGGCGCGCAGGACCCGGCCGGTGAGCCGATCCGGGTGCTCGTGGTCGACGACCACGCCCTCTTCCGGCGCGGACTGGAGATCGTCCTCGCCCAGGAGGAGGACATCCAGGTCGTCGGCGAGGCCGGGGACGGGGCGGAGGCTGTGGACAAGGCCGCCGACCTGCTGCCGGACATCGTGCTGATGGACGTACGGATGCCGCGGCGCGGCGGGATCGAGGCGTGCACCTCGATCAAGGAGGTCGCCCCCTCCGCGAAGATCATCATGCTGACGATCAGCGACGAGGAGGCGGACCTCTACGACGCCATCAAGGCGGGCGCCACCGGGTACCTGCTCAAGGAGATCTCCACGGACGAGGTCGCGACGGCGATCCGCGCGGTCGCCGACGGGCAGTCGCAGATCAG
The DNA here is from genome assembly GCF_055569445.1 of Streptomyces sp. NPDC029122. Classification (NCBI taxonomy): domain Bacteria; kingdom Bacillati; phylum Actinomycetota; class Actinomycetes; order Kitasatosporales; family Streptomycetaceae; genus Streptomyces; species Streptomyces sp. NPDC029122. Next base: position 86,587 of record NZ_JBVHWK010000030.1, on the reverse strand, counting down.
CCCCTCCATGGCGTCGAAGCTGCTCACCGAGTTCAAGTCGATGATCCAGCGCACCGACGAACGGCGGCTGGTCCCGGCACCGCGGCTGACCGACCGGGAGCTGGAGGTCCTCAAGCTGGTGGCCACGGGGATGAACAACCGGGACATCGCCAAACAGCTGTTCATTTCCGAGAACACCGTGAAGAACCACGTGCGCAACATCCTGGAGAAGCTCCAGCTGCACTCCCGGATGGAGGCCGTCGTGTACGCGATGCGGGAGAAGATCCTGGAGATCCGCTAAGGGCTGTCCGGGGCAGCCCTCAGGGCCGCCGGGCGGCCAGCTCCGCCGAGACGGCCGCCGCCTCCCGGGCGTCCTGCGCGCGCTCCACCCGTACCTCCTCGCACCCCACCCACCGGGCGGCCTCCCACAGGGCCTCGGCCATCGCGCCCGCCGCCCCGGGCGTGGCCAGCGAGAGCTGGCGGGCCACCAGCGTGCGGCCCTCACGGCCCGGGTCGACGCGCCCCTGGAGCCGGCCGCCGGCCAGCAGCGGCATCGCGAAGTACCCGTGTATCCGCTTCGGCTTGGGGACGTACGCCTCCAGGCGGTGCGTGAACCCGAAGATCCGCTCGGTGCGGGGACGGTCCCACACCAGCGAGTCGAACGGGGACAGCAGCGTCGTACGGTGGCGGCCGCGCGGGACGGTGGCCAGCGCCCCGGGATCCGCCCAGGCGGGCCTGCCCCAGCCCTCCACCGTCACCGGCACCAGCCCGGAGTCCGCGATCACCGCGTCGACCTGCTCCCCCTTGAGCCGGTGGTAGTCCGCGATGTCGGCGCGGGTGCCCACCCCCAGGGACTGCCCGGCCAGCGCGACCAGGCGGCGCAGGCACTCCCGGTCGTCCAGGTCGTCGTGGAGCAGGGCGTCCGGCACGGCCCGCTCGGCCAGGTCGTAGACCCGCTTCCAGCCGCGCCGCTCGCAGCAGACCACCTCACCGGTGTCGAGCAGCCACTCCACGGCGATCTTGGTCTCGGACCACTCGAACCACTCGCCGCCGTTCTTCGCGCCGCCCAGCTCGGTGGAGGTCAGCGGGCCGTCGGCCTTCAGCCGGTCCAGGACCGCCCGCGTCGAGCGCTCCTTGTCCTGGAGCACGTGCCAGCGGTGACCGCGCGCCCGCCGCTCCCGGCGGCGGAACGCGAAGTGCGGCCACTCCTCGATCGGCAGGACGCACGCCGCGTGCGACCAGTACTCGAAGGCGTGGCTGTCGCTCCAGTACGCCTTCTCCACCGCCTCCCGGCCCACCGCGCCCAGGCGCGCGTACGGGATCAGCTCGTGCGAGCGGGCCAGTACCGAGATGGTGTCCAGTTGCACGGCGCCCAGGTGGCGCAGCACCCCCCGGACGCCGCCCCGGCGGTCGGGCGCCCCGAGGAACCCCTGCGCACGCAGGGCGATCCGGCGCGCCTCGTCAGCGGACAGCGAGAGCATCGTCATGCCGCGAGCCTAGGACGCGGCACTGACAGCGGGCAGGTACGGGAGGCGGGAGGGCAGGCCGAGGTCGCCGGGCAGCAGGGCGCCGACCCAGCAGTCGCGCAGGGTGCCGCGCAGGTCGAGCGCGGCGCGCAGGGTGCCCTCGACGCGGAATCCGGCCTTTTCCGCGACGGCCCGCGAGGCCGCGTTGCCCACGGCGGCGCGCCACTCCAGCCGGCCGGCGCCGACCTCGGTGAACAGCCAGCGGGCGACCCCGCCGAGGGCCTCGGTCATGTAGCCGCGGCCGCGGTGCTCCGCGGCGACCCAGTAGCCGACCTCGTACGCCTGGGGGCCGCGCACATGCACGCCCACGGCGGCGACCAGCGGGCCCCGCGCCCCGAGCCGCACCGCGAAGCCGTACTCGCGGTCCTCGCGCCAGCCGCCGGGGGAGAGCTCGTCGACCCAGGCGCGCGCGTGCGCCCGCTCGTACGGGGAGGGCACGACCGTCCAGCGCTGGATGTCGGGGTCCTGGCAGGCGGCGTACACCTCCTCCGCGTCGTCGGGGGCGAAGGGCCTCAGCAGGAGGCGTTCGGTGGTCAGCGTGACGGGCTCCATGAACGGAGTGTGGCGGAGCGGGGTAACCCGGGCGAGGGGTTTTCGTTCGCACCGGCACCGAATGCGGTTCCCGTACGTTCTCATTCCGGGCGCCCGTGCCCTGCGGACACGGCGGACCTCCCGACGCGACCACGTCCTCGCTTACGATGGCCGTTGCGGTGGGGCCCACCTGCCGTGCCCGGCTACGTAAAGTGCCCAGGCCCGACCGGCAAGGAGACCAGCCTCAGTGTCCGTCTTCAACAAGCTCATGCGTGCAGGCGAAGGCAAGATCCTGCGCAAACTGCACCGCATCGCGGACCAGGTCAACTCCATCGAAGAGGACTTCTTCAACCTCTCCGACGCCGAGTTGCGCGCACTCACGGACGAGTACAAGCAGCGCTACCAGGACGGCGAGAGCCTCGACGACCTGCTGCCGGAGGCCTTCGCGACGGTCCGCGAGGCCGCCAAGCGCGTCCTCGGCCAGCGGCACTACGACGTGCAGATCATGGGTGGCGCGGCGCTGCACCTCGGCTACGTCGCCGAGATGAAGACCGGTGAGGGCAAGACCCTCGTCGGCACCCTCCCCGCCTACCTCAACGCCCTCTCGGGCAAGGGCGTCCACCTGATCACGGTGAACGACTACCTCGCCGAGCGCGACTCCGAGATGATGGGCCGGGTCCACAAGTTCCTCGGTCTGAACGTCGGCTGCATCCTGGCCAACATGTCGCCGGCCCAGCGCCGCGAGCAGTACGACTGCGACATCACGTACGGCACGAACAACGAGTTCGGCTTCGACTACCTGCGCGACAACATGGCGTGGTCGAAGGACGAGCTGGTGCAGCGCGGCCACAACTTCGCCGTGGTCGACGAGGTCGACTCGATCCTCGTCGACGAGGCCCGCACCCCGCTGATCATCTCCGGCCCGGCCGACCAGGCCACCAAGTGGTACGCCGACTTCGCCAAGCTGGTCACCCGCCTGACCAAGGGCGAGCCGGGCAACCCGCTCAAGGGCATCGAGGAGACCGGCGACTACGAGGTCGACGAGAAGAAGCGCACCGTCGCCATCCACGAGGCCGGTGTCGCCAAGGTCGAGGACTGGCTCGGCATCGACAACCTCTACGAGTCGGTGAACACCCCGCTCGTCGGTTACCTCAACAACGCGATCAAGGCCAAGGAGCTCTTCAAGGCCGACAAGGACTACGTCGTCATCGACGGCGAGGTCATGATCGTCGACGAGCACACCGGCCGTATCCTCGCCGGCCGCCGCTACAACGAGGGCATGCACCAGGCGATCGAGGCGAAGGAAGGGGTGGACATCAAGGACGAGAACCAGACCCTCGCCACGATCACCCTGCAGAACTTCTTCCGCCTCTACTCGAAGCTCTCCGGCATGACCGGTACGGCCATGACCGAGGCCGCCGAGTTCCACCAGATCTACAAGCTCGGCGTCGTCCCGATCCCCACCAACCGGTCGATGCAGCGCAAGGACCAGCCCGACCTCATCTACCGCACCGAGGTCGCCAAGTTCGCCGCCGTCGTCGACGACATCGCGGAGAAGCACGAGAAGGGCCAGCCGATCCTCGTCGGCACCACCTCGGTCGAGAAGTCCGAGTACCTCTCGCAGCAGCTCTCCAAGCGCGGCATCCCGCACGAGGTGCTCAACGCCAAGCAGCACGAGCGCGAGGCCCAGATCGTCGCCCAGGCCGGCCGCCGAGGCGCCGTCACGGTCGCCACGAACATGGCCGGCCGCGGTACCGACATCAAGCTCGGCGGCAACCCGGACGACCTCGCCGAGGCGGAGCTGCGCCAGCGCGGCCTCGACCCGGAGGAGCACATCGAGGAGTGGGCGCACGCCCTGCCCGAGGCGCTCGCCAGGGCCGAGGCGGCCGTGAAGGCCGAGTTCGAGGAGGTCAAGGAGCTCGGCGGGCTGTACGTGCTGGGCACCGAGCGCCACGAGTCGCGCCGCATCGACAACCAGCTCCGCGGCCGCTCCGGCCGACAGGGCGACCCGGGCGAGTCCCGCTTCTACCTGTCGCTCGGCGACGACCTGATGCGCCTCTTCAAGGCGCAGATGGTCGAGCGCGTCATGTCCATGGCCAACGTGCCGGACGACGTCCCGATCGAGAACAAGATGGTGACGCGCGCGATCGCGTCCGCCCAGTCGCAGGTCGAGACCCAGAACTTCGAGACCCGCAAGAACGTCCTGAAGTACGACGAGGTCCTCAACAGCCAGCGCGAGGTCATCTACGGCGAGCGCCGCCGCGTCCTGGAGGGCGAGGACCTGCACGAGCAGGTGCGCTTCTTCATGGACGACACCATCGACGCCTACATCGCGGCCGAGACGGTCGAGGGCTTCGCCGAGGAGTGGGACCTCGACCGGCTGTGGGGCGCCTTCAAGCAGCTCTACCCGATCAAGGTCACGGTGGAGGAGCTGGAGGAGGCGGCCGGCGACCGCGCGGGCATCACCGCCGAGTTCATCGCCGAGTCCGTCAAGGACGACATCCACGAGCAGTACGAGGCGCGCGAGAAGACCCTCGGCTCCGAGGTCATGCGCGAGCTGGAGCGGCGCGTGGTGCTGTCGGTCCTGGACCGCAAGTGGCGCGAGCACCTCTACGAGATGGACTACCTGCAGGAAGGCATCGGCCTGCGGGCGATGGCCCAGAAGGACCCGCTGGTCGAGTACCAGCGGGAGGGCTTCGACATGTTCAACGCCATGATGGAAGGCATCAAGGAGGAGTCCGTCGGCTACCTGTTCAACCTGGAGGTCCAGGTCGAGCAGCAGGTCGAGGAGCTTCCGGTGCAGGCCGCGGCGCCGTCCATGGTGAAGGAGCCGGTCCCGGCGGCGCGCCCGGAGATCCGCGCCAAGGGCCTGGAGGCCCCGCAGCGCCCGGACCGGCTGCACTTCTCCGCCCCGACGGTCGACGGTGAGGGCGGCGTCATCGAGGGCGACTTCGACGCGGACGCCGCGGGCGGCGACGGCATGACCCGCGCGGAGCGCCGCAAGGCGCAGAAGGCCTCGGGCGGCCGGCGGCGCAAGAAGTAACCCCTTCGGGGGAGGTAGATCGGGGCCGGACACCTTGGGGTGTCCGGCCCCGGTTGCGTGTGGAGGCGGGGTGCCGGGGGCGGGGTGCGGCGGGGCCGTCTCAGGGAGGGGCCGGGGGTTTCCCGTCAGTCCCATCGTCCTTCCGTGTCGTGCCGGTCCCTCAAGGGCGCTCACTTCGTTCGCGTCGCTACGCGATGGCCTTCGGCCACCCTTGACCGACCGACCCGCCCCGGAAAGCCGAAAGACTGCCGGGAAGCCCCCGAAGGAACGGTCACGGGGCAGGAGGAGGGGAGCGGCTCCCTCAGCGACGAGACGGGCGGCCGGGCGTCGGTCCACCGGGCATCCGGGCCCGCCAAGAGCCTGCCCCAGAGCCGGGGGCCCGGCTACCCGCACCCCATGCCCACCAGAGCAGCACAGGGAGCCGGTGGGCGCGTCAGATCGCTACGCGCTCCTGTCGGCTTAGCGTCCGACGACCGTCCGGGGCTGATACCCGCACCACATGTTGATCAGGGCAGCATCCGGCAACGGCGGGCGCGTCGGATCGTTACGCGCTTCCGCCAGCAAGCGTCTGCGGCCCGGCTGTGGTGATCGCGAGCCGCCTGCGAGGTGGATTGCTCCTTTTATCCCTCTTTGTCGAGCGTGAGCGAGACCGGAAGGGTCTCTGTCGGAGTCTGCGGTTGAAAAAGGCATCCCCAGACTCCGACAGAGAGTCGAGAGGCCTCCGAGAGGCCCACGAGATGGCTCCGGACGGTCCGTTCCTCTCAAAGCACCCCTCAAAGCTCCCGTCCAACGCATCTCAGCCCCAGACGGCCGTCAGCCGCCGGGAAATGAGGAGCGCGTAGCGATCTGACGCGCCCACTCGTTTCCCTCGCTGCCCTGATCACCATGTGGTGCGGGTATCGGCCACGGACGGTCGTCGGACGCCATGCCGGGAGGAGCGCGTAGCGATCTGATGCGCGGGGGTGGACCGCCGGGGTCTCTGGGGGCCCGGATGCCCGGTGAGCCGTGGTCTGGCGTCTCGTCTCGTCGCTGAGGGAGCCGCTCCCCTTCTCCTGCCCCGTGACCGTTCCTTCGGGGGCTTCCCGGCAGTCTTTCGGCTTTCCGGGGCGGGTCGGTCGGTCAAGGGTGGCCGAAGGCCATCGCGAAGCGACGCGAACGAAGTGAGCGCCCTTGAGGGACCGGCACGAACCGGAAGGACGATGGGACTGACGGGAACCCCCCGGACCTCCCTGAGACGGCCCCGCCGCACCCCACCCCCGGCACCCCGCCCCCACCCCACCCCCCCTGCCGCCGCAAGGGTGACGGGCCGTCCCCCATCGGGCGCCCCGAGAGGGGGTTTCCGGCGTCCACCTGAAGCCCCTTCTGGAGGGTGCTCGGGGCTTTCCGGTGGGGGGTCGTCCCACGGATAGGTGAACTCGGGCGGGGTTTTCGCCGGGGTCCGCGGGCGGTTGCGGAGCGTGTTCGGCGGTCGTAGAAATCCCGCATCAAGTTACCGCCCGGTACCGCCGGGCTCGGTCTGATCGGGGGAATCGCCATGGACACCACCACGCGCGGCACGATCGGCGGCGAGGGCAGCCGCAGCAGGCCCGGAGGGGGGAGCCGAACCCGGCCCGCCGGCCGCCGGGACCAGCGGCGTCCGGCGGGGGTGCCGCGGCAGGTGCGCCGGCTCGCCCCGCACGACTGGTTCGCGGAGCGCCTGCTGGCCGTGCTGAGCGGTCAGCGCCCCGTCCATTCGCTGCTCGGTCTCACCGTGGGCGAGGCGTACGAGCAGCTGGTCACCCTGGCGCCCGCCGGACCGCTGCGCGACCGCCTGCGCCCGGTGCTGCGTCACTGCGGCCGTTTCCACCCCGGCCCCGGGGTGATCGAGGCCTTCGCCCGCATCGCGACGGGGGACCGGGTCTCGGCGATGGCCTTCCGGCTGGAGCAGGGCCCCGACCGCCGCTGGCGGTGCGCCGCCGTCGAGATCCGCGGCCCGCGGCCGTAGCGTCCGTCGGGGCACCCCTCGCCGATACCCGCGGGTACCCCTCCCCGGGCGGGGCCCCGCCAGTCGTATCCTGAGGGCGTTTCCGACTACCGAAAGCAGCCGGCCATGCGCTTGTACGTCCCCCTGACCCTCCCCGGGCTCGCCGAGGCGCACAAGGCGGGACAGTTGGGGCCCGCCCCGGTCCGTGCGTACGCCGTGACCCCCGCGCTGCGGGAGTGGTACGTGTCGGACGACATCGAGGAGCTGGAGTACGCCGCCCTCGGGCGGGCCGCGCTCGCCTCGCTGCGGATGCTGGCCGCGGACCCGGCCGCTCCGCGCAGGCGGGTCGTCGTCGCCCTCGACGTCGACGACAAGGCCGTCACCGCCGTGCCCGGGCTGGACGAGGCCACCCTCGGACAGGTCACCCTCGCCGCCCCCGTGCGCCTCGCCGCGGCCGCGGCCGTGCACGTCGACGCCGATGACGCCGAGGGCGACGTCGCGGCCGCCGCCGCGGCGCTGGAGGCCGCCGACGCGGGGGACGACGACGCGCGGTTCACCGTGGACGGCGCCGAGGACCACGAGCTGCTCTGGTTCGGGATCCAGGAGATCCCCGGGCTGCTGGCATGAGAGCCGGTACGGCCCACATCGTGTGGGACTGGAACGGGACGCTGCTGCACGACATCGACGCCGTCATGGTCGCCACCAACGCCTCCTTCGCGGAGCTCGGCTTCCCCCCGATCACGCTGGAGCGCTACCGCGACCTGTACGTCGTCCCCGTGCCGAAGTTCTACGAGCGGCTGATGGGCAGGGTGCCCACCGACGCCGAATGGGTCGTCATGGACGAGGCCTTCCACCGCCACTACTGGGCCGCCGCCGAGGACGCGGGGCTCGCCGAGGGTGCGCTGGAGCTGCTCCGGGACTGGCAGGCGGACGGGCTCACCCAGTCCCTGCTGTCCCTCGCGCCCCACGAGAAGCTGGTGCCCCTGGTCCACGCGCACGGCATCCACGGGCACTTCCTGCGCGTCGACGGGCGTACCGGGCCCTCGCACACCTCCAAGGCGGGGCATCTCGTACGTCATATGGAGGCATTGGAAGCAGCCGGTGTGACCGTCGGCCGTACGGTCCTCGTGGGAGACGCCGTGGACGATGCGACGGCCGCGCAGCACGTGGGGGCGCACGCCGTCCTGTATACGGGGGGCTCGCACAGTCGGGCCAGCCTGGAGTCCGCGGGGGTGCCCGTCGTGGACAGCCTGGCCGAGGCCGTGGCCGTGGCCCGTGAGCTGGCCGGATAGGGCATGGGCGGGACGATCCGGCCACGCGGCTGGCCAGACTGTCCAGGTTTTGACCCCGGATTTGTACAGATGCAGTGAATGACGACCGGGGGGTGGGGCGAGATAGCCTTGTACCCGTGATCAGCGCGATAGTCCTCGGGGGCACTGATGCCCCCGGCCCGCGCCCGGCGCGTCCTCGCGGCCGGGCCCTCGCTGATCCCCGCCGCCGGGACCTGTCGATCATGGTCGAAGCCTTCCCGGGCGGCTCTTCCGACGCCACGGCGTCACAACCGATCCGGACGGACATACCGCCTCATAGCGGCGCTTTGTCATTCCTTCCTTCACCACCTACGTCACGCAATGGCGCGTTGACAGGGAGCCAGAGGACATGCAGACCAAGCTGGACGAAGCAAAGGCCGAGCTGCTCGCGCGGGCGGCACGGGTAGCTGAGAACAGCCCGGCCGGGGGGCTACTTCCGACTGGGTCCGAGCAGGGGGAGCGTCCTGGCCAGGGCGCGACGCTCGCCTACCTCCAGCGCTACTACCTGCACACCGCCCCCGAGGACCTCGCCGACCGGGATCCGGTCGACGTGTTCGGCGCGGCGCTCTCCCACTACCGGCTCGCCGAGAACCGGCCGCAGGGCACCGCCAACGTCCGCGTGCACACGCCCACGGTCGAGGAGAACGGCTGGACCTCCAGCCACTCGGTCGTCGAAGTGGTCACCGACGACATGCCCTTCCTCGTGGACTCCGTGACGAACGAGCTGTCCCGTCAGGGCCGCGGCATCCACGTCGTGATCCACCCGCAGGTCGTCGTACGCCGTGACGTCACCGGCCGGCTGATCGAGATCCTGGGCCCGGACTGCGACGCCCACGGCCCCAGGACCGCGCGCCCCCACGACTCCCTCGTCGAGTCCTGGATCCACGTAGAGATCGACCGCGAGACCGACAAGGCCGACCTCAAGCAGATCACCGGCGATCTGCTGCGCGTCCTGTCCGACGTCCGCGAGGCCGTCGAGGACTGGGAGAAGATGCGCGACGCCGCGCTGCGCATCGCCGACGAGCTGCCGAAGGAGCCCACCGCTCCCGACCTGCGCGAGTACGAGCTCGAAGAGGCCCGCGAGCTGCTGCGCTGGCTGGCCGACGACCACTTCACCTTCCTCGGCTACCGCGAGTACGACCTCGTCGACGGTGACGCCCTGTCCGCCGTGCCCGGCACCGGCCTCGGCATCCTGCGCTCCGACCCGCTCCACCACGGCCAGGAGGACGCGCACCCCGTCTCGCCGTCCTTCAACCGGCTGCCCGCCGACGCCCGCGCCAAGGCGCGCGAGCACCGTCTGCTGGTGCTGACCAAGGCGAACAGCCGCGCCACCGTGCACCGCCCCTCGTACCTCGACTACGTGGGCGTGAAGAAGTTCGACGCCAACGGCAACGTCGTCGGCGAGCGCCGCTTCCTCGGCCTGTTCTCCTCCGCCGCGTACACCGAGTCCGTGCGCCGCGTCCCGGTGATCCGCCGCAAGGTCAGCGAGGTCCTGGAGGGCGCCGGCTTCGCGCCGTCCAGCCACGACGGCCGCGACCTGCTCCAGATCCTGGAGACCTACCCGCGCGACGAGCTGTTCCAGACCCCGGTCGACAAGCTCCGCGAGATCGCCACCTCCGTGCTGTACCTGCAGGAGCGCCGCCGGCTGCGGCTGTACCTGCGCCAGGACGAGTACGGCCGCTACTACTCGGCGCTGGTCTACCTGCCGCGCGACCGCTTCACCACCGGTGTCCGGCTGCGCCTGATGGACATCCTGAAGGAGGAGCTCGGCGGCACCAGCGTCGACTTCACCGCCTGGAACACCGAGTCGATCCTCTCCCGCATCCACTTCGTCGTCCGCGTCCCGCAGGGCACCGAGCTGCCGCTGCTGACCGACGCCGACGTCGAGCGCGTCGAGGCCCGTCTGGTCGAGGCCGCCCGCTCCTGGGCGGACGGCTTCGGCGAGGCGCTGACGGCCGAGCTGGGCGAGGAGCGCGCCGCCGAGCTGATGCGCAAGTACGGCACCTCCTTCCCCGAGGGTTACAAGGCGGACCACTCGCCGCGCGCTGCCGTGGCCGACCTGTGCCACCTGGAGAAGCTCTCCGCCAGCGACCGTCCCTTCGCGCTCTCCCTCTACGAGCCCGTCGGCGCGGGCCCCGGCGAGCGCCGCTTCAAGATCTACCGCACCGGTGAGCAGGTCTCCCTCTCCGCGGTCCTGCCGGTCCTCCAGCGCCTGGGCGTCGAGGTGACCGACGAGCGGCCGTACGAGCTGCGCCGCGCCGACCGGGTCAGCGCCTGGATCTACGACTTCGGCCTGCGCATGCCGCTGTCCACGGGCAACGGCGACGCGTACCTCGGCGACGACGCGCGCGAGCGGTTCCAGGAGGCCTTCGCGGCCGTGTGGACCGGCGAGGCCGAGAACGACAACTTCAACACCCTCGTCCTGGGCGCCGGCCTCACCTGGCGTCAGGCCGTGGTGCTGCGCGCGTACGCCAAGTACATGCGCCAGGCCGGCTCCACCTTCAGCCAGGACTACATGGAGGACACCCTCCGCAACAACGTCCACACCACCCGGCTGCTGGTCTCGCTCTTCGAGGCGCGGCTGTCGCCCGGCCGCCAGGCCGCCGGCACCGAGCTGATCGACGCGATGCTGGAGGAGCTGGACGGGGCCCTGGACCAGGTCGCCTCGCTGGACGAGGACCGCATCCTGCGCTCCTTCCTGACGCTGATCAAGGCGACCCTGCGGACCAACTTCTTCCAGCTGGACGAGGAGGGCAGGCAGCACTCCTACGTGTCGATGAAGTTCGACCCGCAGGCCATCCCCGACCTGCCGGCCCCGCGCCCCGCCTTCGAGATCTGGGTGTACTCCCCGCGAGTCGAGGGCGTCCACCTGCGCTTCGGCAAGGTCGCCCGGGGCGGTCTGCGCTGGTCCGACCGGCGTGAGGACTTCCGTACGGAGGTGCTCGGCCTGGTCAAGGCGCAGATGGTCAAGAACACCGTGATCGTGCCGGTCGGCGCCAAGGGCGGCTTCGTCGCCAAGAACCTGCCGGACCCGTCGGTGGACCGCGACGCGTGGCTCGCCGAGGGCATCGCCTCGTACAAGATCTTCATCTCGGCGCTGCTCGACATCACGGACAACATGGTCGGCGGCGAGGTCGTGCCGCCGAAGGGCGTGGTCCGTCACGACGAGGACGACACCTACCTCGTCGTCGCCGCCGACAAGGGCACCGCGACCTTCTCCGACATCGCCAACGGCGTCGCGGAGTCGTACGGCTTCTGGCTGGGCGACGCCTTCGCGTCGGGCGGCTCGGCCGGTTACGACCACAAGGGCATGGGCATCACCGCCCGCGGCGCCTGGGAGTCCGTCAAGCGGCACTTCCGCGAGCTGGGGCACGACACCCAGACCCAGGACTTCACGGTCGTCGGCGTCGGCGACATGTCCGGCGACGTCTTCGGCAACGGCATGCTGCTCTCCGAGCACATCCGCCTGGTCGCCGCCTTCGACCACCGGCACATCTTCATCGACCCGACCCCGGACGCGGCCACCTCGTACGCGGAGCGCCGCCGCCTGTTCGAGCTGCCGCGCTCCTCGTGGGCGGACTACGACACCGCCCTGCTGTCGGCGGGCGGCGGCGTCCACCCGCGCAGCGCCAAGGCCATCCCGGTGAACGCGCACATGCGCGACGCCCTCGGCATCGAGGCGGGCGTCACCAAGATGACCCCGGCCGAGCTGATGCAGGCCATCCTCCAGGCCCCCGTGGACCTGCTGTGGAACGGCGGCATCGGCACGTACGTCAAGGCGACCGCCGAGACGCACGCGGACGTCGGCGACAAGGCCAACGACGCCATCCGCGTCAACGGCTCCGAGGTACGGGCCAAGGTCATCGGCGAGGGCGGCAACCTGGGTCTGACCCAGCTCGGCCGCATCGAGTTCGCCCGCGTCGGCGCCGGCGGCGAGGGCGGCAAGGTCAACACCGACGCCATCGACAACAGCGCGGGCGTGGACACCTCCGACCACGAGGTGAACATCAAGATCCTGCTGAACGCGGTGGTCGCGGACGGCGACATGACCGTCAAGCAGCGCAACAAGCTGCTCGCCGAGATGACCGACGAGGTCGGCTCCCTGGTGCTGCGCAACAACTACGCGCAGAACACGGCCCTGGCCAACGGCTCCGCCCAGGCCCCGAGCCTGCTCCACGCCCAGCAGCGCTTCATGCGCCGCCTGGGCCGGGAGGGACTGCTGGACCGCCAGCTGGAGTTCCTGCCCAACGACCGGCAGATCCGCGAGCTGCTCAACGCCGGCAAGGGCCTGACCCAGCCGGAGCTGGCCGTGCTCTTCGCCTACACCAAGATCACGGTGGCGGACGAGCTGATCCACACCGCGCTGCCGGACGACCCGTACCTGCGCCGCCTGCTGCACGCCTACTTCCCGGCCGCCCTGCGCGCGAAGTTCCCCGAGCAGATCGACGGGCACGCGCTGCGCCGGGAGATCATCACCACCCTGCTGGTCAACGACACCGTGAACACCGGCGGTTCGACCTTCCTGCACCGTCTGCGGGAGGAGACCGGCGCCTCCACGGAGGAGATCGTCCGGGCGCAGCTCGCGGCCCGCGAGATCTTCGGCCTGGCCGAGGTGTGGGACGCGGTGGAGGCGCTGGACAACCAGGTCGCCGCCGACGTCCAGACCCGGGTGCGGCTGCACTCGCGGCGCCTGGTGGAGCGCGGTACGCGCTGGCTGCTGAACAACCGGCCGCAGCCGCTGCAGATCACCGAGACCATCGAGCTCTTCGGGGCCCGGGTGTCGGAGGTCTGGGCGCAGCTGCCGAAGCTGGTGCGCGGCGCGGACCTGGAGTGGTACCAGTCGATCATGGACGAGCTGACCGGTGAGGGCGTGCCGGAGGAGCTCGCGGCGAAGGTGGCCGGCTTCTCGTCCGCCTTCCCGACGCTGGACGTCGTCGCCATCGCGGACCGGACGGGCGTGGACCCGCTGTCCGTCGCCGAGGTGTACTACGACCTCGCCGACCGCCTGGACATCACGCAGCTGATGGACCGCATCATCGAGCTCCCGCGGTCCGACCGCTGGCAGTCGATGGCCCGCGCGTCCATCCGCGAGGACCTGTTCGCGGCGCACGCGGCGCTGACGGCCGACGTGCTGGCCGTGGGCGACGGCTCCTCCACTCCCGCGGAGCGCTTCAAGGCGTGGGAGGAGAAGAACGCGGCGATCCTCGGCCGGGCCCGGACGACCCTGGACGAGATCCGGGGCTCGGACGACTTCGACCTGGCGAACCTGTCGGTGGCGATGCGGACGATGCGTTCGCTGCTGCGCTCGCACGCGTAGTCGCCGGCGGAGCCGGCGGCGGACACGGGCCGGGGGGGGGGGGGGGGGGGGGGGGGGGGGGGGGGGGGGGGGGTGGGGGGGGGGGGGGGGGGGGGGGGGGGCAGTTTTGTCGAATGACACCCGGAG
>NZ_JBVHWK010000030.1:53221-72782 GCF_055569445.1 Streptomyces sp. NPDC029122 | reverse complement strand
ATCTGGGGTGTCCTACGAGGGCTTCCCCCTCCCCCCCCCCCCCCCCCCTTCCTCCCCCCCCCCCCCCACCCCCCCACCCCCCCCCCCCCCCCCCCCCCTCCCCCCCCCCCCCCCCCCCCCCCGTCGCGGGTGTCAGCCGCGGGTGAAGGCCTCGTACGCGTCGCAGACCTCCTGGGAGGGGCCGTCCATGCGCAGCACGCCCGACTCCAGCCAGATGGCCCGGTCGCAGGTCTCGCGGACGGTGCCGATGCCGTGGCTGACGAGGAAGACCGTGCCGGCGCGGGCGCGGAGCTCCTCGATGCGTGCCTGGCTGCGGCGCTGGAAGGCGGCGTCGCCGGTGGCGAGGGCCTCGTCGATCATGAGGACGTCGTGGTCCTTGGCGGCGGCGATGGAGAACCGCAGCCGGGCGCCCATGCCGGAGGAGTACGTGCGCATGGGCAGGGAGATGAAGTCGCCCTTCTCGTTGATGCCGGAGAAGTCGACGATGTCCTGGTAGCGCTCGCGGATCTGCTGCTTGGTCATGCCCATCGCGAGCCCGCCGAGGACCACGTTGCGCTCTCCGGTGAGGTCGTTCATCAGGGCGGCGTTCACTCCGAGGAGGGACGGCTGGCCGTGCGAGTAGACCGCGCCCCGGGCCACCGGCTGGAGGCCGGCGATGGCCTTGAGGAGGGTGGACTTGCCCGAGCCGTTGGAGCCGATCAGTCCGATCGCCTCGCCCTTGTACGCGGTGAAGCTGACGCCCTTGACGGCGTGGACCTCGCGGACGCCGGGGGCCGGCCTGCGCGAGGCGATCCGGCTGAGCGCGGCGGTGGCGCCGCCCTTGCGGCCGCTCCCGTGCACCTTGTAGACGACGTGGACCTCGTCCGCGATGACGGTGGGGACGCGGGTGTCGGTGTCAGCCACGGCCGTACTCCTCCTCTGCCTTCCAGAAGTAGACGAAGCCGCCGACGCCGGCGAGCAGCGCCCAGCCGATGGCGATCGGCCACACGTGGTGCGGGAGCGAGTCCGCCGTGAAGCTGTCGATCAGGGAGACGCGCATCAGGTCGATGTAGACGGCCGCCGGGTTGGTCTTGAGCACCAGCGAGACCCACTGGGGCAGGTGGTCCGTACTGAGCATGGAGTCGATGGACCACATCACGCCCGAGGAGTACATCCAGGTGCGCAGCACGAACGGCATCAGCTGGCTGACGTCCGGGTGCTTGCTGCCGATGCGGGCCATGACCATCGCGCAGCCCGTGCAGAACAGGGCCATCAGGAAGAGCACCGGGACGGCGATCAGCCAGGAGGCGGAGGGGGTCTGGCCGAAGGCCAGCAGCAGGACGACGAGGGCCGCCATGGTGACGAGCAGCTGCTGGAAGAGCTGGACCACGGAGGAGACGGGCAGGCTGGCGCGGGGGAAGTGCAGGGCGCGGACCAGGCCGAGGTTGCCGTGGACGGCGCGGGTGCCGGCGTTGACGGAGCTGCCGATGAAGTCCCAGACGAAGACGCCGGTGATCAGGAACGGCACGTAGTCGGGGACGCCGTGGCTAGCGCGCATCACGATGCCGAAGACGAAGTAGTAGACGGCCGCGTTGAGCAGCGGGGTCATCAGGTGCCACACCTGGCCGAGCCTGGCCGTGCTGTACGTGGCGTGCATCCGGGCGGTCGCGTACGCCGTCACGAAGTGGCGGCGGTCCCACAGCTGCGCGGCGTAGCGGGGGAGGGAGGGGCGGGCGCCGCTGACGGTCAGGCCGTGGGCTGCCGCCAGCTCGGCGGCGGAGGGCGGCGCGGGGTCCGCGAGGGTCACGGTGGTCACGGGATCGCTTTCGACGGGGGTCGGGGGCGTCGCCGGCCGGGGGCCTCCCAGCGGGGCGACGACGGGACGGGTCCGTATCGTCGTTACGTCGACAGTAGGGTGCGGCGCGTCGGAACGCAACCGTATCGTCGTCACGTGAGGGTGCCGTCCTCGCCGCTATGCTCTGCGCATGACCAACGAGCCCGCCGCCGCTCCCGCCGCCCGCCGCGCCCCCGCCGGCGCCGCCGTCCTGCGCGAGGACGTCACCGAGGCGATCCGCGCGGCCGTGGTGGACGAGCTGGCGGCCGTGGGCTTCGCCCGGATGTCGATCGAGGGCATCGCGCGGCGCGCCGGCGTCGGCAAGACCGCCGTGTACCGGCGCTGGAAGTCGAAGCTGCACCTGGTGCTGGACCTGATCGGGGTGGTCGCCGCCGACGGCATCCCCATGCCCGCCACCGGCTCCCTCTACGGGGACGTACGCGCCCTGCTGGAGGTCATGTCACACGTGCTGCGGCACCCGGTGGCCTCGGCGGTCATCCCGGACCTGCTGGTGGAGGCCGCCCGGAACCCGGAGATCGCCGACGCGGTGCGCGGCGCGCTGCTGGAAGGCCAGCGCCGGCTCGCCGAGGGCATCGTCTCCGAGGCCGTCGCCCGGGGTGAGCTGCCGCCGTCCGCCTCCCCCGAGCGGGCCCTCGACCTGGTGATCGGGCCGCTGTACTGGCGGCAGGTGGTGGTACGGGACGCCGTCCCGGCGGGCTACCTCGACGAGCTCGCCCGCTCCGTCGTGGCCGGCCTGCGCGCCGGCTGACCCCCCGGCCCCCGCCCCCGCCTCAGGGCCACAGCCCCGCCGAGAGCGGGATCAGGTCCGGCGCCGACGCCGACGCCGCCGGCGCGGGCCGGCGCTCCTCCAGCGGGACGACCGCGGGGACCGCGACGGGCTGGCCCAGGAAGACCCGGCGCACCACCCGCTCGGCGGCGTGGCCGTCGTCGTACGAGCAGAAGCGCGAACGGAACGCGGCGCGCAGCTGGGCCGAGCGGGAGCCCCGCCAGTGGCCGGTGGCGAAGATGTCCACCAGCTCGTCCTCGGTGCGGGCGATCGCGCCCGGGGGACAGGAACGCAGGTCGAAGTAGGTGCCGCGGGCGGCCTCGTACGCCTCCCAGTCGTCCGCGTGGATCACGATCGGCCGGTCCAGCACCGCGTAGTCGAACATCAGGGACGAGTAGTCCGTGACCAGCGCGTCCGAGGCCAGGCACAGCTCCTCCACCGACGGGTGGTCCGAGACGTCCAGCAGGCGCGGGTGCGGCTCCCAGCCGCCGGGGCTGTCGGCGTACGTCAGGTGGGTGCGCGTGAGCAGGGTGAAGCGCGGGCCCAGATCCCGCAGCACCCGCTCGAAGTCCAGGTGTTCGGGCCGGCTGCGGCGGTAGTCCCGGTGCGTCGGGGCGTACAGGATCGCGATGGTGCCCGGCGCGATGCCCAGGCGCTCGCGCAGCGCGAGGACCTCGGCCTGGCCGGCCCGGTGGAAGGCGTCGTTGCGCGGGTAGCCGTACTCCAGGGTGGTGTAGGAGGCGGGCACGGCCTTCTCCCACACCAGGGTGGAGTGGCGGTTGGAGGAGAGCAGGTAGTCCCACTGGTCCGCGCCGCGCAGCAGCCCTTCGAAGTCCGTGGTCGGGGTGGCCGCCGGACGGTCCTGGAGGTCCAGGCCCACCCGCTTGAGCGGGGTGCCGTGCTGCGTCTGGAGCAGGACCTGACCCGGCCGCTTGACCAGGGCGCGGTCGAAGTTGACGTTCGTCGTCAGGTACCCGGCCCGCGCCAGGGCGCTCCAGTACGCGGCCGAGCCGGGCCTCAGCGGGGTGGTCTCGGGCGGCAGGGTGGAGGCGTGCCGGGGGTCGCAGATCCACGCCGTGCGCATGCGCGGGGCCAGTTCGCGCAGCTTCGCCTCGATCGCCGCCGGGTTGCAGGCGTAGCCGCCGTGCCAGTACGCGGAGAACACCGCCAGTTCGGGCCGCAGCGGGAGCAGCCGCTGGACCCGGTAGTGCAGGCGCAGGGCGCTCTCGCGCAGCCCCCGCCCCAGCCCCGAGCCCGTGCGGCCCGCCGACAGGACGGCCGCGCGCAGGACGGAGCCCAGCCGGTAGCAGCGCCGCAGCCCGAGCCGCATCAGGGTGTGCCGGAGCCGGTCGGTGCGGGTCAGGGACAGCGGCAGCGCCCCGGAGCCGCCCGGGACGCGGTGGCGGCGCAGCAGGGCCGAGGCCCGGGCGAAGAACTCGGCGCGGGCGGCGCGCGGGAGGCGGCGCGGGTCCGCGTACACGGCGCAGAAGTGCTCGGCCATCCGCCGGTGCACCGCGGGGCGCCAGCGCTCCAGCTCGGGGCGGGCGGCGAGGTGGCCGAAGACCCGCTCGTACTGGTCGAAGACGTCCAGGTGGCGCCGGCTGGTGGTGGTCAGGATCGAGCCGGTGCGCCGCTGACGGTAGTGGACGCAGACCCGGTCGAGGACGGCCACGGACTCGGCGGACAGCAGCGCCGGGTACATCCAGGGGGTGTCCTCGTAGAAGCCGGGCGGGAATGCGAGGCCCTCGCGCTCCACGTACTCGCGGCGGTACGCCTTGTTCCACACCACCATCAGCATGCCCAGCAGGGCCGGGCGGTCGGCCAGCCGGAAGCTGGCGGGGCCCTCCTCGGACAGCCGGTGCGCGAGGCGGTTGCGGACGGTCTCCCCCGTCCAGAAGGTGCGCGCGTAGTCGTACACCAGGACGTCGGGGGAGCCGGTGGCCTTGAGCCGGTCGGTGATGGCCTGGAGGGCGCCCGGCGCGAGGGTGTCGTCGCCGTCGAGGAAGACGAGGTAGTCGCCGCTCGCCCGGGCCAGGCCCGCGTTGCGGGCCGGGCCCAGCCCCAGGTTGTGCGCCAGGTGCACCGCGGTGACCCGGGGGTCGCGGGCCGCGTACTCGTCGATGATCGAGCCGCACGCGTCCGGCGAGGCGTCGTCGACCGCGATCAGTTCCAGATCCGGGTAGGACTGGGACAGGACCGAGTCCAGACTCTCCTGGAGGTACGCCTGAACCTTGTACGCGGGCACGATGACGCTGAACCGGGGCACGGCACATCCAGGGGTCGGCGCGGGCATATGGCCCAGGAACCCCGCGCGCGGCGATCGGGTTACGCCCCGTACGGCATTCGGGCTACGCAGCGTCAACACCCCATGTCGGAGCGGGTCTCCCCGTCGGCCGTGGGTTACTTGACGGCTCCGGCCATCACCCCCGTCACGAACTGCCGCTGGAAGGCGAAGAAGACCAGCAGCGGCACCACCATCGACAGGAAGGCGCCGGGCGCCAGGACGTCGATGTTGTTCCCGAACTGCCGCACCTGCTGCTGGAGCGCCACCGTGACGGGAGGGTGCGCCGAGTCGGCGAAGACCAGCGCCACCAGCATGTCGTTCCACACCCACAGGAACTGGAAGATGCCGAGCGAGGCGATCGCCGGACCGCCCAGCGGCAGCACCACCCGCGCGAACAGGCGCAGTTCCCCGGCCCCGTCGAGCCGGGCTGCCTCCAGCAGCTCGGCCGGGATCTCCGCGAAGAAGTTCCGCAGCAGGAACACCGCGAAGGGCAGCCCGAACGCGGTGTGGAACAGCACCACCCCCGCCGTCGTCTCGAACAGGCCGACGGCCCCGAAGAGTTCCGACACCGGGATCAGCGCCACCTGGACGGGGACCACCAGCAGTCCCACCACGACCAGGAAGAGCCAGTCCCGGCCCGGAAACTCCAGCCAGGCGAAGGCGTACCCGGCGAACGCGCCCAGGACGAGGACGAGCAGCGTGGCGGGCACCGCGATCGCCGCCGTGCTCAGCAGCGAGCCGGTGATCGTGTCGTTGGCCAGCAGCCGCGCGTAGTTCGACACCGTCAGCCGGGAGGGCTCGGTCAGCGCCCGCCACCAGCCGCCCCGGCCCAGGTCGGCCGGGGCCAGGAAGGAGGAGACCAGGAGCCCGAGCGTGGGCAGCAGCCAGAACAGCGCGGCCAGGACCAGGAAGACGCGAACGGCGCCGGACGCGGCGCGCGCCGCGATCCGGCCGGCGATCCGGCTCCCGGCGCCGGCTCCCTTCGCACCGGTGGCCTGCGCGCCTGCTCCCTTCGCGTCTGCTCCCTTCGCGTCTGCTCTCTTCGCGTCTGCGGCGTGCGCGTCGGCGCCCGGGGCGCTCATCGGGAGGACTCCTTCCGCAGCCGGCGGATATTGAGCAGCATCACGGGCACCACCAGCACCAGCAGCAGCACCGCGATGGCGCTGCCCAGCCCCGGATCGGCGTCCGTACCGAAGGACGTGCGGTACAGCTGGAGCGCGAGCACGTTCGCGTCGTCCTGCACCGCCCCCGGCGCGATCACGAAGACCAGGTCGAAGATCTTCATCACGTTGATGACCAGCGTCACCAGGACCACCACCAGCACCGGCGCCAGCAGCGGCACCGTGATCCGGCGGAACACCTGCCACTCGCCCGCCCCGTCCACCCGCGCCGCCTCCAGCAGCTCGCGCGGCACCGCCGCCAGCCCGGCCGCGATCAGCACCATCGCGAACCCGGCCCACATCCACACGTACGCCCCGATCACCGCCGGGGTCACCAGCACCGGGCCGAGCCACTCGACCCCCGCGTACGGCGCCCGGAAGTTGGCCGCGGGCAGCCGCAGCAGCGCGCCGTCCGCCTCGCCGGGCAGCGTGAAGGTGCCGTCCGGCGCGGCCTTCGCCGAAGCCACCACCCGGCCGTCCTTCACCGCCTCCACGCGCATCCCGGACAGGGCCGGCTCCGCCGGGTCGACCACGTTCACCCGCCCGCCGCCGCCCCGGGCGAAGTCCTGCCAGACGGTCCCCGTCACCTTCCCCGGCACCGCCCCGGCGCTCCCCGCCGCCCCGGAACCGGTCGGGAGGACCTCCGGCGCCACCCCGACCAGCGGCAGCAGCACCGGCACGCCCGCCCGTACCGGCCCGCGCGTTACCAGGTCCCCGCCCGCGGCGGGCTCCAGCGGGGAGTCCCGGCCGGGGCGGGCCCCCGGGAAGGCCGAGGACGGCGCGAAGGTGTCGTGCACCCCGACCCACACCGCGTTGGCGACGCCCCGCTGCGGATCGTGGTCGTACACGAGCCGGAAGATGATGCCCGCCGCCAGCATCGAGATCGCCATCGGCATGAACACCAGCAGCTTGAACGCCGTCCCCCAGCGCACCCGCTCCGTCAGCACCGCGAAGACCAGCCCGAGGGCGGTCGCCGCGGCCGGGGCCAGCACCACCCACACCGCCGTGTTCCGCAGCGCCGTGACGATCACCGGGTCGTCCAGGATCCGCCGGTAGTTGCCCGCCCCGACGAAGGCGTCGCCGGAGCGGTCGAAGAGGCTGCGGTAGAGGGAATAGCCGATGGGCTGCACCACGAGCGCGCCCAGCAGCACCAGGGCGGGCAGCAGGAACGCCGCGGCCACCAGCCGCCGGCGCGAGACGTCCTTGCGGCGGGCCCGTTCCGCGGCCCCGGCAACGGCCCCGGGCCGTGCCGCCGTCTTCACCGTCACGGCGTCAGTTCCCGTACGCCTTGGCCGCCTCCGCCTCCAGCCTCTCCTGCACCGCCGCCACGTCCGACGGGTTCGCCAGGAAGTCCTGGAGCGCCTTCCACATGCCGGCGCCCGGCGTCCCGCCGAAGGCCGCCGGGGCCCGGTCCGACATGTCGAAGCGGAAGTCGTCGCCCGCCGCGATCAGCGCCTTGGCGATGCCCCGCTGGATGTCGTTCGGGTACACCGCGAAGTCCACCGCCTTGTTCGGCGACACGAACCCGCCCTCCCGGGCCTGGATCCGCGCCGCGTCCGCCGACGCCAGGAAGGTCAGCAGCGCCTGCGCGCCCTTCCCCGGCTTCAGGGCCACCGCCACGTCACCGCCCGACACCACCGGCGCCTTCGCTCCCACCGCCGGGAACGGGAAGACCAGGGCGTCCTCGCCGACCTTCGCCCCGGTCTGCGCGATGGTCACCGCCACGAAGTCCGCCTCGAAGACCATCGCCGCCGCGGGCCGGTCCCCGCCCGTGAAGGTCTGCGTCACCGACTTCGCGAACTCCGTCGACAGCGCCCCGCTCGGACCGCCCGCCAGGAAGTCCTTGCGGCCGAACAGCTGCCCGAGGGTGGTCAGCGCCTGCCGGACGCTGTCGTCCGTCCACTTGATCTCGTGCCGCGCCAGCCGGTCGTACTTCTCCGGACCCGCCTGCGAGAGGTACACGTTCTCGAACCAGTCCGTCAGGGTCCAGCCGTCCGCACCCGCCACCGACACCGGCGCGGTGCCCGACGCGGACAGCGTGTCGGCCACCGTGAGGAAGTCCTTCCAGGTCGCCGGGGGCTTCACGCCCGCCGCCTCGAAGGCCTTCGCGTTGTACCAGACCAGCGATTTGTTGGCCGCCTTGTAGTAGACGCCGTACTGGGTGCCGTCCACCGCGCCGAGCGTGCGCCAGCCCGGCGAGTAGTTCGCCTCCAGCTGCGCCCCGGCCTCCGGACCCAGCGGCTGCGCCCACTTGTTGCGCACCGCCGACACCAGCGCCCCGACCTGCGGCAGCAGCGCCACGTCCGGCGGCTGACCGCCCGCGATCTTGGTGCCGAGGAAGGTGACGATCGGGTCCTGCGCCGGGACGAAGGTGACGCTCGCCCCCGTCCGCTTCTCGAACTCCTTCAGCACCTTCGTGAAGTTCGCCTGCTCCGGTCCCGTCCAGACCGCCGCGACCGACAGCTTCTCGCCGGGCAGCTCCGGTAACTCGACGGTGCGCTCGTCCTGCCGGCCGGCCTGCGAGGACCCGCCCGTGCCGCCGCCGTCACCGCCCCCGCAGGCGGTGAGCGCCAGCGCGCCCGCCGCGGCCAGCGCCGTCCAGGCTCTGACCGCCGTACGTTTCGTGTGGCCGGTTCCGTGCTGTACCCGCATGCTCTCGCCCCCGATGCCGTCGTGCCCGTGGTGTGCTGCGTGCCACAAGGTCTACGCCGACCCGCGCACCCCCGCAATACCGCGTGGCGGGGGAGCCGCGGAGCGTCAGGGGGCCGGCGGGAACAGCACCGGTATCGCCGAGACCAGGTGGGAGGCCCGGTCGAGGGCGCTGGCCAGCAGCGCGAGGTCGGTCGGACCGTTGCCCAGCTCGCGCACCGGACGGCGGGCCGGAGGGTCTCCCATCCGCTCCCACTCCACCGGCACCACGGTCGGCCTCAGGGTCGCCGTGCGCGGGATCCGGCCGGTGACCCGGCCCGCCTGGAAGGGCACCGCACGGCCGTCGGCGTACAGCAGCCGCCCCCGGCCCGGCCCCGGCTGGTCGGGGCCGTCCAGCTCCACCCGCAGCGTCGCCAGCCGGGCCGGCTCGGTGTCGGCGGTCCGCTCCGGGCGGGCGCTGGCCACCACCAGGTGCACCCCGAGCCGGGTGCCCTCGCGGGCCACGCCCTCCAGGATCCGCACCACCGAACCGGCGGCCTGACGGCCCGGGCTTCCCAGCGCCGGGGCCACCAGCGCGTCGAAGTCGTCCACCAGCAGCACCAGCCGGGGCAGCGGCGTCGGCCCGCCCGCCGGCTCGGTACGGGTGGCGGCCGCCCGAAGCCGCAGGGTGCCGGTGCGCACGGGGTCTCCCCA
The DNA here is from genome assembly GCF_055569445.1 of Streptomyces sp. NPDC029122. NCBI lineage: Bacteria > Bacillati > Actinomycetota > Actinomycetes > Kitasatosporales > Streptomycetaceae > Streptomyces > Streptomyces sp. NPDC029122. The sequence continues at coordinate 63,396 of NZ_JBVHWK010000030.1, read as the reverse complement.
CCCGGCGGTGCCGGCGGAGGGGTCGAGGTCCCCGCGCTGTTCGCCGGGGGAGGGCCGGCGGGGCGAGACCATCCGCTCGGACAGCTCGCGCCGGGCGTGCCACTCGGTGAACGGCACGCCGTCCAGCAGCTCGTGGCGGCGCTTGAGCTCGGCGCCGAGGGCCTGCGCGAACTCCCGCATGCGCAGCGGGTCGGAGGCCACGAGGTGGGCCGACACGTGCGGGAGTTCCGTGCACGGCTGGAGACCGTCGCCGCGCTCGCCGCCGGCGCCGTCGAGGAGGAGCAGGCCGAGGCGGTCGGGGCGGGCCGCGGCGGCCAGGGAGGCGGCGATGGAGCGCAGCAGCTCCGTCCGGCCGCTCCCGGCGGGGCCCTCCACCAGCAGGTGCGGGCCGTCGTGGACCAGCTCGGCGCCGACCGCCCCGCGCCGGCCCGTGCCCAGGACGATCTCCGCGAGCCCGCCGACGCCCTGGCCCTGGTCGGTGGCCTCCGCCCAGCGGGCCATCAGCGACGCCGGGGTGGCGCGGGCCAGCCCGAGCTCGTCCAGGAGCCGGGACGCCGCCGGGAGGGTGGCCGCGGCCGGGCGGGACGCGCCGCCCTCGGGCGGGGTGCCGTCCGCGCGCAGCGGGGCCAGGGCCCGGGCGAACCGCTCCGCCCAGGCCGCCGAGACGCCGTCGGCCACCGCCGTACGGCCCGCCGCGGCGGGGTGGCCGCCGCTCACCGCGAAGCTCCGCACGGCCGTGGCCACATCGCCGCTGAGCAGTGCGATCCGGCCGCAGTCGCGGAACGCCGGGGTGGCCGCGCAGGCCGTCTCGTACGTCGCCGCCACCGGCGAGGCGGCGGTGGCGGCCGGGGTCTCCGCGAGCACCAGGAGGTGGATGCCCGCCGCGGTCCCGTGGGAGGCGAGCCGTCCGGTGAGGTCGCGCAGGGCCGCCGTGCCCGGGTCGCCGTCCAGCACCACGAGCGTGCGCGGGCCCTCGTACGCGGCGGCGGCCTGCCGCAGCGCGGCCGGGCCGGCGGAGGCCCAGCCGGTGCCGAGCGGGCTGTCGTCCAGCCGCCGGGTCAGCTCGGCGGTGCGGGCGGCCGCCTGGTCGCGGTCGTACGCCAGCAGCAGCCGGCAGTCCTGCCCGTGCGCCGGCCGTACGTGGGGCAGCCAGCCGAGCCAGCCCCAGTCGCGGCGGCGCTCCGCCAGGGGGCGGGCGCGGTCGGCGGCCAGCAGGACGATCTCCAGCCGGGTCGGCGCGTGCAGTCCCGCGAGCTGGGCGACCACCGACCGGGCCACCCCCGTCAGCCGTGCCCGGGGGCCCGCGATGCCGAGCGAGCCGCATTCGGGGAGGGCGACCCGGCAGCCCGCGCCGAGCCCCGCCTCCAGGAACCGGGGGTGTCCGGCCCCGCGCGACCACAGCCGCCCGGTGGGCCCGAGCGCCGCCAGCAGCAGAGCCGCGGGGTCGTCCTCGTCCGGCGCGGCGGCCGAGGGCGCTTCCGGTCCGGCCGGCTGCCCGGGGGCTTCCTCCTCCCCGCGCACCCACTTGCGGGCCCAGGCGCCGATCCCACCGCGCCGGCGCCGTGCGGCACCGGGTTCCTCGCCGGGCGTGGCGTCGGGGTGCGGGGGGAGGCCCTCGCCGGAGCCGGAGCCGGAGCCGGAGCCGGAGCCGGAGCCGGAGCCGGCGTCCTCGGCCGCGGGGTGCTCCGCGGCTGTCCCGGGGGCGGGGGCCGGGGAGGGGGCGGCGTCCCCGGCGGGGGAGGGGCCCGCCAGCCCGAGGTGGCCCTCGAGGTCCGGGACGACCGCCAGCGCCGGATCGCCGCCCGGCGGGGCGAGCCGGAGCGTGGACTCGCCGATCCGCAGCAGCGCGCCCGGCGCCAGCGGGACGGCGCCCGCCCCGACCTCGGCGCCGTCCAGCGTGGTGCCGTTCGTCGAGCCGAGGTCGGCCACGGTCACCCGGCCGTCCGGCAGCACGGTCACCGCGCAGTGCAGCCGCGACACGTCGGGGTCGTCCAGCGGCACGTCGGCGTCGGCCGAGCGTCCGATCCGCACGGCCCCGGGGTGCAGCAGGTGGACCCCGCCCGCGTCCGGTCCGGCCACCACGTGCAGCTGCGGCGTGCCCGGCCCGTCCCCGGCCGGGACGGCGGCGGTGTCCGGCCCGGGGGCGTGCAGGGCCAGTACGGCCCCGTCCACCAGGGGCGGCTCGCCGAGTACGGCGCGCTGGGGGTCGAGGCGGCGGGAACCGGCGTACAGCACCACGGTGCCGCCGGTGTCGGGGCCGCCCGCGGTCGCCGCGAGTCCGGAGGCCACCGCGGCCAGCGGGGTCCCGGCGGGCGCGGTGACGAGCACGTCACAGCCGGCGGGCGCGGTGGCGGCCTGGTGGCCGCCGCGCGACCCGAGGACGGTCAGCCGGATCTGCATCGCCGTCAGCGGTCCCTTCTGCGCGGAGCGCAGTGCGCGGTGCGTGCGTGCGCCCGGCAGGGGCAGCGGCGGGACCTGCCCGCCCGATCGACACCCCCGCCCGGCACGGACGCCTCGTCCGTTCAGGTCTGCCGGAAGGCAGGGCTCCCGTCCCGGCCGTTCCGTACGGGTGCATCCTCGCACCTGTCGCCCGCAACACGCCCGGCACCCGCCCATAAATGATCTTGAATCGTGGTGGTGCGGTTCACCCACCGGTGGGAACGCGCCACTCCGGCGGGGGAAACACAGGGAAAAGCGCCCCCGGCATACCCCACAAAACTCACCCTTCGCACATATGTGCGGCAACCAACCTCCGCCGACCCGCGTCTTCCACCGGGACACCCCCTAGAGTTGGGCCGGAAACCCACTCGGTGGAATCAGCCGGAAAGACGACAGCAGGGAGCACGAGACGTGCGGCCAGTCGGCAGCAAGTACCTGCTCGAGGAGCCGCTCGGTCGCGGCGCCACGGGCACCGTCTGGCGTGCCCGCCAGCGGGAGACCGCCGGCGCGGAGGCCGCCGTCGCCGGCCAGCCGGGCGAGACCGTGGCCATCAAGGTCCTCAAGGAGGAGCTGGCCCAGGACGCGGACATCGTCATGCGCTTCCTGCGCGAGCGCTCCGTCCTGCTGCGCCTGACCCACCCCAACATCGTGCGCACCCGCGACCTCGTCGTCGAGGGCGATCTGCTCGCCCTGGTCATGGACCTCGTCGACGGCCCGGACCTGCACAAGTACATCCGCCAGAACGGCCCCTTCAGCCCGGTCGCCGCGAGCCTGCTGACCGCCCAGATCGCGGACGCGCTCGCCGCCAGCCACGCCGACGGCGTGGTCCACCGCGACCTGAAGCCCGCCAACGTGCTGCTGGACGAGAGCAACGGCCAGATGAAGCCGATGCTCACCGACTTCGGCATCGCGCGCCTGGCCGACTCCCCGGGCCTGACCCGCACCCACGAGTTCGTCGGCACCCCCGCCTACGTGGCCCCGGAGTCCGCCGAGGGCCGCCCGCAGACCTCCGCCGTCGACATCTACGGCGCCGGCATCCTCCTCTACGAGCTGGTCACCGGCCGCCCGCCCTTCGCCGGCGGCACCGCGCTCGAGGTCCTGCACCGCCACCTCAGCGAGGAGCCGCAGCGGCCCCCCGCCGTGCCCGAGGCGCTGTGGATCGTCATCGAGCACTGCCTGCGCAAGGAGCCCGACGAGCGGCCCAGCGCCGAGAGCCTGGCGCGCGGCCTGCGCGTGGTCGCCGCCGGCATCCGCGTCCACTCCTCGCCCGACGAGGTCGAGGCCGCCCTCGGCGTCGCCGCCCTGCTCGCGCCCGACCCCTCGCCCGCCCCGGTCCCGGCCGGTCCCGGAAACCCGGGCAACGCCGACCCGACGCAGGTGCTGCCCGGCCGCGCGGCCGCCGCCCCCGCCGACGCGTACGACCCGAACGCCATGACGAGCGTGCTCCCGCCGGTCGGCGGGGCCGACGCCACCACCGTGCTGCCGGCCACCGGAGCGCCCGGCGGCCCCGGCGCTCCCGACCCGACCTCCGTCATGCCCCCGGTGCAGCAGCCCGACGCGCCGCACCCGTGGCAGTCGCAGATGCGGGCCGCGCGCGACCGCAACGAGCAGACGCAGATGCACTACCTCGACCCCGCCGAGGACCCGCTGCGCCGCCGTCCCCAGCGCCCGGCACCGCAGATGCCGCCGCCCCCGCAGCAGCCGCCCCGGCAGCAGCAGTACCGCCAGGCCCCGCAGCAGCAGTACCAGCAGCAGCCCCCGCCGCAGCAGTACCAGCAGCAGCCTCCCCAGCACTACCAGCCCCAGCCGTACCAGCAGCCGCAGCCGCCCCAGCAGCAGCCGCAGTACCGCCAGCCCCAGCAGCAGCAGCCGCAGCCGCCTCCCGCGCGGCAGCGGCGCCAGCCGCAGCAGCAGGCCCCGCGCGAGCCCCGTCCGCCGCGCGAGCCGCGCCGCCGCAGCGCGAACCCGGTCCGGATCCCCGGCCTGGGCTGCCTCAAGGGCTGCCTGGTGATGGTCCTGCTGCTCTTCGTGGGCGGCTGGCTGATCTGGGAGCTCACCCCGCTCCAGGAATGGGTGGGCACCGGCAAGGGATGGTGGGACCAGATCTGGAGCTGGGGCACCGAGGTCGCCGACTTCATCGGGTCCATCGGAGGCTCGACGGACAGCGGCGGCGGGACCTCCTGAGGCCTCCCCCGGACTCCGTCCGGGGGACCCCGGGGCGCCCCGTAGCGCCGACCTTGTTGATTTGTCGACATCCAGGACGTGATTTCGCCCGCAGAAGTGAAGGTCGCCGCGATCCGGCGACCCCAACCCCCACTCGGCCGCGTAGCTTTGGTGCGTTACGCCAGCCGCTGAGGGAGCAGTCGTGGCACGGAAGATCGGCAGCCGGTACACCGCCCACCAGATCCTGGGGCGCGGCAGCGCGGGCACGGTGTGGCTCGGCGAAGGGCCGGACGGCCCCGTCGCCGTCAAACTGCTGCGCGAGGACCTCGCCTCCGACCAGGAACTGGTCGGACGCTTCGTCCAGGAACGCAGCGCGCTCCTCGGACTGGAGCACCCGCACGTCGTCTCCGTACGCGACCTCGTCGTCGACGGCAACGACCTCGCCCTGGTCATGGACCTCGTACGCGGAACGGACCTGCGCACGCGCCTCGACCGCGAGCGCCGGCTCGCCCCCGAGGCGGCCGTGGCCATCGTCGCGGACGTCGCCGACGCGCTGGCCGCCGCCCACGCGGCCGGCGTCGTCCACCGCGACGTCAAGCCGGAGAACGTCCTGCTCGACATGCAGGGACCGCTCGGCCCCGGCGGCGCGCACCCCGCGCTGCTCACCGACTTCGGCGTCGCCAAGCTCATCGACTCCCCGCGCCGGGCCACCGGCGGCCGCAGCGCCGCCCCCACGACCCGGATCATCGGAACACCCGATTACCTGGCCCCGGAGATAGTGGAGGGCCTGCCGCCGAGGGCGGCCGTCGACATATACGCCCTGGCCACGGTGCTGTACGAGCTGCTGGCCGGCTTCACCCCCTTCGGCGGCGGCCACCCGGGCGCGGTGCTGCGCCGGCACGTCACGGAGACCGTGGTCCCGCTGCCCGGCATCCCCGACGAGCTGTGGCAGCTGATGGTCCAGTGCCTGGCCAAGGCCCCCGCCTCGCGGCTGCGCGCCTCCGAGCTGTCGGTCCGGCTGCGGGACCTGCTGCCGCTGCTCGCCGGGATGCCCCCGCTCGACGTGGACGAGCCGGACGACGCCGACCCGGAGCCCGAGCCGGAGCGTGAGCCCGACGCCGCCGCCGACCCGGTGCGCAGGCGGGGCGTGGTCCCGCTGGTCCCGGGCTCCGCCACCGACTCCAACCGGGACACCCACACCTCCATGCGGGTCCCGGGTCCGGAAGAGCTGGCGGGCGGGGCACGGGGCACCGCCCGCGTCCCGCGCCCCGCCGGCGGACACCGCCCCGGCTCCGCCCGGCACCGGGCCGAGGCCGCCCGCAAGCGGCGGCTGGTGCTCTCCGCGTCGGCGCTGGCCCTGGTGACGGCGGTGGGCCTGGGCAGCTGGCTCGCCGTCTCGGGCGACGACCCGGCGCCCCCGCCGCAGGACGGCAAGGGCGGCCGGTCGGCCCCGCCCCACCCCCGGTAGGCCGCGGCCCGCGCGCCCTGTCGACCGCGACGCCCCGACTACACGGAGGTGAGGTCCGGGTGCCAGCGGCGGGCGACCTCGGGATGGGCCCGGACCCAGCCCTTGAGCTCGTTGCGGCCGTACTCCGCGTGCAGCGGGTTCGACGCGTCGTGCGCGACGCCCGGCGCCGAGCGCAGGTACTCCCCGGGGACGGTCTCCACCACCGCGTCCAGCCTCGGGTTGTAGAAGAACGGCACCGAGAACCGCTCCACCGCCCCCGGCGGGCTGACCACCCGGTGGTCGGTGGCCCGCAGGTACCCCTCGGTGGCGATCTCCAGCAGCTCGCCCAGGTTGACCACGAACGCCCCCGGCCGTGGCTCGATGTCGACGTAGCCGCCGTCCCGGACGACCTGGAGCCCGCCCACCGAGTCCTGGAGCAGCAGCGTCAGGAAGCCGTAGTCCTTGTGCGCGCCCACGCCCTGGTCGGCGCCCGACGGGGCGGACCCCGGGTAGCGGATCAGCTTCGTGTGCAGGTGGGGGCGGTCCGCGAAGGCCGCGTCGAAGAAGTCCGGCGGTGCGCCGATCGAGGCCAGCAGCTCCTGGAGCAGCCGGTGCGCCACCCCCGCCAGGCGCTCCTGCCATCCCAGGACCGTCTCCTTCAGCTCCGGCAGCGCCGCCGGCCACTGGTTGGGGCCCTCCAGCCACAGGTACGCGGGGTCCTGCGGCCCCAGCACCGGCGCCGGACGCTCCGCGCCCACGTCCAGCTGGTCGCGCCAGTCGGAGGCGCCGCCCGTCAGCTCGTGCCCGATGCGGGTGTAGCCCCGGAAGTGCGGGGAGTTCAGATTGCTCACGGCCAGCCGGTCGGCCTCCGGCAGCGCGAAGAAGGCCCTGGTCAGCTCCAGGATGCGGGAGGTCTCCGCCTCGGTTATGCCGTGGCCGGTCAGGTACAGGAAGCCGGTGTCCCGGGCCGCGGCGTGCAGCTGCTCCAGGAAGCCGGGCCGCTCGGCGGGGTCGTCCGCCCGCGAGAGGTCGATGACGGCGAGGGCGGGCGCGGCCGAGGTGGCGGAGGTGGTGGAAGAAGAAGGGTGCGCGGACGGCATGACGGCTCCGTTTCGGATGTCACAGGGTCCTGTGCCCCGGAGATGGCGGGGCAGGCGGATGGAGCACGCCGCCGGCAGGGATGGCGCCGGGGCGGTGTGGCCGCGAACAGGACCTAAGTCGGATCGGGGTGGATCAGGCTTGTGCGGGGTCCGGCGGCAGACAGCTCGTCGTGGTCACACGCATGTGGTCCACATGGCGGCGCTTCACGAGGGGAACGGTCATACGAGGAGCGTACGCCCGTACCAGTGCTCCTCTGTACGGTCCGATCCGGCCTGGCCGGACAGTGCCGTCCGAGGACCGGCTAGGCTTGACCCGTGGCAGTCGTCGATGTTTCCGAAGAGCTGAAGTCCCTCTCCTCGACCATGGGGTCGATCGAGGCCGTCCTGGACCTCGACAAGCTGAGGGCAGATATCGCCGTGCTCGAGGAGCAGGCCGCCGCGCCGTCCCTGTGGGACGACCCGGAGGCCGCCCAGAAGATCACGAGCAAGCTTTCGCACCTCCAGGCAGAGGTCCGCAAGACCGAGACCCTGCGCGGCCGCATCGACGACCTCGCGGTGCTGTTCGAGCTCGCCCAGGAGATGGACGACGCGGAGACCCTCGCCGAGGCGGAGGCCGAGCTGGTGTCCGTGCGCAAGGCGCTGGACGAGATGGAGGTCCGGACCCTGCTCTCCGGCGAGTACGCCGAGCGCGAGGCCCTGGTCAACATCCGCGCCGAGGCCGGAGGCGTCGACGCCTCCGACTTCGCCGAGCGCCTCCAGCGCATGTACCTGCGCTGGGCGGAGCGCCACGGCTACCCGACGGAGATCTACGAGACCTCGTACGCGGAAGAGGCCGGCATCAAGTCGACCACCTTCGTGGTCAAGGCCCCGTACGCCTACGGCACCCTCTCCGTCGAGCAGGGCACCCACCGCCTCGTGCGCATCTCGCCCTTCGACAACCAGGGCCGCCGCCAGACCTCCTTCGCGGGTGTCGAGGTGCTGCCGGTCGTCGAGACCAGCGACCACGTCGAGATCGACGAGTCGGAGCTGCGCGTGGACGTGTACCGCGCCTCCGGCCCCGGCGGCCAGGGCGTCAACACCACCGACTCGGCGGTGCGCATCACGCACATCCCGACCAACATCGTCGTCTCCTGCCAGAACGAGCGCTCGCAGATCCAGAACAAGGCCAGCGCCATGAACGTCCTCCAGGCCAAGCTGCTCGAGCGGCGCCGCCAGGAGGAGCAGGCCGCGATGGACGCCCTCAAGGACGGCGGCAGCTCCTGGGGCAACCAGATGCGCTCCTACGTCCTGCACCCGTACCAGATGGTCAAGGACCTGCGCACGGAGTTCGAGGTCGGCAACCCGCAGGCGGTGCTCGACGGCGACATCGACGGCTTCCTGGAGGCCGGCATCCGCTGGCGCAAGCAGCAGGAGCAGACCGCGTAGCACGCGCGGCGCGTGAGGACGCGGAAGGGCCCGGACACCAACTGGTGTCCGGGCCCTTCCCCATTACGTGTGATCCATGACGCGTGATCCGCCTGTGGTCGGTGATCCGCTGTGATCACCACGATCGCCTCGATCGGGACGCAGCGCGCCCTACGCGGTCCGGGCCACCAGCGCCAGCGCGGCCACCAGCACCACCAGAAGCGCTATGAGCGCCGCCGGGTTCATCCCGGCGAAGGGGCCCTCCTGCTGGAGGCGCTCCCGGTTCGCCCGGCACACCCGGCAGCGGCCCTGGCTGACGGGTGCGGCGCAGTTCGCGCACACGAGCCGGTCATATGTCATGCGCTCCTCCTCTCGTCCCCTCGTCTGGGTCAACGGCGCGGGGACGGAGTACGTTCCCCCTACCACTGTGCCAGCTCTCTCGGCATTCGGCGCGGCCCGTCCGGGCAATCACGGTCGGGCTCCTTCCCCACCCCGGGATATATCGGGCAACTCCGGTTGCCGGGTCCCCACCCGGCGTCCGGTCGCGTATGGTCACCGTCACCTACTCCCGGCGACCGTGGTGCTCCCGTGATCCGATTCGACAACGTCTCCAAGTCCTACCCGAAGCAGAACCGGCCCGCACTGAGAGATGTCTCCCTCGACATCGCCAAGGGCGAGTTCGTCTTCCTGGTCGGCTCCTCCGGCTCCGGCAAGTCCACCTTCCTGCGGCTGGTCCTGCGCGAGGAAAGGGCGACCCACGGCCAGGTGCACGTCCTGGGCAAGGACCTCGCGAAGCTCTCCAACTGGAAGGTCCCGCACATGCGGCGCCAGCTGGGGACCGTCTTCCAGGACTTCCGCCTCCTCCCCAACAAGACGGTCGCCGAGAACGTCGCCTTCGCCCAGGAGGTCATCGGCAAACCGCGCGGGGAGATCCGCAAGGCCGTCCCGCAGGTCCTGGAGCTCGTCGGTCTGGGCGGCAAGGAGGGACGCATGCCGGGCGAACTGTCCGGCGGTGAGCAGCAGCGCGTGGCCATCGCCCGCGCCTTCGTCAACCGCCCCGCCCTGCTCATCGCCGACGAGCCGACGGGCAACCTCGACCCGCAGACCTCCGTCGGCATCATGAAGCTCCTGGACCGGATCAACCGGACCGGCACCACCGTCATCATGGCCACGCACGACCAGCAGATCGTGGACCAGATGCGCAAGCGCGTCATCGAACTCGAACAGGGCCGGCTCGTGCGCGACCAGTCGCGCGGCGTCTACGGCTACCAGCACTGAAAGGCCCTGAGACGTCATGCGCGCCCAGTTCGTCATGTCGGAGATCGGCGTCGGCCTCCGGCGCAATCTCACCATGACCTTCGCGGTCATCATCTCCGTGGCCCTGTCCCTGGCCCTGTTCGGCGGCTCCCTGCTCATGCGCGACCAGGTGAGCGCCATGAAGGGGTACTGGTACGACAAGGTCAACGTCACCGTCTACCTCTGCACCAAGAACGACGCCCTGGACGCGGCGGGCGCCGCCGCCCCCGGCGCGGGGGGGGGGGGGGGGGGGGGGGGGGGGGGGGGAGGGGAGGAGGGGGGGGGGGGGGGGGGGGGGGGGGGGGGGGGGGGGGGGGGGGGGGCGT
>NZ_JBVHWK010000030.1:49733-53214 GCF_055569445.1 Streptomyces sp. NPDC029122 | reverse complement strand
TCCCTGCCCAACAAGCACCCCGCCCCGGACGCGCCGCCCCCCCCCCCCCCCCCCCCCCCCCCCCCCCCCCCCCCCACCGGCCGGCCCTGCTCGAAGGGGGCGGTCACCCCCGAGCAGAAGCAGGGCATCGAGTCCGAGCTCAAGAAGATGGACCTCGTCCAGACCGTCATGTACGAGTCCGCGGACGAGGCCTACAAGCACTACAAGGAGCGCTTCGGCCACACCGCCCTGGCCGCCGTGGTCACGCCCGACCAGATGCCCGACTCCTTCCGGGTCAAGCTGAAGAACCCCGAGAAGTACGAGGTCATCACCTCCGCCTTCGCCGGGCGCGACGGCGTCCAGTCGGTCGCCGACCAGAGCCAGGAGCTGGACAACCTCTTCGCCCTGCTCGGCACCCTCAACTGGGCGGCCCTCGGCATCATGCTGGTCATGCTGATCGTGGCGCTGCTGCTGATCGTCAACACGGTGCGCGTCTCCGCGTTCAGCCGTCGGCGCGAGACCGGGATCATGCGGCTGGTGGGTGCCTCCGGCTTCTACATCCAGGTGCCGTTCATCATGGAGGCCGCCGTCGCCGGTCTCATCGGTGCCGTCCTCGCCTGCCTGATGCTCGGCACGGGGCAGTACTTCGTGATCGACCACGGCATCGCGCTCCGCGAGAAGCTCGAACTGATCAATTTCATCGGCTGGGACGCGGTCCTCGCCAAGCTGCCGCTGGTGCTGGTCATCGGGCTGCTGATGCCCTCGCTCGCCGCGTTCGTCGCGCTGCGCAAGTATCTGAAGGTATGACGAACGCCTCCTGCGGCCTGCCCCCAACACCGCTTGCCGCAGCCGGGCTTGTCCTAGACTCGGCGGCATGCCGGGTCTGCCCGCCCTCTGTCTCCGGCCCCGCGACCCGCGTCGCGGGGCCGTCCTGACGCTGGTCTTCCTCGTCTGCGTGGGCACCGCCGCCGGTGCGGGGTGCTGGGTGCCGCGCGAAGCGGACGGGACGCGTGCGGCCGCCGCCCTCACGGGCACCACCGGCCAGGACCCTCCCGCCGGTGCCGGCACCGCCGACCGGGAGGCCGTCGCCCGGGCCGCCGCCGAGGCCGTCGCCGAGGGCAAGTCGGGCAAGAAGGCCGCCCAGGAGGTGGTCAGCCGCAGCGGTGACCGCTGGGGCACCGTCTACGACCGGGGCGAGTACGCCGCCTTCGCCGAGGACCTCGACGGCCGCTGGACCGGGGTCGGCCTCTGGGCCGGGCGCCGCCGCGACGGCCGGGTCGAGGTCGAACGCGTCCAGCCGGACGGCCCCGCCGACCGGGCCGGACTGCGCGCCGGGGACCGGCTGCTGAGCGTGGACGGCCGGAGCGTCACCGGCCTGGCCGTGGCCGACGTGGTGGCCCTGCTGCGCGGGGAAGCGGGCACTCCGGTGGTGCTCGGCCTCAGCAGGGACGGCGCCGACCGCACCGTGACCGTCCGGCGCGAGCAGCTGCGTGCCGAGCCGGTGACCGTACGCCGCCTCGCGGGCGGCATCACCGTGATCAAGGTGGCCTCCTTCACCCGGGGCTCGGGGGAGCGCGTCCGGGCGGCCGTCCGCGAGGCCCCGCCCGGCGGCGGGCTGATACTGGACCTGCGCGGCAACCCGGGCGGGCTGGTCACCGAGGCGGTGACGGCGGCCTCCGCGTTCCTGGACGGCGGGCTCGTGGCGACGTACGACGTACGGGGCTCCGAGCGCGCCCTGTACGCGGACCCGGGCGGGGACACCGCCCGTCCCCTGGTGGCGCTGGTCGACGGCGGCACGATGAGCGCGGCCGAGCTGGTGGCCGGCGCCCTCCAGGACCGCGGCCGCGCGGTGACGGTGGGCACCCGCACCTTCGGCAAGGGTTCGGTGCAGATGCCGACCGAGCTGCCGGGCGGCGCGGTGGCGGAGCTGACCGTGGGCACCTACCGCACCCCGGCGGGCCGCAGCCTCGACGGCGGCGGCATCACCCCGGACCTGCCGGCCGGCGACGGGGCGGAGGAGCGGGCCCGTACGGTATTGAGTGGCCTCGGGGTGGGTCCGTAGTGCGAAAATGACCGCACTATGGCTAAGGAAAAAGGGCGCAAGCTGATCGCCCAGAACAAGAAGGCCCGGCACGACTACACGATCGTCGACACCTACGAGTGCGGCATCGTCCTGACCGGCACCGAGGTCAAGTCCCTGCGGCAGGGCCGGGCCTCGCTGGTGGACGGCTTCGTGTCGGTGGAGGGCCGCGAGGTCTGGATGTACAACGTGCACGTGCCGGAGTACAGCCAGGGCACCTGGACCAACCACAGCGCCCGCCGCAAGCGCAAGCTCCTCATGCACCGCGAGGAGATCGACAAGCTGGGGCGCAAGTCGGAGGAGTCCGGCCACACGGTCGTCCCGCTGACCCTGTACTTCAAGGACGGCCGCGCGAAGGTCGAGATCGCGCTGGCGAAGGGCAAGAAGGAGTACGACAAGCGCCAGACCCTGCGCGAGAAGCAGGACACGCGCGAGACGCAGCGGGCGATCTCGGCGGTGCGCCGCAAGCAGCGGGGCACGGTTTAATCTCCTGGCACGCGGCGGTCCACTTCGCGTACCATGGCGTGAGCACCACCCCTCCGGGGGCGGCGCTGCTTGGAGCAGTACCTAACTGAACAGTGAACATGGGGATGATCGGTTTCGACAGCGGCTGTCGATGCAGGGGAAGCGAGCCGAGGAAGCGGCAATGATCTCGCTAACCACATGTCGCAAAAAATAATCGCCAACTCCAAGAGCGATAACTCCCGCTTCACCCTCGCTGCCTAATAACAGTGAGCTGAAGCCTCTGTGAGGAGCGTCAGCCCGGAAGTGGTCCCGGTCCGGATCCTGGCGTCAACAAGGGATCTAAACCTCTAGCCCCGGTCACGGGGGTTGGAGGGAAACCAAACAGTGACTGAGCCCGTCGGAGACTTGTCCGTGTGATCTCCGGGGCTGAGAAAAGCGCAGCGGACTGCGCTCGGAGAAGCCCTGCTTCTGCACCGTTGGACGCGGGTTCGATTCCCGCCATCTCCACTCATCCCATGTGGGCGAAGCCCCCGCAGCCGATCGGCTGCGGGGGCTTCGTCATGCCCGGAGGGTGGTTTCGGTCAGCAGTACGGGATCTTGTTGAGGTTCACGGCGTAGCGGGCGGGGATCCAGCCGCGGCCGTCGGCGAGCTTGTACCAGATCGCGTTGTCGCCCACGGTCTCCCCCTTGGCCTTGCACTGGAGGTTCACCACGGTGCTGGCCGGGAGCTTGCCGGTCTTCGTGTGGCTCATGCCCGGGCCGGAGCGGATGCCGAGGCCCTTGCCGGAGGTGACGACACGCGCCTTCGGGCTGCCGCCGCCCTGGCCGTGATCGCCCTTGCCGTGGTCGCCCTTGCCGTGATGGCCGCCGCACTTCTTGCAGTGGCCGGGCTCGCCGGTGTCGCCCTTGGGGCCCCGGGGGCCCTGCGGGCCGGCCGGGCCGCGGTCGCCCCGGTCG
>NZ_JBVHWK010000030.1:34686-49639 GCF_055569445.1 Streptomyces sp. NPDC029122 | reverse complement strand
CGTTCGCCCTTGGGGCCCTGCGGGCCCTGCGGGCCGCCCGCCGGGCCGGTGTCGCCCCTGGGGCCCTGGATGCCCTGGGGGCCGCGCGGGCCCTCCGGGCCCCGGGCGCCGGCCGGACCCGTGTCGCCCTTCGGGCCCTGGCGGCCGGGGGCGCCGGTGTCGCCGGTGTTGCCCTTCGGGCCGCGCTCACCGGTGTCCCCGCGCTCGCCCTTCGGGCCGCGGTCGCCCCGGTCGCCCTTGGGGCCCTGCGGGCCCTGCGGGCCGCCCGCCGGGCCGGTGTCGCCCCTGGGGCCCTGGATGCCCTGGGGGCCGCGCGGGCCCTCCGGACCCCGGGCGCCGGTGTCGCCCCTCGGGCCCTGGACGCCCTGGGGGCCGGCGTCCCCGCGGTCGCCCTTCGGGCCGCGTTCGCCGGTCTCGCCGCGTTCGCCCCTGTCGCCCTTCTCGCCCTTCTCGCCCTTCGGGCCCGGGCGGCCCGGCTTGCCGTGGTGGCCGGGCCTGCCGTCGTGGCCGTCGTGGCCCGGGCGCCCGTCGTGGCCCGGTCGCCCGTCGTCGCCCTTCGGGCCCCTGACCGGCGTCGCCACGGCGAACAGGGCCGGGGCGTCCTTGCCGTTGGCCCACTCGCCGCCGTCGAGCGTGGTGCCCTCGGGGGCGTGCGGGTCGACCCGCACGGTCACCGCCAGCCGCGTCTGGGTGTTCGCCGGGAAGGCGAAACCGGCGCGGGTTCCGGCGTTGCAGGTCAGCAGGCGCGCGTCCGTGGAACGGGTGCACGAGCCTCCCGCCCGCTGGCCGTTCCAGTAGAAGCGGGCCTCGGGGAAGGTGGTCCGCTCGGGGGCGGTGATCCGGAAGGTGCTGCTGCGGGCCGGGGCCTGGCCGTTCAGGGCCGCGATGACGACGCGGCCCGTCTTGCCGGGCGCGATGGAGGGGAGGTACGGCTGGGAGAACCGCAGGGGGGCCGCGTCGGCCAGGGCCGGTACGGCCGGCACCAGGCAGGACGCGGTGACGGCCGCGACGACGAGGGCCGAGGAGACGGAACGTGAAGCAGGCAAGGGGAGTTCCTCCGCGAAAGGAAGGGCGCTGGGGAAAGCACCCCCAGTTATGGGGGATCACGCGGAGGTGCGGTGCGTTACCACGCGGGCGTGTCACCCGCCCGCCGGAACAATACGGGTAAATCTGGAGGTTGCGGCTGATACGGACAGTGCGAGCAGGGCGGCGGCTGCCGGGAGGACGTAGGCCGCCGTGGAGCCCAGGCGGTCGACGGCCTGCCCGGCGCCGGCGGAGCCGACGGCGATCCCGGCCATGATCGCGGTGACGGCGAGGCTCATGCCCTCGTTGAGGCGGCCGGGCGGAGTGGCCCGCTGCACCAGTGCCATGGCGTTCACCATCACCGGCGCCGTGGCCATGCCGGCCAGCAGCAGCGCCAGGGCCAGCAGCGGCAGGGACCCGGTGGCGGCCGCCGCCCAGGGCAGGGTCATCGCCGCGGCCAGCGCGAGCAGGCAGGCGCGCAGGCTCCGCGGGCGCCGGGTGCCGTACAGCAGGCCGGCGGCGCAGGAGCCTGCCGCCTGGAGGGCCAGTACCGCGCCGGAGGTGCCGCCGAGGCCCAGGACGGCGAGGTGGGCGATGGAGGCGACCTCCATCGAGCCGAACACCGCCCCCGTGGCGAGGAGCAGGCCGAGCAGCGGGAGCAGGGCGCGCAGCGGGGACGGGCCGTGCGCGGCGGCCGGTCTTCCGGTGGCGGGGGGTTCGGTGGCCCGGTGCGCGGTGAACACCAGCATCCCGGTGAGCAGCAGGGCCGCCCCGGTCAGGGTGCCCGCCTCGGGGAAGGCGGCGGTGCACAGGAAGGCCGCGAGGACCGGCCCGAGCATGAAGCACAGCTCGTCGGCGGCCTGTTCGAGGGACATCGCGGTGTGGTGCTCGGCCGGGGGCAGCAGGTGGGTCCAGCGGGCCCGGGACATGCCGCCGATGTTGGGGGTCGTCGCGGTGGCCGCGTACGAGGCGAAGAGGGTCCAGGCGGGGGCCTGCGTACGCACGCACACGATCAGGGAGAGCGAGCCGAGGACGGCGATCACCGTGGCCGGTACGGCGATCCGGGCCTGCCCGTACCGGTCGATCAGCCGGGCCGTCCAGGGCGCGACCAGGGCGGTGGCGGCCAGGCCGGTGGCGGTGACCGCGCCGGCGAGGGCGTACGAGCCGCGCTGCCCGGCGATCATCATCACGGCGCTGACCCCGAACATGCCCATGGGCAGCCGGGCCAGGAGGTTCCCGGCGGTGAACCCGCGCGTACCGGGGCGGGTGAACAGGCGGGCGTACGGGCCGCGGGTGCGGGCGCCGGCCGCGCGGGCGGGGGCGCCCTCCGGGGCGTCGGCCGGGGGCGGGACATCGGTGCGGGCGCGGGCCGGCGTGGGCCCGGGGGTGGGGGCGGCCAGGACCAGGGTGCTGCCCGTCACGGCCATGAGCGGGGATTCGTACGGCATGTCACGAGCCTGCGGCCCGTCCCCGGCGGCGGTCCAACACCTCTTCCGGGGCCATTCACGCCCTCCTGTTGTTAATCTCCGGGGATGACCGCCCGTGACGTCGACCCCCGGCTGCTGCGCGGCTTCCTCGCGGTCGCCGAGGAGCTGCACTTCTCCCGCGCCGCAGCCCGCCTCTACATCGCCCAGCAGGCCCTCAGCCGCGACGTCCGCCGACTCGAACAGGCCCTGGGAGCACCGCTGTTCCTGCGCACCACCCGCGCCGTGGAGCTCACCGCCGACGGGGAGCGGCTGCTGCCCCACGCCCGCGACGTGCTGCGCGCCCACGAGGAACTCTCCGCCGCCTTCGCCGGACCGCCCCGCGCCCTGCTCGTCGACACGAACACCGACGGCCCCAGCACCGGCCGGCGGGTCCTGGAGCGGGCCCGCGAACTCGCCCCCGGCTGCGAGCTGATGGCCCGCTTCGAGAGCGGCCTCACCCACGCCGCCACCGAGATCGCCGCCGGGCGGCTCGACGTCTCCTTCGGGTACGCCGCCGGGCTCGAACCCGCGCTGCGCGCCCGGCTCGCCCACCGCCCCGTCCGCTACGAACCCCTCGCCGTGGTGCTGCCCGATGACCACCCGCTGGCCGCGTCGGACGCCGTACCGCTGGCCGCGCTCGCCGGGGAGACCGTGTACGCCGGGGCGGGGAACCCGCGGACCCTGGAGTGGACCGGGCTGGCCCGCGAACTGTTCGCCGGGCGCGGCATCGCCCTCGCCCCGCCCGCCCCCGTCGCCATGGGCAAGGAGGAGTTCCGCCGGGTCATGGCCAAGACCCGCAACCCCGTCCTGGCGACCGTCGGCTTCCTCGACATGCCCGGCTGCGTGAAACGGCCGCTCGTGGACCCCGTACCGCTGTCCCCGCTGTCGATGGTGTGGCGCAAGGGCCTGCGCCACCCCGGCCTCGACGCCCTCGACCGCGCGGCCACCGAACTCCAGACCGCCGGCGGCTGGCTGGAAGTCCCCCCGGACAGCTGGCTCCCGGCAGCGCTCACACCCGGCCCGGACGGCGGGTGAGTGCAAGGTTTCCCGCCGGTCATCCGGCGGGGACCGAGGCCGAAACGCGCCGTTCCTAGCCTCGTCACCACGGACGCGACAGCTTGTGGAGGCGTGTGATGACCGGTACGACCGCACCGCGCAAGGGGGGCCGCTGGATCGAGCGGTGGGAGCCCGAGGACGAGACGTTCTGGAGGGAGACCGGGGAGCGGATCGCCCGCCGCAACCTCCTCTACTCCGTGCTCTCCGAGCACATCGGCTTCTCCATCTGGTCGCTGTGGTCCGTGATGGTGCTCTTCATGGGACCCCAGTACGGCATCGACCCGGCCGGCAAGTTCTTCCTCATCGGCACCGCCACCTTCGTCGGGGCCCTCGTACGCATCCCCTACACCTTCGCCGTCGCCCGCTTCGGGGGCCGCAACTGGACCGTCGTCAGCGCCCTGCTGCTCCTCGCGCCGACCGTCGCCGCGCTGATCGTCATGGAGCCCGGTACCTCGTACGGCACCTTCCTGGCCGTGGCCGCGCTCACCGGCGTCGGCGGCGGCAACTTCGCCTCCTCGATGACGAACATCAACGCCTTCTTCCCGCTGCGCAAGAAGGGCTGGGCGCTCGGCCTCAACGCGGGCGGCGGGAACATCGGCGTCCCCGTGGTCCAGCTCGTCGCCCTGCTGGTCATCGGCACCGCCGGAGCCGGACACCCCCGGCTGCTGCTCGCGATCTACCTCCCGCTGATCGTGGCGGCCGCCGCACTGGCCCTCGTACGCATGGACAACCTGGCGCCCGTACGCAACGACGGCGGCGCCGTCCTCGAAGCCGCCCGGGACGCCCACACCTGGATCATGGCCTTCCTCTACGTCGGCACCTTCGGCTCCTTCATCGGCTACAGCTTCGCCTTCGGGCTCGTCCTCCAGACCCAGTTCGGCCGGACCCCGCTCCAGGCCGCCTCCCTCACCTTCATCGGCCCCCTCCTCGGATCCCTCGTCCGGCCCGTCGGCGGCGCGCTCGCCGACCGCTTCGGCGGCGCCCGGATCACCCTGGCCGCCTTCGTGGCGATGGCCGCCGCGACCGGAGTGGTCCTGCTGGCCTCCGTACAGGAGTCCCTGCCGGTCTTCCTCGTCGGATTCGTCGCCCTGTTCGCGCTCAGCGGGCTCGGCAACGGCTCCACCTACAAGATGATCCCCGGCATCTTCCAGGCCAAGGCCCGCGCCCGGGGCCTGGACGGCGATGAGGCCGACGCACACGGACGGCGCCTGTCGGGGGCCTCCATGGGTCTGATCGGAGCCGTCGGCGCACTCGGCGGCCTCGCCATCAACCTGGTCTTCCGCGCAGCCTTCACCAGCTCCGGCTCCGGCACCGCCGCCTTCACCACCTTCCTCGGCTTCTACGCGGTGTGCTGCGCGGTCACCTGGGCGGTATACCTTCGCCGCCCCGCGACGGCACCGTCCCCCGCCGTCGCCGGGGACGAGGAGAAGGCACAGCTCACCTCGGTGTGAGGCGGCGGTCAGGCCGGTTAACTGGCTTGAAATACGGTGGAACCGAGCCTGACACGACGCCTTGGCAGGCTCGGAACATCCCCGACGCACGAACCCCCCAGGGCAAGGCAGGTCACCACGATGGACGACGCTACGCACGGTCCCCTCGCCGGATTCACCGTCGGAGTCACCGCCGCCCGGCGCGCGGACGAACTGATCGCCCTGCTGCGCCGGCGCGGAGCCGCCGTCATCCACGCCCCGGCCCTGCGGATCGTGCCGCTCGCCGACGACACGGAACTGATGGCCGCCACCAAGGAACTCGTCGACAACCCGCCGGACGCCGTCGTCGCCACCACCGCCATCGGCTTCCGCGGCTGGATCGAGGCCGCCGACGGCTGGGGCGTCGGCGAGGAACTGCTGGAGCGGCTGCGCGCCACCGAACTGCTGGCGCGCGGCCCCAAGGTCAAGGGCGCCGTACGGGCCGCCGGCCTGGTGGAGACCTGGTCCCCGCAGTCCGAATCCCTCGCCGAAGTACTGGACCGGCTGCTGTCCGGCGGCGTCGCCGGGCGGCGGATCGCGCTCCAGCTGCACGGGGAACCGCTGCCCGGGTTCGTGGAGGCGCTGCGCGACGGCGGGGCCGAGGTGGTGCCGGTACCGGTGTACCGGTGGATGCCGCCCGAGGACCCCGCCCCCCTGGACCGGCTGCTGGACGCGGTGGCCGTCGGGGCGGTGGACGCCGTCAGCTTCACCTCGGCGCCGGCCGCGGCCTCCCTGCTGTCCCGGGCGGCGGAACGGGGCCTGCGCGAAGCCGTACTGGAGGCGCTGCGCGGGCCGGTCCTCGCGGCGTGCGTGGGGCCCGTCACGGCGCTGCCGCTCCAGGCCGAGGGGGTGGAGACCGTACAGCCGGAGCGGTTCCGGCTCGGGCCTCTGGTGCAGGTGCTGTGCAAGGAACTCCCCGGCCGGGCGCGGGTGCTGCCCGTCGCCGGACACCGGCTGGAGATCCGGGGGCACGCCGTCCTCGTCGACGACGGGCTGCGCCCGGTCCCGCCCGCCGGGATGGCCCTGCTGGAGGCGCTCGCCCGGCGGCCCGGCTGGGTGGTGTCCCGGGCCGAGCTGCTGCGGGCGCTGCCGGGAGCCGGCACCGACGAGCACGCCGTGGAGACCGCGATGGCCCGGCTGCGGGCGGCCCTGGGGATGCCGCGGCTGATCCAGACGGTGGTCAAGCGGGGGTACCGGCTCTCCCTCGACGCGGGGGAGGGCGAGGGCTGGAACCCGGGGGCGGGCGTCCGTTAGCGTGCCCGGATGATCATTGACGGGGTGGAGATGAGGGGGCTCGCGGCCGAGGACGCCGCCGGGCTGGCCGACGCACTGCTGCGCAGCCGCGCCCACATGGTGCCGTACGAGCCCTCGCGGCCCGAGGAGTACTACACCGAGGCGGGGCAGCGGGCCCGCATCGAGGGCATGCTCGAGGAGCGCGACGGGGGACGGCTCGTGCCGTACGTGCTCGTCGAGGTGGCGGGGGGCGCGGTCGTCGGCGCGATGAACCTGGGCGGCATCGCCCGGGGGCCGCTGTGCAGCGGCGGCGTCGGCTACTGGGTCGACCCGCGCCGGCACGGCAGGGGGCTGGCCACCGCCGCGCTGGAGGAGCTCTGCCGCACCGCCCGCGACGAGCTCGGGCTGCACCGCATCGAGGCCCAGACACTGGTCGACAACCACGCCTCCATGCGGGTCCTGGCCAAGGCCGGGTTCACCGAGATCGGCCTCGCGCCCCGCTACCTCCACATCAACGGAGCCTGGCGCGACCACCGCCTCTTCCAGCGGGTGCTGCACGACGAGGCACCGGGGAGGGTGTGAGGGGGAGGGGAGGCGTAGGGGGAAGGCCCAGGCCCCGCGCGGGGGCTTCCGCTTCGCGGCCGCCGACGGCACTCTGGGGAGGCGACCCAGTCCCACGGCGACGAGGCGGTGACGGGCATGTGGTTCGACTCCGGGCGGGTCTGTCTCGACCTGCTGGCCACCCATGCGTCCCAGACGGCCGGTTCCGGATGCCGGGAGGGCATCCGCGACGGCGACGAGCTGCGCCTGTGGCTGGTCGGCGCCGGGCTGGTCCCCGACCGGACCCCGCTCGGCCGGCTCGGGCCCGACTGGGTGGAGGCCTTCCGCGCCCTGCGCCACGACGTGGCCACCCTCGTACGGGCCGAACTGTCCGGCACCGGCCCGGACGAGGACGCCCTGGCCCGGGTGAACGCCGCCGCCGCCGGACCGCCGCCGGGCGTGTGCGCGGTACGGGACCAGGAGGGCCACCTCGTCCGGGAACTGTGCGGCGGGGTGGAGTGCGCGGGGATGCTGGCCACGGTGGCCCGGGACGCGGTGGAACTCCTCACCGACCCCGGCGACCTGGCCCTCCTGCGCACCTGCGAGGGCGACGGCTGCGCCCGCCTCTACCTGGACACCTCCCGAGGCCACCGCCGGCGGTGGTGCTCGAGCGAACTGTGCGGCAACCGGGAGCGGGTGGCCCGCCACCGGCGCCGGGTGCGGGTGGGGGAGGGGGAGGTGGTGGCGGTGGAGGCGTAGGGGGCGGGGTGCTGGGGGCGGGGTGCTGCGGGGCCGTCTCAGGGCTGGTTCGGGGGTTTCCCGTCAGTCCCATCGTCCTTCCGTGTCGTGCCGGTCCCTCAAGGGCGCTCCTTCGTCGCGTCACTGCGTGATCGCCTTCGGCGACCCTTGACCGACCGTCCCGCCCCGGAAAGACAAGGACTGCCGGGAACCCCCCGAAAGAACGGCACTCCAAGGGGAGGGGACGGGTTCCTCAGCGATGAGACGGGCGGCCGGGCGTCGGCCCGCCGGGCATCCGGCCCCCTAAGACCCTCGGCGGTCCACCCCTGCGCATCAGATCGCTACGCGCTCCTCATGGCTTGGCGTCCGGCGACCGTCCGGGGCTGATACCCGCACCACATGGTGATGAGAGCAGCGAGGGAAGCGGGTTGGCGCGTCAGATCGCCACGCGCTTCTCCGGTCTCGGCGTCCGGCCGCCGTCTGGGGCTGGTCCCCGACGGGATCGGGGGTGGGCGAGTTGCGGCCAGGGGGCTGCTTTGCTCAGCCGCCGCAGCTTGCGAAGGGTTCGCCGGAGCCGCCGCCGCCTCGGTCCATGGGCTCCCTCGGGGGGCGGGTCAGGAGGCCGCTCTCCTCGGCGAACCTGGGGAGCTGGGCGCGCAGTGCCGGCGTGCCGAACAGGGCGACGCTCAGCAGCAGTTGGTCCGGCTGGTGCTCGGTCGCCCCGCGCACGGCCGCGTGGTCGAGGCGCATCTTGGCGAGCAGCGCCGAACCGCGCAGGGTGCGCCGGGGCCATATCCACAACGCCGCCGCGCCGAGGGCGGCGAGGAGGCCGAGCGACCCCGGCGAGCCGAGCGGAGCGGCGAAGACCGGGAGCAGCAGGACGCGTACGCACCACACCCGTCTGCGGGACACCATCAGCCGCGCCCGCTCCAGCTCCGCCGACATGGTGTGGACGGCTTCCTGGACCCGCTCGCTGTCGCGCAGCAGGCGGCGCGGGTGCCGTGCTCCGTACAGCGCGTGGTGCAGGGCGCGGGCCACCTCCGAACAGGGCCGGGGCAGACGCGCCTTGGCGGGCCGGACGGTCTGCCGCCACCCGGCCTCGACCGAACCGGCCAGATACAGCTCGACCATCCCCGTCTGTGCCGCGGCCCGCCCACCCCCGCGCAGCAGGGCCGCCTCGGCGGGGGAGAGCGGACGGCCGAGGCGGTCGGGCCCGGGGCGAAGGCGCAGAGCGGCACCGGTCAGCAGGAGGAACCACGCCGCCCCCGTCGCGATCACGAGCATCCGGACCATCTCCTCCCGCGCCGCTTCGCCGGCTGCTGCCAGACCCTAGGCTTCAGCCGTGAACGACACCACACATGGCATACGGATCCGACCGGGCGGCCCGGCCGACGCGCCCGCCGTCCTCGACATGCTCGACGGCGCTGTGGCCTGGATGAACGCCCGGGGCAACACCGAGCAGTGGGGAACCGTCCCGTACTCGCAGAAGCCCGGCGGGGTGGAGCGGGTCGACCGGTACCTGACCGAAAACAGCCCGTACGTCGCGGAGCTGGACGGGATCCCCGTCGGAGCCATGGTCCTGGACTCCGGCCCCAGCCCCCAGATGCCGATCGCTCCGGCCGGGGAACCCGAGCGGTACGTACGCCTGCTCGTCTCCGACCGCCGCCACGCGGGTCTGGGCGTGGGGGCGGTCCTGCTGGCGCACGCCGCCGACGAGACCCGCCGCGCCGGACTGGACCTCCTCCGCGTCGACTGCTGGGCGGGCGGCGGGGGTGAACTGGTCGCCTTCTACGAGCGCAACGGTTTCACCCGCACCGACACCTTCCTGTCCGGCACCTGGCCGGGCCAGGTCCTCGCCCGCCGACTCTGACCCCCGCCCTGATCACCATGTGGTGCGGGTATCGGCCACGGACGGTCGTCGGACGCTATGCCGGGAGGAGCGCGTAGCGATCTGATGCGCGGGGGTGGACCGCCGAGGGTCTTAGGGGGCCGGATGCCCGGCGGGCCGACGCCCGGCCGCCCGTCTCATCGCTGAGGGACCCGTCCCCTCCCCTTGGACCGTGCCGTTCTTTCGGGGGGTTCCCGGCAGTCCTTGTCTTTCCGGGGCGGGACGGTCGGTCAAGGGTCGCCGAAGGCGATCACGCAGTGACGCGACGAAGGAGCGCCCTTGAGGGACCGGCACGACACGGAAGGACGATGGGACTGACGGGAAACCCCCGGACCCTCCCCGGCCCCGGCCGGGGGACACGGCCCCTCCGCCCCCGCTCCGCCCGGGTCCCGGGACCGGCGTGCGGAGAGGGGGCGGATTCGCGTACGGTTGACGGTCGCCCATGCACGTCAGAAGGGGGCCTTGGTGGCCGCGCAGAATGCCGCTGTCGACAGCACGGCGGATTCCGTCCGCGATCGGGAGATCGCGGTCGAGCAGACGCATCTCGATCAGGTGTACCGACGCCTTGAGGAGAAGATCCACGAGGCCGAGTTCCTCATGAACGACGCCGCCCAGCGCGGTCAGGTCGGCACGCCCGGCGCGCTCGCCGAGCGGGACGCGCAGGTCTTCCGCGCCGGGATCCACCTCAACCGGCTGAACAACGAGTTCGAGGACTTCCTCTTCGGCCGCATCGACCTCGTCCTCGGCAAGGACGGGGAGCGCGGCCCGGACGGGGCGTACACCTCCGTCGAGCCCGCCGACGACGCGATCCGCGACGACCTCACCGCCGACATCGCCGAGACCCTGCACATCGGGCGCATCGGCGTGCTCGACTCCGACTACTCGCCGCTGGTGATCGACTGGCGCGCCCCGGCCGCCGCGCCGTTCTACCGGTCCACGCCCAAGGACCCCGGCCGCGTCATCCGCCGCCGCGTGATCCGCTCCAAGGGCCGCAAGGTGCTCGGCGTCGAGGACGACCTCATGCGCCCGGAGGTCACCGCCTCCCTCGACGGCCGGGAGCTGCCCGCCATCGGCGACGGCGCGCTGATGGCCGCCCTCGGGCGGGCCCGTACGCACACCATGCGGGACATCGTCTCCTCCATCCAGGCCGAGCAGGACCTGGTCATCCGGGCTCCCGCCGCCTCCGTCGCCGAGGTGGCCGGCGGGCCGGGCACCGGGAAGACCGCCGTCGCCCTGCACCGGGCCGCGTACCTCCTCTACCACGACCGGCGCCGCTACTCCGGCGGCATCCTGATCGTCTCCCCGACGCCCCTCCTCGTCGCCTACACCGAGGGCGTGCTGCCCTCGCTCGGCGAGGAGGGCCAGGTCGCGATCCGGGCGCTCGGTTCCCTCGTCGACGGGGCCGAGGCGAGCACGTACGACGAGCCGTCCGTGGCCCGGATCAAGGGCTCCTCGCGGATGCTCAAGGTGCTCCGGAAGGCCGTACGGGGCGCCCTGGAGCTCGGTGACGCGCCCGAGCGGCTGCGCGTGGTGGCCTTCGGCCGGCGCGTCGAGCTGGAGGCCCCGGAGCTGAACCGGATCCGGCAGAACGTGCTCGGCGGGACCGCCCCCGTGAACCTGCTGCGCCCGCGCGCCCGCAAGCTGCTGCTCGACGCCCTGTACGCGAAGACGGGCGCGTCCGGCCGGCACAGCGACCCGGAGCTGGCGGCCGAGCTGCGCGGCGCGTTCGACGAGGACGTCTCCACCGAGGACGACTTCCTGGGCTTCCTGAACGCCTGGTGGCCGGAGCTGACCCCGCGCCGGGTGCTGGCCGCCATGGCGGACGAGCGGCGGCTGGGCCGCTGGTCGCGCCGGGACCTGAACCCGCGCGAGACCCGCCAGCTGGCGCGTTCGCTGCGCCGGGTCGGCCCGGACGGCTCCGGCCCCCTCTCGGTGCACGACGTGGCGCTGCTGGACGAGCTCCACCAGCTCCTGGGGGCGCCCGCGCGGCCGAAGCGGAAGCGGGAGATGGACCCGCTGGACCAGCTCAGCGGGCTGGAGGAGCTGATGCCGACCCGCGAGGAGACCCAGTGGGAGCGGGCCGAGCGGATCGCGGCCGAGCGGACCGAGTACGCGCACGTGATCGTGGACGAGGCCCAGGACCTGACGCCGATGCAGTGGCGGATGGTGGGCCGGCGGGGCCGTACGGGCACCTGGACGGTGGTCGGCGACCCGGCGCAGTCCTCCTGGACTGACCCCGAGGAGGCGGCCGCCGCCCGCGACGAGGCCCTGGGGAGCCGGCCGCGCAGGCGGTTCACGCTGACGGTGAACTACCGCAACCCGGCCGAGGTCGCCGAGGTGGCCGCCCGGGTGCTGGAGCGGGCGATGCCGGGCATGGAGCCGCCCACGGCGGTGCGCTCCACGGGCCTGGAGCCCCGCTTCACGGCGGCCGGAGAGGACCTGGGCGCCACGGTGCTGGAGGAGACCCGCCGGCTGCTGGCGCAGGTGGACGGGACCGTCGGTGTGGTCGTGGCCATGGACCGGCGCGCGGAGGCGGCGGGCTGGCTGGCGGGCCTGGGCGAGCGGGCGGTGGCGCTGGGCAGCCTGGAGGCCAAGGGGCTGGAGTACGACGCCACCGTGGTCGTCTCCCCGGCGGAGATCGCGGAGGAGTCCCCGGCGGGCCTGCGGGTGCTGTACGTGGCGCTGACCCGCGCGACGCAGCAGCTGACGGTGGTTTCGGCGGCGGCCGACAAGCCGGGCGCGGACGGGGTCCCGGAGCTCCTGCGCCCGTGACGGCCGGGCGGACGGGGCTCGCGGTGCCCCGTCCGTGCCCGGCCGCCTCCTGACCGCCCCGTGACCGGATCCCGACCCTCCCCGGACGGCCCGCGGCCAGGCGCGTGATCCGGGGCGTCCAAGTCGCGGGAGGGGGACCGCTTCCGGCGATCCTTTGTTAGCCTGGTGAGGACACCGGCTCGATCCAAGCCCCCGGGCCCAACCTTCGTCGCTTAGAGCGACCACTTGCCGCGAGGCGAGCATGGCGGGTCGGTGTCTTAGTCCGGTTCAGGTCCGCGCCCTCCACCCAGTGGGGGGCGCGGACCTGTTTTGTACCAACCCACCATTCCGGGCGCCCACGATCTCTCGTATGGTGGAAGAGTCTTTCCGAAATTTGTAGCTGGTTACCTTGTACCGGCTGGTAGGTGGGACGATCGGACAACAGGCCTGCCGCACCTGCCTTCACCGGGCGGTACGCGCGGGCCCTGTAGGTACAGCGAAACCAGGGACAGAAGAGGAAACACGGCCATGGCAACGGCGCCCAGCGTCTCGTATTCGATGACGGTCCGCCTGGAAGTGCCCGCGAGCGGAACCGCGGTCTCCCAGCTCACCACCGCCGTGGAGTCTTCCGGAGGGTCGGTCACCGGCCTCGACGTCACCGCCTCGGGGCACGAGAAGCTCCGTATCGACGTCACCATCGCCGCCACCTCCACCGCGCACGCCGACGAGATCGTCGAGAAGCTCCGCGGCATCGAGGGCGTCAGCCTCGGCAAGGTCTCCGACCGAACCTTCCTGATGCACCTCGGCGGCAAGATCGAGATGTCGTCCAAGCACCCCATCCGCAACCGTGACGACCTCTCGATGATCTACACCCCGGGCGTGGCCCGCGTGTGCATGGCCATCGCCGAGAACCCCGAGGACGCGCGCCGCCTCACCATCAAGCGCAACTCCGTCGCAGTCGTGACCGACGGCTCCGCCGTCCTGGGTCTGGGCAACATCGGCCCGATGGCCGCGCTGCCCGTCATGGAGGGCAAGGCGGCCCTCTTCAAGCGCTTCGCCGGGATCGACGCCTGGCCGATCTGCCTCGACACCCAGGACGCCGACGAGATCGTCGCCATCGTCAAGGCGATGGCCCCGGGCTTCGCCGGCATCAACCTGGAGGACATCTCCGCGCCGCGCTGCTTCGAGATCGAGGCCCGCCTGCGCGAGGCCCTCGACATCCCCGTCTTCCACGACGACCAGCACGGCACCGCCATCGTCGTCCTCGCCGCCCTGACCAACGCACTTCGCGTGGTGGGCAAGGCAGTTGGCGATGTGAAGGTCGTCATGTCGGGCGCCGGCGCGGCCGGTACGGCCATCCTCAAGCTGCTCCTCGCGGCGGGCGTGAAGAACGCCGTCAGCGCCGACATCCACGGCGTCGTGCACGCCGGCCGCCCCGACCTCGTCGACGCGGACGCCGACTCCCCGCTGCGCTGGATCGCCGACAACACCAACCCCGAGGGCTACACCGGCACCCTCAAGGAGGCCGTGGTCGGCGCCGACGTCTTCATCGGCGTCTCCGCCCCGAACGTGCTCTCCGGCGAGGACGTCGCCGCCATGGCGGAGGGCGCCATCGTGTTCGCTCTCGCGAACCCGGATCCGGAGGTGGACCCGGCCATCGCGCGCCAGACCGCCGCCGTCGTGGCCACCGGCCGTTCGGACTTCCCGAACCAGATCAACAACGTGCTGGTCTTCCCGGGCGTCTTCCGCGGTCTGCTCGACGCCCAGTCGCGCACCGTGAACACCGACATGATGCTGGCCGCCGCGGCCGCCCTGGCCGACGTCGTCGGCCAGGACGAGCTGAACGCGAACTACATCATCCCGTCGGTCTTCAACGACAAGGTCGCCGGAGCCGTCGCGGGCGCCGTCCGCAAGGCCGCCCAGGCCGCCCAGGCCCCCGCTGTGACGGGGCCCACGGTCTGATCCCGGCGCGTCGCGGGATGCGGGCCCGGCGGGGCGCCCATAGGGTTGCGGCGATGCCCGCGTGGCCCGCGGTCCGCATCCACCGGAGCCCCTGGTGCGGACGGAGCGTCACCGCGGCGTGACTGTGGCGCTTTTCGTGTGACCCTGGCGGGTGCCGGATTGGCTTTCCCGCCGCTGGTGGGGGCAGGATGCGTATCCGGGCGAGAGGGTCTGACGTTCAGACCCGGGTCCGGGGACTGTCCTAGGGCCCTGGCAGCATCGGCTTCGATCTCACGCCTCTAAGGCAAGTTGAACACGGGAGTACAACATGAACCGCAGTGAGCTGGTGGCCGCTCTGTCCGAGCGCGCCGAGGTGACCCGCAAGGACGCCGACGCCGTTCTGGCCGCGCTCGCCGAGACCGTCGGCGAGATCGTCGCCAAGGGCGACGAGAAGGTCACCATCCCCGGCTTCCTGACCTTCGAGCGCACCCACCGTGCCGCTCGCACCGCGCGCAACCCGCAGACCGGCGACCCCATCCAGATCCCGGCCGGCTACAGCGTGAAGGTCTCCGCGGGCTCCAAGCTCAAGGAAGCCGCCAAGGGCAAGTAGTACCGCCCTTGTGCCGAGGGCCGCACAGGCCCTCGGGACGGCAGTGGTACGTAGAACGGCCGAGGGGGGGGGGGGGGGGGGGGGGGGGGGGGGGGGGGGGGGGGGGTTGGGGGGGGGGGGGGGGGGGGGGGGGGGGGGGAGGGGGGGGGGGGGGGGGGGGGGGGGGGAGCAAGGGGGGGGGGGGGGGGGGGAGGAGAGGGCAAGACACGACGAGCGGGGCAACGAAGGGAGCGGAGAA
>NZ_JBVHWK010000030.1:0-34676 GCF_055569445.1 Streptomyces sp. NPDC029122 | reverse complement strand
GGTCCCCCCTTTGTGCAGAGATACAAAGAACACCTCTGGGGGGGGGGGGGACCGGAAAGATGACGGGGGCGCCCCC
The DNA here is from genome assembly GCF_055569445.1 of Streptomyces sp. NPDC029122. Lineage (NCBI taxonomy): Bacteria > Bacillati > Actinomycetota > Actinomycetes > Kitasatosporales > Streptomycetaceae > Streptomyces > Streptomyces sp. NPDC029122. Next base: position 34,600 of record NZ_JBVHWK010000030.1, on the reverse strand, counting down.
CCCCGCGGGGGGACCCCCCCTCAGGCCTTTCCGGGGCCCCGGCAGGGGCCCCGGAAGGGGAAGTCCGGACCGGTCCGTCAGACCAGGTCGCCGTTCGGCAGCTCGACCTTGGCGCCGAGCTCCACGAGCTTCTCCATGAAGTTCTCGTAGCCGCGGTTGATCAGGTCGATGCCGTGGACGCGCGAGGTGCCCTCGGCCGCCAGTGCCGCGATCAGGTACGAGAACCCGCCGCGCAGGTCGGGGATGACCAGGTCGGCGCCCTGCAGCTTGGTCGGGCCGGAAACGACCGCCGAGTGCAGGAAGTTGCGCTGGCCGAAGCGGCAGGCGCTGCCGCCCAGGCACTCGCGGTACAGCTGGATGTGAGCACCCATCTGGTTGAGCGCGGAGGTGAAGCCCAGCCGCGATTCGTACACCGTCTCGTGCACGATCGACAGGCCCGTGGCCTGCGTCAGGGCGACGACCAGCGGCTGCTGCCAGTCGGTCTGGAAACCGGGGTGCACGTCCGTCTCCAGCGCGATCGCCTTCAGCGGGCCGCCCGGGTGCCAGAAGCGGATGCCCTCGTCGTCGATCTCGAAGGCGCCGCCGACCTTCCGGTACGTGTTCAGGAAGGTCATCATCGAGCGCTGCTGCGCCCCGCGGACGTAGATGTTGCCGCCGGTCGCCAGGGCCGCGGAAGCCCACGAGGCGGCCTCCAGGCGGTCCGGGAGCGCCTGGTGGTTGTAACCGCTCAGGCGGTCGACACCGGTGATCCGGATGGTCCGGTCGGTGTCCATGGAGATGATCGCGCCCATCTTCTGCAGTACGCAGATGAGGTCCTCGATCTCCGGTTCGACGGCGGCGTTGCTGAGCTCGGTCACGCCCTCGGCCAGGACGGCCGTCAGCAGGACCTGCTCGGTCGAGCCGACCGAGGGGTAGGGCAGGCGGATCTTGCATCCGCGCAGGCGCTGCGGCGCCTCCAGGTACTGGCCGCCTTCGCGCTTCTCGATGGTCGCGCCGAACTGGCGGAGCACGTCGAAGTGGAAGTCGATCGGCCGGCCGCCGATGTCGCAGCCGCCCAGGCCCGGGATGAAGGCGTGGCCGAGGCGGTGCAGCAGCGGGCCGCAGAAGAGGATCGGGATGCGGGAGGAGCCCGCGTGCGCGTCGATGTCGGCGACGTTGGCGCTCTCGACGTAGGTCGGGTCGAGGATCAGCTCGCCCGGCTCCTCGCCGGGGCGCACGGTCACACCGTGCAGCTGGAGCAGACCGCGCACGACCCGCACGTCACGGATGTCGGGAACATTGCGCAGCCGGCTCGGCTCGCTGCCGAGCAGGGCGGCCACCATGGCCTTCGGCACGAGGTTCTTCGCACCGCGGACACGGATCTCGCCCTCGAGCGGGGTTCCGCCGTGGACAAGCAGGACATCGTTGCCGGTCATGGATCTCGCGTTCCGGAGTGGATGGGCAGGGGACCAGACGTAAGGGTAAGGGCCACCACCCCCATGTTTGTATGGGTGACGGGGCCGTAGGACTGTCATGAATACGGCAGAGCACCCTGGGTGTCCGCCAGGTAGCGGAGCGTCGTGTTCCGGCGTGCGGGGCGGCGCGCGCTCCTCTCTGCCGCCGTGCGCCCTGAGCTGCGCGTGATCCGGTACCGCCGCCCGCTCCCCCCGAGGGGCGATTGTGCGAGATCATGTGCGCATGACCGAGGTGTCCTCCCTCACAGGGCGGCTGCTCGTGGCCACCCCCGACCTCGCGGACCCGAATTTCGACCGCGCGGTGGTACTGCTGCTCGACCACGACGAGCAGGGCTCCCTCGGCGTGGTCCTCAACCGGCCCACCCCCGTGGACGTCCGCGACATCCTGCTCCCCTGGGCCCCGCTGGCCGGCGACCCGGGAGTGGTGTTCCAGGGCGGGCCCGTCGCGCTCGACTCCGCCCTCGGGGTCGCGGTCATCCCCGGCGACGAGGGCCCGCTCGGCTGGCGCCGGGTGCACGGGGCGATCGGCCTCGTCGACCTGGAGACCCCGCCCGAACTGCTCGCCGCGGCCCTCGGCGCCCTGCGCATCTTCGCCGGCTACTCCGGATGGGGCCCCGGCCAGCTGGAGGACGAGCTGGCCCACGGTGCCTGGTACGTCGTGGACTCCGAACCGGGCGACGTCTCCCACCCCGACCCCGAACGGCTGTGGCGGGCGGTGCTGCGCCGCCAGCGCAGCGAGCTCGCCATGGTCGCCACCTATCTGGACGACCCGTCGCTGAACTGACCCCGGCGGCGTTCAGTACCCTGGATTCATGAGCACTCTCGAGCCCGAGCGCGGGACTGGTACGGGGACCCTCGTAGAACCGACGCCGCAGGTGTCCCACGGCGACGGCGACCACGAGCGCTTCGCCCACTACGTCCAGAAGGACAAGATCATGGCGAGCGCGCTCGACGGAACCCCCGTCGTCGCGCTGTGCGGCAAGGTGTGGGTCCCGGGCCGCGACCCGAAGAAGTACCCCGTCTGCCCCATGTGCAAGGAGATCTACGAGTCCATGGGCGCCGGCGGCGACAAGGACAAGGGCGGCAAGGACACGTAGCAAGGTCCTGTCCTCCGCCGTCGAAGGCCCCCGCTGCGCGCGAGAGCGCCCGGGGGCCTTCGCCGTGCGCGCGGGCCGGGTTAGGGTCGGCGCGACGAGCGTCGCCCCGCGGAACGGGAGTTGCGCGCGGCACGCCCGGGCTGGCTGCCGCCGCCCGGGGGCGACAGGCCGGCTGCCTCGGAGGGCTGACCCATGGACCTGATCCCGCTGCCCGCGAGCGCCGTTCCCGACCCGGAGGGGCGCCGCTACGCCTTCGGTCCCGAGCCGGTGCTCGGCGCCGGGCCCGGCACCGCGGGCGTCGCCCGCTGGCTGCGCCGGGAGGTCGGCGCCGCCACCGGATGGACGCTCCCCGCGCCCGCCCCCGGCGCGCGGGGCGACGTACGGCTGCGGATCGAAGCCGGGGGAGCGCACGGGCTCGGCCCCGAGGCGTACCGGCTCGGCATCGGCGCCGACGGAGTGGAACTGACCGGCGGGGACGCGGCCGGGCTGTTCTGGGGCGCCCAGACGCTGCGTCAGCTCCTCGGACCCGACGCGTACCGCCGGGCGCCGCTGCGCCCCGGACGCGCGTGGAGCCTGCCGTACGCGGCGGTCACCGACGCCCCCCGCTTCGGATGGCGCGGCATGATGCTCGACGTCGCCCGGCACTTCACGCCCAAGGACGGGGTGCTGCGCCACATCGACCTGCTCACCGCCCACAAGCTGAACGTCCTGCACCTGCACCTGACGGACGACCAGGGCTGGCGCGTCGAGATCCAGCGCCACCCCCGGCTCACGGAGACCGGCTCCTGGCGGGCCCGCAGCCGGTGGGGCCACCGGGCCTCCCCGCTGTGGAACGAGACCCCGCACGGCGGCTTCTACACCCAGGACGACATCCGCGAGATCGTCGCGTACGCGGCGGAGCGGCACGTACGGATCGTCCCCGAGATCGACGTCCCCGGGCACTCCCAGGCCGCGATCGCCGCCTACCCCTGGCTCGGCAACACCGACGTCGTGGACACCCGGACCCTCGGCGTGTGGGACGACTGGGGCATCAGCGAGAACGTCCTCGCCCCGACCGAGGACGTACTGCGCTTCTACGAAGGGGTCTTCGAGGAACTGCTGGACCTCTTCCCGGCCGAGGTCTCGCCGTTCGTGCACGTCGGCGGCGACGAGTGCCCCAAGGCGCAGTGGCGCGCCTCGCCGGCCGCGCAGGCGCGCATCCGCGAGCTGGGCGTGGACGGGGAGGACGGCCTCCAGGCCTGGTTCATCGGGCACTTCGACGGCTGGCTCGCGGCCCGCGGCCGCCGCCTCATCGGCTGGGACGAGATCCTGGAGGGCGGCCTCGCCGACGGCGCGGCCGTGTCCTCCTGGCGCGGCTACGCGGGCGGCATCGCCGCCGCCCAGGCCGGACACGACGTGGTGATGTGTCCCGAGCAGCAGGTGTACCTGGACCACCGTCAGGCGCACGGCCCCGACGAGCCGGTGCCCATCGGGTACGTGCGCACGCTCGAGGACGTCTACCGCTTCGAGCCCGTGCCGCCGGAGCTGTCGCCGGAGGCCGCCGCCCACGTGCTGGGCGCCCAGGCCAACGTGTGGACCGAGGTGATGGAGAACCAGGCCCGCGTCGACTACCAGGTGTTCCCCCGGCTGGCCGCCTTCGCCGAGACGGTGTGGTCGCGGCTGCCCGAACCGGAATCCCGCGACTGGGCCGGCTTCGAGGCGCGCGCGACCGCCCACCTGGCGCGCCTGGACGCCCTCGGGGTCGACTACCGGCCACCGGCCGGACCGCTGCCCTGGCAGCGGCGGCCCGGAGTGTCCGGACGCCCGATCGAAGGTGCGCCCCCGATCGTGTGACCCGGGGGCATGGGGGGCGCTCCACTGCCGGCCGTCCGGAAGCGGAACTCTTCGGGAACCGCTGGAACTCTGCCTCAAAGAAGCTCTATACGGGGGAAATCGGACGTGAGGGCGGATGGTGTGCGGGTGGCGCCCGGCCCCACACGCCCGCCGCGCCCCGGCTCCGCACGGGCGGCGGCGGAGCGCGGGCCGGCGCCCGGTACGCGGGCGACCCTCGCGCCGGGCGGCCCCGAAGATGTGCCAGAGTTGCCACGTCCCGGCGGTGAGCACGTACCGTACGGCGGACAGGCGTGAGCGCCGGGACCGGGACATCGGGAAGGGGCAGCCGGGTTGACCACGCACGCACCGCACACACCGCATTCGGCTCAGGGGCCGCACGCACCGCATCCGGCTCAGGAGCCGCAGGCGCAGCGGGCGCAGTCCGTGATGCTGCCGGCCTCGCTCGACGAGGCCGTCGCGGCACTCGCCGCCATGCCCGCGGCCGTGCCCGTGGCGGGCGGCACCGACCTCATGGCCGCCGTCAACGCCGGGCTGCTGCGCCCCGCCGCCCTGGTCGGCCTCGGCCGGATCAACGAGATCCGCGGCTGGCAGTACCAGGACGGCCACGCGCTGCTCGGCGCCGGCCTGACCCACGCCCGGATGGGACGGCCGGATTTCGCCGCCCTCATCCCGGCGCTGGCCGCCGCCGCCCGCGCCGCGGGCCCCCCGCAGATCCGCAACGCCGGCACCCTCGGCGGCAACATCGCCTCGGCCGCGCCGACCGGTGACGCCCTGCCGGTGCTGGCCGCGCTGGAGGCGGAGCTGGTGATCGTCGGACCCGGCAGCCTCGGTGACTCCGGCTGCTCGCGGCGCGAGATCCCCGTCTCCCACCTGCTGGCCGGGCGCGACATGCTGCGGCCGGGCGAGCTGATCGGCTTCGTGCGCGTGCCGCTGCTGCACGCCCCGCAGGTGTTCCTGAAGGCCACGGGCCGCACGGGACCAGGGCGCGCGCTGGCGTCCGTGGGGCTCGTCCTGGACCCCGCGCGCCGGGGCGTGCGGTGCGCGATCGGCGCGGTGGCCCCGATGCCGCTGCGGCCGCTGGAGGCCGAGCAGTGGGTGGCCTCGCTGATCGACTGGGACGGGGACCGCGGCCTGGCCCCCGAGGCGCTGGAGGCCTTCGGCGAGTACGTCGCGGCCGCCTGTGTGCCCGATCAGGGGGAACAGACGTCCTCCGGAGTACTCCATCTGCGGCGGACGGTGGCCGTGCTGGCGCGCAGGGCCCTGGGGAGGGCGCTGACCTCATGAGCGAGAACGAGAACGTGAACGGAACGACGGGGAACGCCGGCGGGGCCGGGAACGGCTGGGGCTGGGAGCCCGTGCCACAGGGCGGCGAGTACGACAACGAGGCCACGGCCTTCGTGCAGCTGCCGCAGGAAATGCTGGACGCGCTCGACAGCGGGGAACCGCTGGCGGCGCCCGGGCACGGCTTCGTGCCGCCGCCGATGATCCTGCCGCTCGGGTCGGGCAGTGCGGACCCCTCCGCCACCGGTACCTGGACGATGCCGGTGCAGTGGCCGGACGCGGGCTCGGGGATGGGTCCCGGCGCGGGCGCCGGCCCCGGCCCGCAGGCCCCCGCCCGGGCGCCGATCCCGGCGTCGATCCCGCTCCCGGCGTCGGTGGCCGCAGCCTTCGCGGCGGCCGGGCCGGCGGGGGAGCCCGAGGCGCAACCGCAGGGCGGTGCCCCGCACGCGGAGTCACCGGGCGGGCCGGGCGGCGGGGCGCCGGGTGGTGCGCACGCCGACCCGCAGGGCGGGCCGCACGGCACGCTGGGCGGGGGGCTGCGCGTGGACACGCAGGGCGGGGTGCACGCCGACCCGCAGGGCGGGCCGCACGGCACGCTCGGCGGCGGGGTGCGCGCCGATTCGCCGGGTGGTGCTCCGCATGCCGATCCGTACGCGGACCCGTACGCCGATCCGCACGCCGACCAGGATTCCGGCTCGACCGCCGAGTGGCACTTCCCCGAGGCGGTACACCGCTCCGAGGAGCCGGTGGCCACCGGGCAGTGGACGCTGCCCGGCGGTACGGGCGACCCCGCCCTGGACGGCGGCTGGGGCCCGGCCGCGCCCGCGACGCTGCCCGGCGGCGCCTCCGCCCCCTGGGCCCCGCCCGCGGCGACCGAGGCGGGCCCCGGCGTGCTGCTGAGCTCCGGCGTGCTTCCGGGCGGGGCCGCGGGTGCGCCCGCGGGGCCCGGCTCACCCGGGCGCGGTCCGAGGGTGCTGGGCGGCCCCGGTGTGGGCACCCCGCTGCCCGAGGGCTACCTCCGGGCGGGCGGGCCGGAGCCCGAGGCCGTGCCCGCCGCCGCCCCGGACATCGAGGCCTCCCACGGCCCGGCGGACATGCCGGTCGAGGGCGAGCGGCCGCGTCCGGCCGGGGACGGCGGCGCGGAGGGCGCCGAGGCCACCGGACACGGCTTCGCGCAGGCCCCGGCGGCGGCTCCGGCCGGAGCGGAGGCCGCGCCCGTGCCGGATGACGGCGGTGCCGACAGCGGTGTGACACCTCCGGGCGAGGGCGATACCGGGAGTTTCCCGGTGCGGGAGAACGCGTACGAACAAGAGGGCGCCCCCGCCGCCGCCCATCACGAGCATCCGGCGGCTTCCTACGTCCTGCGCGTCAACGGCGCCGACCGGCCCGTCACCGGGGCGTGGATCGGCGAGTCCCTGCTGTACGTGCTGCGCGAGCGCCTCGGCCTGGCCGGCGCCAAGGACGGCTGCTCCCAGGGCGAGTGCGGAGCCTGCGCGGTCCAGGTCGACGGGCGGCTCGTCGCCTCCTGCCTGGTCCCGGCGGCGACGGCGGCCGGCAGCGAGGTGCGGACCGTCGAGGGCCTCGCGAGCGGCGGGGAACTCTCCGACGTGCAGCAGGCGTTGTGCAGGTCGGGCGGGGTGCAGTGCGGGTTCTGCGTCCCCGGCATGGCCATGACCATCCATGACCTGCTGGAGGGCAACCACGCCCCCAGCGACCTGGAGACCCGCCAGGCGCTGTGCGGCAACCTCTGCCGCTGCTCGGGCTACAAGGGCGTCATCGAGGCGGTCCGCGAGGTCGTCGCCGAGCGCGAGGCGAACGCGGCGCAGTCCGACGCGCTCATCCCGCACCAGGCCCAGCCCGGCGAGGGCGGGATCCACCCGGCCGCGCACACCACGGACGGCTTCGACCCCTTCGGCGCGAACCCGGGCTCCGGCGTGTTCGACAGCCAGGGCGGCTACGACGCAACCGGCGGCTACGACAGCCAGCCCGGCCAGCCCGGCTACGACGGACCCGGCGGCTTCGACGGCCAGGGCGGCCAGCCCCGCTTCGACGGCCAGGGCGGCCAGCCCGGTCAGCCCGGCTTCGACGCCCCGACCGGCTTCGACGGCCAGACGACCGGCCCGACCGGACCCAACGGCCCGACCGGACTCGGCGGGGACCAGCACAACGGAGGCATGGCGTGAGCGGCCAGGACGCGGCCACGGCGACGGCCGGCACCACCACGACCACCACCATGGCGACGGTGAGCCTCGGCACCGACGGCGACGCCGAACAGCCGCGCCCCGTGCGCGGAATCGGCGTCTCCGTCCCCCCCGCCGACACCCGCGCCAAGGCCGAGGGCACCTTCCCCTACGCCGCCGACCTGTGGGCCGAAGGCCTGCTGTGGGCCGCCGTACTGCGCTCCCCGCACGCCCACGCCCGCATCCGCTCCATCGACACCTCGGCCGCCGCCGAAATGCCCGGCGTACGCGCCGTCATCACCCACGCCGACGTCCCCGGCGCCACCACCCACGGCCGGCGCATCGCCGACCGGCCGGTCTTCGCCCACGACGTCGTACGCCACCACGGCGAGGCCATCGCCGCCGTGGCCGCCGACCACCCCGACACGGCACGCCTCGCCGCCGCCGCGATCACGGTCGAGTACGAGCTCCTGGACGCCGTCACCGACCCCGAGCAGTCCTTCGGCGCGCCCCCGCTGCACCCCGACGGCAACCTGATCCGGCACATTCCGCTCCGCTACGGCGACCCGGAGGCGACGGGCGAGGTGGTCGTCGAGGGCCTCTACCGGATCGGCCGCCAGGACCCCGCGCCCATCGGCGCCGAGGCCGGCCTCGCCGTGCCCCGGCCCGACGGCGGCGTGGAGCTCTACACCGCCTCCACCGACCCGCACACCGACCGCGACCTCGCCGCCGCCTGCTTCGGCCTGGAACCGGACCGCGTACGGGTGGTCGTCACCGGCGTCCCCGGCGCCACCGCCGACCGCGAGGACGCCGCCTTCCAGCTGCCGCTCGGCCTGCTGGCCCTGCGCACGGGCTGCCCGGTGAAGCTGGCGGCCACCCGCGAGGAGTCCTTCCTCGGCCACGCCCACCGGCACCCGACCCTGCTGCGCTACCGCCACCACGCCGACGCCGAGGGCCGGCTGGTCAAGGTCGAGGCCCAGATCCTGATGGACGCCGGCGCCTACGCCGACGCCTCCGCCGAGTCCCTCGCGGCGGCCGTGGCCTTCGCCTGCGGGCCGTACGTCGTCCCGCACGCCTTCGTCGAAGGCTGGGCCGTCCGTACGAACAACCCGCCCTCCGGCCACGTCCGGGGCGAAGGCGCCATGCAGGTCTGCGCCGCCTACGAGGGCCAGATGGACAAACTCGCCGCCGCCCTCGGCATCGACGGCGCCGAACTGCGCATGCGCAACGTCCTGGCCACCGGCGACCTGCTCCCCACCGGCCAGACCGTCACCTGCCCGGCCCCCGTGGCCGAACTGCTCCGCGCGGTCCGCGACTACCCGCTGCCCGCCCTCCCCAAGGACACCCCGGAGGAGGAGTGGCTGCTGCCCGGCGGCCCCGAGGGCGCGGGCGAACCGGGCGCGGTGCGGCGCGGCGTCGGCTACGGCGTCGGCATGGTCCACATGCTCGGCGCCGAGGGCGCGGACGAGGTCTCCACCGCGACCGTGAAGGTGGTGAACGGCACGGCCACGGTCATCTGCGCGGCCGTCGACACCGGCCAGGGCTTCGCCACCCTCGCCCGCCAGATCGTCCAGGAAGTCCTGGGCATCGACGAGGTGTCGACGGCCCCCGTCGACACCGACCAGCCGCCGGCCGGCCCCTCCGCCCACGGCCGCCACACCTGGGTCTCGGGCGGCGCCGTCGAGCGGGCCGCCAAGATGGTCCGTACGCAGCTCCTCCAGCCCATGGCCCACAAGCTCGGCATGTCCACCGAGCTGCTCCAGATCGCGGACGGCAGGATCACGTCGTACGACGGCGCCTTCTCCATGACGGTCGCGGAGGCCATACAGGGCAAGGAGCTCTGGGCGACGGCCCAGTGCCGCCCCCACCCGACCGAACCGCTGGACGCGGACGGGCAGGGCGACGCCTTCGTCGGCCTCGCCTTCTGCGCCATCCGCGCGGTGGTCGACGTGGACATCGAACTCGGCTCGGTGCGGGTCGTGGAACTGGCCGTGGCCCAGGACGTCGGCCGCGTCCTCAACCCCCGCCAGCTGGAGGCCCGTATCGAAGCGGGCGTCACCCAGGGCGTCGGCGCGGCCCTGACCGAGAACCTCCGCTCGGTCGCCGGCCTGGTACGCCACCCCGACCTGACCGGCTACGCCCTGCCGACGTCCCTGGACGCCCCGGCGGTCCGCATCGTCCGGCTGGTCGAGGAGCGGGACGTGGTGGCCCCGTTCGGCGCGAAGGCGGCGAGCGCCGTCCCGGTGGTGACCACCCCGGCGGCGGTGGCCTCGGCGGTCCGCGCGGCGACGGGCCGCCCCGTGAACAGGATCCCGATCCGGCCATCCGCGGCCGTGGTGGCGGGAATGCCCGGGGTGTCCAACTCCTGACGGATTGGGCCCTGTCGGCGCCCGTCGCTAGAGTGACGCGAGCGGGCGCGGACGGGGACGGCCGACGGGGGAGGGCATCGTGGCGGTGGACAACGGTCCGGGGCTGCTGGGGGTGCACGTCGCCGGGAGCGTGGCGGACGCGGTGACGGCCCAGGCGAAGGCGCTCGAGGTCGAGTACGAGTCGATGACCGCGTACAAGAACCGGGTCGACGCGCTGCTGACGACCCTCGACGGCTCCGAGGCCGACGCCGGCAGACTCGCCCACGGCACCCTCCCGACGGGCACCCTGGGCAAGGGCTTCGCGGAGGCGGACGCGCTGTTCAAGGCGTACACGACGGTCCACGCCGAACTGCGGAAGCTGTCCGAGGGCCTGGCGGGCCAGATCGAGGCACTGGGCATCGCCGTCCTGACGGCGGGCAAGGGCTACGGCGGCGTGGACGAGGAGACGCAGGCCCGCATGCGGGCCCTCATCAAGAGCTCGAAGGAAGCCTACGTCCCGGACCGCGACCCGCTGGTGCGGCAGGAGAAGGAAGCCGCCCGCGTTCCGAGCAGGGGCACGATCTGATGGCGACGACGGACTTCGAGGGCTACACGCACGAGCAGCTGCTCGCGATGATCGCCTCCCTCGACCCGGAGACGGTCAAGGCGCGCGGCACGCAGCTGACGGAGGCGGCCGCCGCCATCAAGGACATCGGCGAGAGCCTCAAACGGCATCAGGTCAAGGGCTGGGAGGGCGAGGCCGCGCACGCCTTCCAGGACTGGGTGAGCCGAGCGGGCAGCGCGACGCTGAAGCTGGGCGCGTACAGCGAGGCGGGCGGCAAGTGGATGACCGAGGCCGCCCAGACGATGGTGGAGGTCAAGGCCAACACCCCGGAGTACGACGCGTCGGCGGCGCAAAACCTGGAGGCGGCCCGCAAGCACCACAACGACCCGGACGCCCGGCAGCTGGGCCGCACGGCCCACGCGAAGCTGACCACGGACCACGCGCAGGCGGTGCAGCAGCTGACGAAGCTGGCGCAGTCGTACGAGGCGTCGACGGCACAGCTGAACAGGGCGGAACCCCCGACGTTCCCCCCGCCACCGGGGGATTTCGACCCGCCCCAGGTTCACGAGGACATGGCCCGGGCCCGGCCGACTGGTGCATCTGCTGGTGGCTTGGATCCGAGCGGGTATTCGCCGGTCCCGCGGACCCCGGGCAGCACTGCCTCTTCCAACGATGCTGGTTGGTTAGCGGGGCGTCAGCCTTCGTCTGAAAGCGTGCTGCCCCCAGCGGCAGGGCCAACGACTTCGTCCGCCGCATTGCCTGGCCGCAATGTGGACGTAGACCTCGACCATGTTGCGACGCTTCCAGACAAGACCCAGTCGGTGCTCCCCGGGCTGCCCGGTGGGCCGGGACCTAGTACGCCTGGTAGCTACTGGACCCCTACCAGTGGACCCCTCCCGCCGGTCATGCTTCCCCCCACGGGTGGGCCGATGTCGATCACACGCCCCCCTGTTGACACTGGCGGCAAGGCTGGTGGCGTTCAGCTTCCGTCGCCGCGCGATACAGGGATCGTGGGTGGCCGACCGATCTCTACGGCCGGTCCCAGCGCGGTCCTCCCCCGAGGCATGGTCATTGGCGGAGACGGTCCCCATGTCGGTGGTCGTGCAATGCCCAGCGTGACGGGTGGTGGCCTTGGCGGCTCGCATGCCCTCCCTGACGCTCAGACATCCGGTCGGCGACTGGCCACGGAGCCGGGCGGGATTGTGGGAGGTCGCCCGGTGGCTGCTGGTGGCCAGTCGTTCACGCAGGGCGGCTCTGGCTTCGTGCGTAATGGGGCGAGCGCCGGCGTGGTGGGCCATGGCGGCGCTGCGTCTCAGACGCCGAGCAGGCGGCGTGGAGACCAGGGGGGCGACCGCCCCAACTACTTGGCCGAGGAAGAAGAGACGTGGCTGGGTAACCGTCGTGTTGTTCCGCCGGTGATCGACTGAGCGAACGGACGGTGTACTAGATGCGCACGCGAAAGGCGACCTCGGTTCTGGTAGGCCTGCTGTTGGCTGGGGTCGCTGCGACCCCAGCGCATGCAGAGACCATCCGAGAGCAGCAGTGGCATCTCGATGCCATGAGAGCCGATGATATTTGGAAGATCAGTACCGGCAAGGGCATCACCGTCGCGGTGATTGACTCCGGTGTTGCGCGCATTCCTGAACTGGAGGGGCAGGTTTTACCCGGAAAGGATTATGCGGCAGGGGTAAAGAGCTATAAGGGCGACGAGCGAAACGACTATGACGGGCACGGGACCTCGATGGCGGCGCTGATCGCTGGTTCTGGGCGGCATCCGAGCGGAGACGGGGCGTATGGCCTGGCGCCCGCTGTGAAGATCTTGCCGATCCGGGTACCGCACGAGTTCAACAACACTAGGCCTTTATGGACGGCGGCGATCCGGTACGCGGCCGACTCGGACGCTCGAATCATCAGCATTTCCATGGCTACCGAAGAGGATGATCCGGAGCGGGCGGATGCCGTGAAGTATGCGCTCTCGAAAGGGAAGCTGATCTTTGCTGGAGTTGGCAATGATGGGGGCTCAACGAATGAGGTCCTTTACCCTGCGGCCACGCCGGGAGTGGTCGGCGTCGGATCGGTAGACCCCGATGGGGCGGCTACGAAGGAGTCCCAGCATGGCCCGCAGGTTGATCTGTCAGCCCCGGGCATTGAAATCGTGACTGCTTGTAAGCGTGAAACAGGCCTCTGCACCAGCCACGGCACCAGCGACGCCACCGCCCTAGCCTCCGCCTCCGCCGCCCTCCTCTGGTCCGCCCACCCCACCTGGACCAACAACCAGATCCTCCGCGTCCTCCTGAACACCGCCGGCAAGCCCGTCGACGGCGCCGAGCGCAACGACTACATCGGCTACGGCGTCGTCCGCCCCCGCGTCGCCCTCCCCACCCCCGGAGACCCCGGCCCGGCGGACGTGTTCCCGCTCCCCGATCTCGCCGCCGCATCGGCATCCGCACCGGCCAACGCTCCCTCCCCCGGGGGAAAGATCACGCCATCCCCTGCGCCGGAGGCCGCGACTGCGGTAGACAAGGGCGACGGCGACGACGACGGCCCGCCCTGGATCGCCCTCGGGCTGGGAGCCAGCGTCCTCATCGGCGGGGCTGTCGCCGCAGTCTTCGTACGCCGGACCAGGCGCTGACCTGACCCGGCCCGCACGGGAGTGGAGCGCACCGGGTGTCCTTCGAAGAGGAATGGTCCGCCGCGCGCGCCACGGCCGCCGCCAACGCCTCCATGCGGCTCAACCAGCCGGCGCCCCCGGCGACCCCCGGCGGCGGGGCCGACCTCGCGCTCAACCAGGACCACATCGGTGCCATCGGCAGCGAGGCGTACAAGCTGCACTCCCGCCTCCAGACCGACGGCAAGCACGCCGCCACCGCCTCCGCCGAGGCGGCCGGTGCCCTCACGAAGGCCGGCTTCGCCAGCGGCGCCGCGCTCGCCAAGGCGAACACCCGCTGGGAGAGCCAGGTCAAGACGCTGGTCGCCGCCTGCGCGCAGATCTCCAACGGGCTGAACTACTCGCTCACCTCGCACGCCAGGGAAGAACAGCAGCTGTGCGCCGAGTTCACGACTTCCAAGCTCGCCGAGTACCTGAAGTAGGCGCCCGTGCTGACGTACGAGAACGTACTGAACGCCCCGGTCGACAAGCTTTCCACCGCCGCCCGCGACTGGCGGGCCGTGGTCACCAAGCTGGAGGAGCTGGCCGAGGCCGCCCGCAACGGCATGAAGGCCAAGTCGGACAAGGCCGAATGGAGCGGGGTCACCGCAGGGGTGGCGCGATCGTTCGTGGACAAGACGGCCAAGGAGTTCGAGGACGCCGCCAAAGCGGCCAAGGGCATCCACCAAGCCCTCACCCAGGCCCACGACACCTTCAAGTCCTCCCGCGACCGGCTGAGGAAGATCGCCGAGGAGGAGGCACCGGCCGCAGGCTTCCGGGTCGACGCGAAGGGGAAGGTCGAGGCGTTACCCCTGACCACCGAAGCGGACCGCTACGCGGCCCGCCACGACCCCGACTACCAGGAGTCCCTGCGCGTCAACCGGCCGCTGTGGCAGGCCAAGATCGACGCCGCCGTCGACGCCTGCGACGACGTCGACCAGTCGCTGGCCCGGTTGCTGAACGCGAACGTCGCCGACGACCACAACTTCAGCGCCCCGAAATACGCCGGCCTCACCGCCGAACAGGCCGGCCGGGCGACCGACCTCGCGCGGAAGGGCCGGGGCCTCTCCCACGCCGAACTCACGGAACTCAACGAACTGCTGGCCGACAACGCCAAGCTGCCGGAGTTCTCCACCGCCTTCTACGGCAACCTCGGCCCCAAGGGCGCGCTCCAGTTCTTCGGGCAGATGTCGACCGACACGTACGAGTACGGCAAGCTCGACGAGCAGCGCCTCAAGGACGTCCAGGAACTCCAGAAGAACCTGGGCTTCAACCTGGCCACCGCCACCAGCTCCAGGACCGAGCCGCACCTCCCCGACAGCTACGCCCAGGAACTGCGCAGGCTCGGCACCCAGCAGATCCCCCTCGGACGGTACGAGCAGAACCCGCCGTACGGGTACCAACTGCTCGGCGGGATCATGCGCTACGGGAACTACGACCCGAAGTTCCTGGTCCCCATCGCCGAGCACGCCACGCAGATCCACGCCAAGGACCCGGACTTCTTCGGCCAGACGCGGCAACTCAACGGCTACGGCAAGAACATGCTGAACCCCTCCGGGACCAACGGCGCCGGCTACGACCCGGTGGTCAGCTTCCTGGAGGCGCTGGGGCACAGCCCGGCGGCCGCGGCGGAGTTCTTCGACCCTGAGGGACACCCTCGCGCCTACAACCAGGACGGCACGGAGAAGTCGGGTACTCCGGACCTGGGCAAGGATCCCAAGGGCAAGCCCATCACCAGCTACCTCGACTTCTTCGGAAACGAGAAGTACCACTCCACCATCGACATGGAGGGCATGAACCCCGACGACGTGAAGAAGACCCAGAAGTACATGCCGGAGGCGTTGGGGCATGCCTTGGAAGCGGCCGCCCTTGGTCACGCGTGGGACGACCCCAGGCCGGAGCTTCACCGGACAGAAGCGGGGGCACATGTCATGGAGGCCGTTGCACTGAAGTACGGAGGCGACGCCGGGCTGCTCAAGCATCAGGAGGTTCTCGCGGACAGCCTGGGGCGCATGACCGCCGGATACATCGATGATGTCAACCAGGCGCTGGATGACAACGGGGAGCAGAGCGTCTTCGCCTCGCGAGTTGACGGCAGCCAAGCGCACGCCGTGTTGGAGCGCGATGGCGCCCGCGACCTGCTCGCCGCGCTGGGGCAGCACCCCGACGCCTACGCCACCCTTTCCACTGCCGAACGCGTGTACTCGGCGAGCGTTCTGGAAGGCCAGGCGGTACGTGGAGGCATGATCGACGAGGGTCGGGCGCGGGCGACGATCCACACGAGTGCCGAGGTACAGGGCATCCTCGACGAAGCGCGGGCAGAACAGGTGAGGGGAGTAGGCGAGAAGGAGCACGAGGCGTACGAGAAGGCGCACGAGCGCAGCTCCGCATGGGTGGAGTTCGGTACCACGGCCGCCATCGCGGCCGGTGTCGCCTTCCTACCGGCTACGGCCGCTGGCGCCGGTGTGGCGGCAGTCGTCGTCCCCCTGGCCGTGGACACCGGTAGTGGCCTGGTCGAGCAGGCCGCCGGGCAGGTCATCGGTGAGTGGTCGGACGAGGCCAAGGAGAAGCACAAGGACAAGATCGACGGTGAGACGCACGACACCAACAAGGCCATGTTCCAGGCCGGTGAACACAGTGCTGAGGCGCCGATGAAGGCGTTCGCCCAGCGCCACGGCATCGACCCCAACAGCGTCTTCGGCATGGACTTCAAGGAGTCGATGCGCATCGGGTACGAGAGCGGCAACTCCATCGCCCGGCAGCAGGGCCATGAAGCGCAGACCAAGGGTGTCAAGTGAACCGCTGGGGGATACGGCGTCCGCTGGCGAGCCTGGCCGTACTCGGCATGGCAGCCGCAGGCTGTTCCTCCGGCGGCCCGGAACCGTCGGCGTCGGCTGTCGAGCCGCCGAAGCTGCCCATCGGAGAGGTCTGCGCCGGACTCTTCCCAGCAGAAGGCGGGAAGGCGCTGGAACGTGTCCTGGAATCCACCAAGTTCGTACTCCGGGACGACGAGAGGAACCCTGACGTCCGGGCTGTCGCGCAGGCGATGGAGGACGCATACCGGTCCGGCAAGAAGATCCGTGACATGCCAAGCCGGACCTGCCAGATCTCGGGGACTCCGACGAACTCCTACTTTCACACGGCGCACGTGCGCTTCACCGCCTACAGCCGGCACGCAGGAGACCCGCCGGATTTTCCGGGAGTGTCTGACCGGGGCGTGCGGGCTTCCTTCCGCGAGAAGAAGCTGGTTTACCTTTCCTACGACTGCGTAAGCCACCGCGTCGGCTCCACGCAAGACATTCCATTGCGGATCCGGCTCCTTTTTCAGGAGCGGTGGGAGGCCAGCAAGGGCGAGGCGATCCTCCGCCCTGATTACCTGGTCATCACCCACTCGGCAGCCCTGGCCGTCGCCAAGGAGCTCCAGTGCGTGGACGACGGCGGGCTCCCGCCACGGGCCGAGGAGTTGCAGGGAGGCTGAATGCCGTCCAGGGGAAGGAGATCCCCTGGACGGCCTGCCGGCCTTCTGGCGCAGAAGCCGTGACCGGAATCGAACCGGCGTAACTCGCTTTGCAGGCGAGTCCCTCAACCACTCGGGCACACGGCTGGGTGTGGGGTGCGAGTACGAACGTACGGGGTGCCGGTGGGGTGGGGAAGGGTGGGGCGGGGGTTGCAATGTGACTGCCATGCCGCGTTCACAGGCCGGGGTGCAGACGTCGTGCGGTGTGCGGGGGGACTAGGTCCGGCGGCTGAGGCGGGATCGGTCCGAATGACAGGGGCGTGAGTGGGCTGTGGGCCTTACTCTGGGGCGATGAGTGCCCTTGAACCCGGGATATCCGAGACCGCCGACGCCGCCCCGCCGCCGCAGGGCGGCATTCTGGGGCCGGCGTACCGGACGCTCAGCGTCGGGATCATCTCCGTGATCTTCCTGATCGCCTTCGAGGCCACCGCCGTCGGGACGGCCATGCCCGTCGCCGCGCGGGAGCTGGAGGGGATCGGGCTCTACGCCTTCGGGTTCTCCGCCTACTTCACCACCAGCCTCTTCGCCATGGTCCTGTCCGGCCAGTGGGCCGACCGGCAGGGCCCGCTGAGGCCGCTGACGGTGGGGATCGGGGCGTTCGCCGCCGGGCTGGTGTGTTCCGGGACCGCGCAGCTGATGGGCGTGTTCGTCGTGGGGCGGGCCGTGCAGGGGTTCGGGGGCGGGCTGGTGATCGTCGCCCTGTACGTGGTGATCAGCCGGGCCTACGAGGAGCGGCTGCGGCCCGCCATCATGGCCGCCTTCGCCGCGAGCTGGGTGGTGCCGTCGATCGTCGGGCCGCTGGCCGCGGGGACGGTCACCGAGCACCTGGGCTGGCGGTGGGTGTTCCTCGGGATCCCGGCGCTGGTCGTCGTACCGCTGATGGTGGCGCTGCCGGCGATCCGGCGCACCGCCTCCGGGCCGGTGGACCCCGCGGGGCCCGTCGCGTTCGACCGGCGGCGGATCCGGCTGGCCCTCGGGATCTCGCTGGGCGCCGGGCTGCTCCAGTACGCCGCCCAGGACCTGCGGTGGCTGTCGCTGCTGCCCGGCGTCGCCGGCGCGGCCCTGCTGGTGCCCGCGGTGCTGGGGCTGCTGCCGCGCGGCACCTACCGGGCGCGGCGCGGGCTGCCGTCGGTGGTGCTGCTGCGCGGGGTGGCGGCGGGGGCGTTCATCGGGGCCGAGAGCTTCGTGCCGCTGATGCTGGTCACCCAGCGCGGCCTGAGCCCCACCTGGGCCGGCTTCTCGCTCGCGCTCGGCGGGGTGACGTGGGCGGCCGGTTCCTGGGTGCAGTCGCAGGGGCGGACGGCGCCCTACCGGGAGCGGCTGATGGTCTCCGGGATGGTGATGGTGGCCCTGGCCATCGCCGCGGCCCCGGCGGTGCTGATCGAGGCGGTGCCGGTGTGGACGCTGGCCCTCGCCTGGGCCGTGGGCTCGCTCGGGATGGGCCTGGTGATCGGCTCGACCAGTGTGCTGCTGCTGAAGCTGTCCGCGCCGGAGGAGGCGGGTGCGAACTCGGCCGCGCTGCAGATCTCGGACGCGCTGGCCAATGTGGTGCTGCTCGCGGCCGGGGGTGCAGCGTTCGCCGCGCTGGGCGGGGGAGCGGTGGGCGCGGGGCACGTGGCCGCCTCGGCGGACGGGTCCGCCTCGCACCCGGCGGCGTTCCTCGTGGTCTTCCTGCCGATGGCGTGCGTGGCGCTGGTGGGGGCATGGGTGGCGACCCGCCTCGACCCGCCGCCGGCGGAGGTGGGGGCCGAGGTGGACGCGGACGCGGAGGACAAGGCCGCCCGCGCCTGAGGTCTGCCGGGCCGGGACCCGCACGCCCCGCACGCCCCCGAAAACGGCGTGAACCCGCCCGCCCCGCTGACTAGGCTCCCGGGGTGACCGTGAACGAGCTGACCCTGCGGATGTCCCCCGCCGACTACGCCGAGCTGGCCGACCTCGCCGACGCCACCGGCTCCACCGCCGAGGCGCTCGCACGGGAAGCCGTACGCGAGCACCTGCGGCGGGAGCGCGAGCGCGTCGGGGCGGAGGCCGCGCGGCTGGCGCGGCGGCACGCCGGGCTGCTGAAGCGGCTCGGGGAGTGAGCGCCGCCGACCCGGTCCGGCACCTGACCCTGGCCGAGGTCCTCGATGTCGCCCGGCACGCCTGCCTGGCCCGGGACCAGTCCGTGGAGCTGCGTGCGCCCGGGCTACTGGAGTCGGCGGTGCACCGGCCGCGGGCGCGCATGTACGGCACCCCGGCCTACGAGGACCCGTACGAACAGGCAGCCGCGCTGCTGCACGGCATCGCGGTGAACCATCCCCTCGTCGACGGGAACAAGCGCACCGCCTGGCTCGCCGCCGCGACCTTCCTCGCCGTGAACGGGGTCGATCCCGCGGCCGCCGACCAGGAGGCCGCGTACGGCCTGGTCGTCGCGGTGGCGTCCGGGACCGAGACCGAGGTGGCGGTGATCGCCGCCAGGCTGCGGGAGTTGCTCCCGGTGTGACGCTCACCGCACCCGCCGAGGTCACGGGCACGTCCCTCCTCGAGGGGCGGCTCGGCACCGGTAGGGTGGCCCGGTTGTCCTGCGTCCGACCACGAGGATCAGGGCGACCAGGACGACCACGACTGCCACGACCGCCGAGAGCAACGAACCGGAGACCGTGACTACTACCGCCTCCCACCACCTCTCACCCGCCTTCCCCGGCCGTGCCCCGTGGGGTACCGCCAGCAAGCTGCGAGCCTGGCAGCAGGGAGCGCTGGACAAGTACATCCAGACCCAGCCGCGGGACTTCCTCGCGGTCGCCACCCCCGGCGCCGGCAAGACGACCTTCGCGCTCACCCTGGCCTCCTGGCTGCTGCACCACCACGTGGTCCAGCAGGTGACCGTCGTCGCGCCGACCGAGCACCTGAAGAAGCAGTGGGCCGAAGCGGCCGCCCGGATAGGCATCCGGCTCGACCCGGAGTACTCGGCCGGGCCGCTGAGCAAGGACTACCACGGGGTCGCCGTCACGTACGCGGGCGTCGGCGTGCGCCCGATGCTGCACCGCAACCGCTGCGAGCAGCGCAAGACCCTGGTGATCCTGGACGAGATCCACCACGCGGGCGACTCGAAGTCCTGGGGCGAGGCCTGCCTGGAGGCCTTCGACCCGGCGACCCGGCGCCTGGCACTGACCGGTACGCCCTTCCGGTCCGACACCAACCCGATCCCCTTCGTCACGTACGAGGAGGGCAACGACGGGATCCGGCGGTCCTCCGCCGACTACACCTACGGCTACGGCAACGCCCTCGGCGACGGGGTCGTCCGGCCCGTGATCTTCCTGTCCTACAGCGGCAACATGCGCTGGCGCACCAAGGCGGGCGACGAGATCGAGGCCCGTCTCGGCGAGCCGATGACCAAGGACGCCATCTCGCAGGCCTGGCGCACGGCGCTGGACCCGCGCGGCGACTGGATGCCGAACGTGCTGCGCGCCGCCGACCAGCGGCTGACGGAGGTCCGCAAGGGCATCCCGGACGCGGGCGGTCTCGTCATCGCCGCCGATCAGGACGCGGCACGCGCGTACGCGAAGCTGATCCGGGAGATCACCGGGACCAGGCCGACCGTCGTGCTCTCCGACGACACCGGCGCCTCGAAGAACATCGACACGTTCAGCGCGAGCGACGACCGCTGGATGGTCGCGGTCCGCATGGTGTCCGAGGGCGTCGACGTACCGCGCCTCGCGGTGGGCGTGTACGCGACGACGATCTCGACCCCGCTGTTCTTCGCGCAGGCGGTCGGCCGTTTCGTGCGGTCGCGCAGGCGCGGCGAGACGGCTTCCGTGTTCCTTCCGACGATCCCCTACCTGCTCGGCTTCGCGAGCGAGATGGAGGTCGAGCGCGATCACGTCCTCGACCGGCCGAAGAAGGCGGGCGAGGACGAGGACCCGTACGCGGAGTCCGAGAAGGAGATGGAGGAGGCGAACCGGCAGGAGGACGAGGACACCGGCGAGGACGAGCAGATGTCCTTCGAGGCGCTGGAGTCCGACGCCGTCTTCGACCGGGTGCTGTACGACGGCGCCGAGTTCGGCATGCAGGCGCACCCTGGCAGCGAGGAGGAGCAGGACTACCTCGGCATCCCGGGACTGCTGGAGCCGGACCAGGTGCAGCTGCTGCTGCAGAAGCGGCAGTCGCGGCAGATCGCGCACAGCCGGCGCCGGCCGGACGCGGAGGCGGACCTGCTGGAGCTGCCGGCCGAGCGGCGGCCGGTGGTCTCGCACAAGGAACTGCTGGAGCTGCGGAAGTCGCTGAACACGATGGTGGGCGCGTACGTCCACCAGAGCGGCAAGCCGCACGGGGTGATCCACACGGAGCTGCGCCGGGTGTGCGGCGGGCCGCCGAGCGCGGAGGCGACGGCGGGGCAGCTGAAGGAGCGGATCAAGAAGGTGCAGGAGTGGGCGACGCGGATGCGGTGAGCCGCTCCTGAGTACGCGGAACGGGGTCCGTGCGCTGCTGCGCGCGGACCCCGTTCCCGTGTGCTGTGGGTCAGGCGGAGACGCGGCGGCGACGGCCGGTGCCGGCGACCAGGGCCGCACCCATGGCGAGTGCCACACCGCCGGCGCCGAGCGCCCAGCTGGTGGCGGCGTCGGCACCGGTCTCGGCGAGCTCGCCGCCGGTGTGGGTGCCGCCGCCGGTGTTGCCGGAGCCGGTGTTGGTGTCGACGATCGGCGTGGTGCTGCTGCCGCCGTTCGGCTTGGTGTTGCTGTTGCCGCCACCGGTGTTGCCACCGTTGTTGTGGCCGGTGTTACCGCCGGTGTTGCCACCGCCGTTGGATCCCTTGACGATCTTCGACTCGACCACGGCCGTGTCGGAGAAGACGTCGTCGTCCACGTTGCTGCCGCCCGCGGCGATGACGACGATCTCGCCCGCCGGGGCGCCCGTCGTGAACTTGACGCGGACCTGGAGGCTGACCTTCTTGGCCGGGATCTCGATGTCGTCGGTCAGCAGGGCGATCACGGAGCCGCCCTCGCCCATGATCTCGACGTCGTGCCAGGCGCCCTGGTGGAAGATCTGGATCTTGACGTCCGAGGACTCCAGCTCGGCGGCCTGGTCGGCGACGGCCAGGACGAGCACGTAGCTCTCCTGCGCCTTGCCCTTCGAGTTGTCCACGGTGTACGTCAGGTTGGTCCAGTCGCCGCCCGCCTTGAAGGCGCTCGGGACACCGTTGACGTCGAGGACCGGGCCGGTGGCGGCCAGTTCGTCCTCGTCCTCCACGGCCGGGGCGGGAGCAGGAGCCGGCTTCTCGGCGGCGGGCTTGGCCGGGGCCGGAGCCGGGGCCGGGGCGGCCGGGGCCACGGCCGGGGTCTCCGCGGCGGGCTTCGCCGGGGTCTCGGCGGCCGGCTGGGCGTCCTTCGCCGGGGTCTCCGCGGCGGGCGCGGCGTCTTCCTTCGGGGCCGAGTCCGGGGTGGTGACGGCCGTGTTCTTGGCCTCGTCGGCCATCGCGGGCGTGGCCATGAGGACCGTCGGGCCCACGACGGCGGCGGCGGCTACGACAGCCATGCGCTTGAGCTTCACTGTGCTTCTTCTCCCCTTGTGTGCGTTCGAGGCATGCGTCAGCCTCGCCCACCCCCAACATCGTTTTTGAACACGATCAGCGTAAGGCCCGTGTAAACCGGTTCTCGGTCGAAAGACATTACGAATCGATACAGCCTCGCGAAGAAAACGGCTTAAACCGGCAGTAGGCGCCCGGATTCTGGACGAGGCCTTTCGCTCAGCGGACTCGCTCGCTACTGTCCCCGCATCGAACGCCCCGTGGCAGCGCCGCCGCGGGAGCGCAGCCGGTGCCATGGCCGCTACCGGCGGCCTCTCCATGCGTCGCCGTGGGACCGGCAGCGCTGCACCGCATGAGAGTCACCGCCGCCCACCTAAAACAGAGGGAGAGGCGTCGTGACCGCGGAAACCTCCCAGACTCTCGACCGAGGGCTCAGGGTCCTCAAGCTGCTCGCCGACACCGACCACGGTCTGACCGTCACCGAGCTCTCCAACCGCCTCGGTGTCAACCGCACGGTGGTCTACCGTCTGCTCGCCACGCTCGAGCAGCACGCCCTGGTCCGCCGCGACCTCGGCGGCCGGGCCCGCGTCGGGCTCGGCGTGCTGCGCCTGGGCCGGCAGGTCCACCCGCTCGTGCGCGAGGCGGCCCTGCCCGCGCTGCGCTCGCTCGCCGAGGACATAGGGGCCACCGCGCACCTGACCCTCGTCGACGGCACCGAGGCGCTCGCCGTGGCCGTCGTCGAGCCCACCTGGACCGACTACCACGTCGCCTACCGGGCCGGCTTCCGCCACCCACTGGACCGCGGCGCGGCCGGCCGGGCCATCCTGGCCGCCCGCCAGGGCTCCCTCATCGAGCCCGGCTACACCCTGACCCACGGGGAACTGGAAGCGGGCGCCAGCGGTGCCGCCGCGCCGCTCGTCGGCATCACCGGACTGGAGGGCAGCGTCGGCGTCGTGATGCTGGCCGACGCGGTGCCGGAGCGGGTCGGGCCCCGCGTGGTCGACGCGGCCCGCGAGGTCGCCGACGCCCTGCGCTGAGGGGCGCGGACACGGGCGGCGCGGGCCGGGCGGTCCGGGTCGGTAGATTGGCCGGGTGCTCTCACGCCTCACACGTCTGCCGCGTCCCGCCGCCCTGGCCGTCTGCGCCGCGCCCGTCCTCGGTCTGTTCGCCGTCGCGGCCCTCGCGCCGCTGCCCTTCGTGGTGGCCGTGCCCGGCCCCACGGCCGACGTGCTGGGCACCGACCAGGGCAAGCCGGTGATCACCGTCACCGGTGCCCCGGTCCGGGACACCAAGGGCCAGCTCCGGATGACCACCATCCGGGCCACCGGCCCCTCCTCGACGATGAAGCTGCACGAGCTGATCGACCACTGGTTCAAGGGCGACGAGGCGGTCATGCCCAGGGAGTCCGTCTATCCCTCGGGCGGAAGCGACCGGCAGATCGAGGAGCACAACCTGGAGGAAATGGCCCAGTCGCAGTCGGCCGCCGTGACCGCCGCCCTCGGCTACCTCCGCAAGGACCCCAAGGACATCAAGGTCCGGCTCGACCTCGCCGACGTCGGCGGCCCGAGCGCCGGGCTCCTCTTCACCCTCGGCATCGTCGACAAGCTCGTCGGCGACGGCAGCGGCGGCGAACTCACCGGAGGCCGCAGCATCGCCGGCACGGGAACCATCAGCGCCGACGGCAAGGTCGGCGCGGTCGGCGGCGTGGGCCTGAAGACCCAGGCCGCGGCGCGCGACGGGGCGACCGTGTTCCTCGTGCCGAAGGCGGAGTGCTCGGACGCCAAGTCCGAACTCCCCGACGGGCTCCAGCTGATCCCCGTCACTTCGCTGACGGACGCGGTGAACTCGCTGCGGGCACTGAACCGGAGTGAGAACGTCCCGTCCTGCTGACGGACGGCTTCGCGTCCAGACCGCGCCAGGCGGGGAAGAGCAGCGGGGTGATGGTCGCCAGGAGGTAGACGGCGGCGAACAGGAGCAGGGCCTTCGTCACCCCGAAGCCGTCGACCAGCAGGCCCGCCGCGAGGCCGCCCATCGGCATGGCCAGCTCGCTGCCCGCCATGCTCACGCTGGAGACCCGGCTGCGCAGGTCCTCCGGTACGAGCTCGGACACGACGGTGGTCAGGATCGGGTTGAGTACGCCCGCGCCCAGGCCGGCGAGGGCCATGGTGACCGCGAGGGGCAGCGGGGTGTCGGTGACGGCGGCGACCACGTAGCGGGTGGCCCCGGAGACGAGGAAGGCTCCCGCGAAGACGGCTCTGCGGGGGAAGCGTTCGCCCCAGGCGCCGTAGAGGAGGGCGCCCAGCAGGGCGAAGCCGCCGAAGAGGGAGACCATCAGGCCGAGGGCGGTGGCGCCGCCGAGGACCTCGCGGCCGTGGACCGGCAGGAGGACGGAGGACCAGCCCTGGTCCAGCCCGTTGGTCGTCATCACCATGAGGGTGATGCCCATGAGGAGGCGTGAGCGGATCAGGAACCGCCAGCCCTCGGCGAGCTCGGCGCGGTAGGCGGCGAAGGAGGGTCTCTCCAGGGTGCGCTGCGGCTCCGCGGCCGGAACGCCGCGCAGGAAGGCGGAGACGAGGAGTGCGGACGCGGCGAAGGTGGCCGCGTCCACGAGGAGCACGGTCTCGGCCCCGAACACCGAGATCAGTACGCCCGCCACCGCGGCGCCGATCATCCGGGCCCCGCGCGAGACGGCGTCGTAGAGGCTCGCCGCCCGGGCGATGGTGGTGCCCGCGTGCTCGGCGAGGCTGGGCAGCAGGACGTAGCGGGCGGTCAGGCCGGGGGTGTGCACGAGACCGCCGACGGCCATCAGCGCGCACAGCATCCAGAACTCGAGCAGGTCCGCGGAGTGGAGGAGGGGGATCGCGCCGACCGACAGGGCGCAGATCACGTCCGAGGCGGCGGAGACCCGGCGGCGGCCGATCCGGTCGATGACCGGGCCGCCCACGAGCGCGGCGATGACCACCGGCAGGGTGGCGCAGAAGGCGACGACGCCGGCCCGTCCGGCGCTGCCCGTGGTCTGGAGCACGAACCACGGGACGCCGATCAGGGTCAGGGAACTCCCCGCTATGGAGATCGTGTTGGCCGCCAGGACCGCCGCGAAGGGCCGCCGGCTCATGCGGCGTGCTGCCGGATGCGGTGGTGGACGTGGGCCGGCTGCATCAGGCGTATGCCGGCGGCGACCAGGGCCTCGCCGAGGCGGTTGCGCAGGGCGGGCAGGGCGGGGGAGGGGGTGGGGGCGGCCTCCCGGGCGAGGTGCCAGGCGGCGGCCTCGGCGGCGAGGGCGGCGGTGCGGGCGGCGTGGATCTCGGCGTGCGTGAAGGCGTGCATGGCAGGACTCCTTCTGCGGATGCGGCGGAGCGAAGGGAGAAGAGAGGAGGGGACGGAGGCGGCTAGTCGGTGGCGCGGCGGGGGAAGGCGTGCGTGTGGATGCGGACCGTTTCCACCTCCTCCGCGCTCCCGGCGGGCGGCAGGTCCCGGTAGCTGTTGATCAGCTCGTGGAGCCTGTGGACCAGTTCCTGGGTCTGCCCGGCGGTCAGGCGGAGGGTGAAGTCGCTCAGGTCGCTGGAACCGCGCCAGGCCGGTGACCAGTCGACCGACTCGCCGAGCCAGGAGGTCAGCTCCTGCGTGTGGATCTTCATGATCTCGGCCAGGAAGACCTCGGCCGCCCCGCGCGTCTCGGGGTTGTCGTCGAGGACCAGCGAGTCGTCGAGGCGCGTGCCGTCGTGCGCGGCCTTCCACCAGCGCTCACGGCCCTTGCCCCGCTCGGGCGCCTCCTCGATGAACCCGTGCGCGGCGAGCTGGCGCAGGTGGTAGCTGGTGGCCCCGCTGGACTCTCCGAGCCGCTCCGCCAGCTGCGACGCGGTGGCCGGGCCGCTCATGCGCAGGGCGCGGAGCAGCCGCATGCGCAGGGGGTGGGCGAGGCCGCGCAGGGAACGGGAGTCCAGCGTCCGGACCTTGGGCTCCGGGGGTGCGGGTGTCCCGGCCGCCGCGGGGCTGGTTTCGGGATGGGGGCCGGAGGCGCGGGCGGGATGGGGTCCGGGTTCGGGAGTGGCGTTCTTTTCGGGCATGCCTCAAGCGTAGAGTTGCAAAGGTTTGTGTGCAAGGGTTTCTTTGCAACCACTTCTTTGGAACTCTGCCGGGAGGGGATCAGCCGTCAGCCGCCGCCTGTTCCACCAGCGGGATGATCCGCAGGGGGACCGGGTTCTCCATGACGATTGCCGTAGAGGCGCGGACGATCCCCTCGAAGCCCACCACCCGGTCGATCACCCGCTGGAGGTCGGCGTTGGACCGGGCCACGAGCCGGCACAGCATGTCCCCGTGCCCCGTCGTCGTGTGCAGTTCCAGCACCTCGGGGACGCCCGACAGGTGGGCCCGTACGTCCGCCCCCTGACCCTGCTTGATCTCCAGCGTGGCGAAGGCGGTCACCGGATATCCCAGCGCGGCCGGGTCCACCTGCGGCCCGAAGCCGCGGATGACCCCGTTGGACTGGAGCCGGTCCAGGCGCGCCTGCACCGTGCCGCGCGCCACGCCGAGCCGGCGCGACGCCTCCAGGACCCCGATCCTGGGCTCGCGCGCCAGCAGGACGATGAGGCGGCCGTCGAGCTCGTCGATACCCATGGGAACCCTTCCTTGATCGGCTGCGCATACTGCACAGATCCTTCAGTCATGCTGGGGCCGCGCTGGGCAATCTGTACAGCGGAAAAGGAAACTATTGCGCAGCTTGTGGAAGGGCGGGAATCTGCGCTTATGACTGAGACCCTGGACACCACCCCGCAGACCGCGCGTGAGGCAGACCCCTTCCCGGTGAAGGGCATGGACGCGGTCGTCTTCGCCGTCGGCAACGCCAAGCAGGCCGCGCACTACTACTCGACCGCCTTCGGCATGAAGCTCGTGGCCTACTCCGGACCGGAGAACGGAAGCCGTGAGACCGCCAGCTACGTCCTGACCAACGGTTCCGCGCGGTTCGTCCTGACCTCGGTCATCAAGGCGACCACCGACCACGGCCGCTTCATCGCCGAGCACGTCGCCGAGCACGGCGACGGCGTCATCGACCTCGCCATCGAGGTCCCCGACGCCCGCGCGGCCTACGCGTACGCCGTCGAGCAGGGCGCGCGCGGCCTCGACGAGCCGTACGAGGTCAAGGACGAGAACGGCACCGTCGTACTCGCCGCGATCGCCACGTACGGCCAGACCCGCCACACCCTCGTCGAGCGCGTCGACTACACCGGCCCCTACCTGCCGGGCTACGTGGCCGTGGAGCCGATGGTGGCCCCGCCCGCCAAGCGGACCTTCCAGGCGATCGACCACTGCGTCGGCAACGTCGAGCTGGGCCGCATGAACGAGTGGGTCTCGTTCTACAACAAGGTCATGGGCTTCACGAACATGAAGGAGTTCGTGGGCGACGACATCGCGACCGAGTACTCGGCGCTGATGTCCAAGGTGGTCGCGGACGGCACCAAGAAGGTGAAGTTCCCCATCAACGAGCCGGCGATCGCGAAGAAGAAGTCGCAGATCGACGAGTACCTGGAGTTCTACAACGGGCCGGGCGTGCAGCACATCGCGCTCGCCTCGAACGACATCGTCGCGACGGTGCGGAGCATGCGGGCCGCGGGTGTCCAGTTCCTGTCCGTGCCGGACACCTACTACGACACGCTGGGCGAGTGGGTCGGCGACACGCGCGTGCCGATCGACGAGCTGCGCGAGCTGAAGATCCTCGCCGACCGCGACGAGGACGGCTACCTGCTGCAGATCTTCACCAAGCCGGTGCAGGACCGTCCGACGGTGTTCTTCGAGATCATCGAGCGGCACGGGTCCATGGGCTTCGGCAAGGGCAACTTCAAGGCGCTGTTCGAGGCGATCGAGCGGGAGCAGGAGAAGCGGGGCAACCTGTAGGTCGCACGCCCCGGGCGGATGCGGCTCCGCCGGTGGGGCGGTGGCCGGCCGGCCCGTTGGGGGCGGGGAGGGGGGTGGCGCTGCGCGCGCTGCTCCCCGCCCCGCCCTTCGCCCGTTCCCCGGGGCTGCGCCCCGGACCCCCGTTCCCGGGGGGTCGGGGGCGGCTCAGGTGGTGGCGGGTTTTGGTCTGGCCGTCGCCGGCTTCGGCTTCGGGGGGTTCGGTTCCGGGAGGTCCGGGGCCACCCACGGGGTGCGGGGCTGCATGTTCTCCGGGCCGCCCGCCGGGGGCTGGCCGATGTCCGACAGGGCCTCCTTCGCCAGCGGGCCCCGCAGCGGCGAGAAGACCGGGTTCGTGCGCAGCGCCGTCTGCAGGCTCCGGCGGGCCGCCGCCTCGTCGCCCAGGCCGCGTTCGATCACCGCCCGGTGGTAGGAGAACTCCGCGCTCCGCAGCCCCTGGTCGGTCGCCTTCTTCGCGTACTCCAGGGCCTGCTCGTCCTCGCCGTTCCGGTGCAGCGCCCACCCCAGGGCGTCGGCCACCTGCACGCTCTTGTGCCGGGCCCATTCCGCCGACAGGCGGCGTACCGCCTGGGCCGGATCGCCGTGGTCCGCCTCGTACAGGCCGAGGACCACCTCCTCGTTGACCCCGTTCGCCCCGCCCGCCGCCGCCAGCGCCGACAGGGACCGGTACTGCGCCCGCGCCTCCTCCGGCCGCTCCAGCGACTCCAGCAGCTCCCCCAGCTCCAGCGCCAGCCGAGGCACCGGGGTGCGTCCCAGCGCCAGCCGGTAGTCGCGTACGGCCTCCCCGCCCCGCCCCAGCGCGGCCAGCGCCCTGGCCCGGCCGCCGAGCGCCTCCCCCTGCGACGGGTCGGTGCGCAGCGCGCCCTCGTACTGGCGCAGCGCCTCGCCCGGGTCGCCCCGCTCCCATGCCAGCTCCCCGAGCCGGAACAGCACGTACGCCTTCTCCGCGGGGGACTTCGCCTCCCCGCCCGCCGCCTCCAGCGCCACCGCCGCGTCCTCGCGCCAACCCCGGTCGCGGTACACCTGAGCGGCCCTCAGGTGCGCGGCCAGGCCCGGCCGGAGCTCCATCAGCCGGTCCATCGCCCGCTGCGCGGCCTTGTAGTCGCCGAGGCCCGTGTACGCGTCCACGAGGACCGGGTACGCCGTCCAGCGCCGCGGCGCCTGCGCCCGTACCAGCTCGCCCCACTTCCTCGCCGTCCCGAAGTCCCGCCGGGCGCCGGCCAGCGCACCCATGCCCGTCATCGCGTCGAGGTTGCCCTTCTCGGCGGGGCGGACCTCCAGCGACCGCTTGAGCGCCTTCTCCGCCTTCGGGTACCAACCGGAATCGGCCGTCCGCCGGGCCTGTTCCAGGTACGCCGAGCCGAGCACCGCCCACGAAGCGTCGTCCCGCGGGTGCGCGGCGACCCACTTCTCCCGGTCCGCGACCAGCGCCGTCAGGTCCACCGCCGCCGCCGGCGCACCCATGCCCACCGCCGACGCGGCCCGTTCGCTCGGCCCCGGAGGACGTGCGTCGTCACCGGTGCGGGCCGGGCGGATCAGCAGGGCCCCGGCGATGAGGACCACCGCTACCGCGGCCGCCACGACCGTCTTGCGGCCGGTGAAGTTCACGGGTGGCGCGGGCTGCTGGGATTGCTCGTCGAAACCGTGCATGCGCTCACTGTGCGTCAATATGAAGAGCGCGCCGAGGTGTCCGAAGCCGGTCGCGGCCGTGTTCACACCGATGGCCCCGGCTGCCACTGTGGCCCCATGGATGACGAGCTCATGGCCCGACTCGGCGCAGGACTCCCGCCCGAGGCGCTGCTGACCGACCCTCAGGTGACCGCCTCCTACGCCCGCGACACGGCCGGCTTCTGCGCCGCCGGCACCCCGGCCGCCGTCGTCCTGCCCCGGACCGTGGAGCAGGTCCGGCACGTCATGCGCACCGCCACCGCCCTACGGGTCCCCGTGGTCCCGCAGGGCGCCCGCACGGGCCTCTCCGGCGGCGCCAACGCCTCCGACGGCTGCATCGTGCTGTCCCTGGTGAAGATGGACCGGATCCTGGAGGTGTCCGCCGTCGACCGGATCGCCGTCGTCGAGCCGGGCGTGGTCAACGCGGTCCTCTCCCGGACCGTCGCCGAACAGGGCCTGTACTACCCGCCCGACCCCTCCAGCTGGGAACAGTGCACCATCGGCGGCAACATCGGCACCGCGTCCGGCGGGCTGTGCTGCGTGAAGTACGGGGTCACCGCCGAGTACGTGCTCGGCCTCGACGTGGTGCTGGCCGACGGGCGGCTGCTGCGCACGGGACGGCGCACCGCCAAGGGCGTCGCCGGGTACGACCTGACACGGCTGTTCGTCGGCTCCGAGGGCACGCTCGGCGTGGTGGTCGGAGCCGTCCTCGCGCTGCGGCCGGCGCCGCCCCGGCAGCTGGCGCTCGCCGCCGAGTTCCCGTCGGTCGCGGCCGCCTGCGAGGCCGTCTGCGCCGTCATGGAGGCCGGCCTGGCGCCCTCGCTGCTGGAGCTGATGGACCGTACGACCGTCCGCGCCGTCAACGCCCTCGGGAAGATCGGCCTGCCGGAGAGCACGGAGGCCCTGCTGCTCGCCGCCTTCGACACCCCGGACGCGCCCGCCGACCTGGCGGCCGTCGGGGGGCTCTGCGCCGCCGCCGGGGCGAGCGCCGTCGTACCCGCCGAGGACGAGGCGGAGACGGCACTGCTGCTCCGGGCCCGCCGGATGTCCCTCACCGCGCTGGAGGCGCTGCGGCCCGCGACGATGATCGACGACGTGTGCGTGCCGCGCTCGCGGCTCGCCGAGATGCTGGACGGGACGGCCGCCATCGCCGCGGAGTACGACCTCCTCATCGGCGTCTGCGCGCACGCCGGCGACGGCAACACCCACCCGGTGGTCTGCTTCGATCCCGCCGACGAGGACGAGACGCGGCGGGCCCGGGAGTCCTTCGACGCGATCATGGCCCTGGGGCTGTCCCTGGGCGGGACCATCACCGGGGAGCACGGAGTCGGGGTGCTGAAGAAGGAGTGGCTGGCACGGGAACTCGGGCCGGTCGGCCTGGAGGTGCAGCGCACCGTCAAACGGGCCTTCGACCCGCTCGGGCTGCTGAACCCCGGCAAGCTCTTCTGACGGTCCGCCCGTGCGCGGCGGCTTGCGGCGGGTCACAGGTCGCCGTCCGCGGGCTCGTCGGAGGGCCACGGGTCGCGCAGCCACAGCTCGTCGGCGGGGGTGGGGGTGAGCAGCGCCGCCAGGGCGTCGTCCAGGCCGAGCCGCTCCGCCTCCGTCCCCGGGGGGACCATGCGCAAGGTGCGCTCCAGCCAGGCCGACACCGCACCGGCCGGGGCCTCCAGGAGGGCGTCGCCGTCGGGGGAGTTCAGCGCCATGCACAGGACGGACTCGCCGCCGATCTTCGTGGGCCAGATCCGGACGTCTCCCTGGCCGCACGGACGGAACACCCCCTCGACGAGCAGCTCGCGGGCGAAGGTCCAGTGGACCGGCATGCTGGAGCCGGAGTGGAAGGTGACGTGCACGGCGTAGGGGTCGTCGGTGAGGTACAGCAGCTTCGCGGGGACGGGGATGCTGCGCTCGGGTGACAGGACCAGCTTCAGTTCCAGTTCGCGCTCGACGACGGGGTGGTGGTGCATGGCGGCCTCACTTCGGGCGTTCGCAGGCGGACGCGGGGCGGTTCTCGCCCCGCACGAGGAGAGAGCACCCTCGTGCCCGGGTATGACGCGGGTTTCCGCGACGAATGTCAGGTTGGCCGGAATCTGTCGGATGACCGAAACCGGTCGGCGGGGGCGGAGCCGGGGTGAGGTTCGCCCGAAGGCTTGGAATCTCCCGTTACCGGACCTGCCGGGAGGGGGTTCTTGGCTATGGTCCTCCCCTTGGTCCTCCCCTGCACAAGCCTCGAGCCACGATCGGAGTTGGGGACATTGACGGCCTCCCCTGGTGACGGAGAGCACGCGGCCCGCGAGGGCTACTACCCCGACCCGTCCATCCCCGGGTACGTCCGCTACTGGAACGGCGCGTCCTGGGTTCCGGGTACGAGCCGTCCCGCCGCTCCCGCCGCTCCCGCCGCCGCCCGGGTGGAGGAGACGGGGCCGGTGTTCCTGGACGAGACCTCGATGACGGCTGCCCTCCGGGACCCGCGCCCCGCGGCGAACCGGCAGCCGCCGCCCCCGGCCGGCCGGGGTCCCGCCCCCGAGCCCCACGGGGGCTACGCGGGCGCCGTGCGGGCCGCCGAAGCGGACCGGGCCCGGAGCACCGCCCCGGGTGGCGCGGGCCGCCCGGCCGGGGCCGGGTGGCCCGCGCCGGAGCCCGAGACCGAGGCCGGCTCCGGCCCCGGGGCGGCGGCGGGGCGGGCGGAGTGGCAGGTCGACCCCGTCCACCAGGCCGGCTTCGGCGGCCCCCGTGACGCGCGGGTCTCGTGGGGGGACCCGGCGGAGTCCGAGCCCGTGCGGCCCGCCGGGATCTCCCTGGCCCGGCCCGCCGCGGCCGCGGCCGGCGCGCAGCGGCTCCCGGCGCAGGCCGCCGCCGAGAGCGTGGGCATCCTCTCGGCCCGCCCGCCGGCCTGGCCCGACGCCCCGGGCGCCGGTGCCTCGGGCCTCACCTCCAGCTGGCCGGAGGCCGTACCGGACGCCCCGCCCCAGCGGCCGGAGCCGGAGCCGGAACGCCGGGTCCCGGCGACGCGCGAGGCCCCCGCCCGCCCCCGCCCCACGGCCCCCGCGCCCGCTCCGGCCCCCGTGGCCCCCGTCCGGCCCCGCCCGCCCGCCCCTGCCCCCGCCCCGGAGGCCCCCGCGCCCGAGCCCCCCGCCGCCGAGGCGCCCGCCCCCGTACGGGAGGACAGCCGGGCCGTCTTCGAGCGCATGGCGGAGCGGGCGGCGCGGCCCGCCGGGCTGGGGCGGCGTGGGGCGGCCCGGATGGTGGACGCCCTCGTGCACGCCGGGGTCGCCGCGGCCGTGGCGCTGCCCCTCGTACCCCGGGTGACGGCCCATCTGGAAGCGAAGGTGGACGCGGCCCGGGCGAGCGGGCGCACCACCACCGTGTACCTGTTCGACGCCACCACCGCCGGGCACCTGGGCCTCCTACTCGGTGCCGTCCTGCTCTTCGGCGTCCTCTACGAGGCCCTGCCCACCGCCCGCTGGGGCCGCACCCCGGGCAAGAAGCTGTTCGGCGTGCGCGTGCTGGCCACCGCCACCCTGCGCCCGCCCACCTTCGGCGCGGCCCTGCGCCGCTGGCTCGTGTTCGCGTTCCTGGGGCTGCCGGGCAGCCTGTGGTGCCTGGTGGACCGGCCGCGCCGGCGGGCCTGGCACGACCGGGCGGCCGGGACGTACGTGACCCGCTGACCGGTCCGGGGGTGGGCGTGCCGGGGCCGTGCCCCGGACGGACGCGGCCGCGTTGCGGGGTGGGCGGGGCCGGGTTCGACTCGGGCCATGAGCACCGATCAGCCGCCGCCGGGCCAGCCGCCCGAGGACGACCCGTTCCTCAAGAAGCCCCAGGAGCCGACGCCTCCGTCGGGCGGTTCGCCGTACGGCTCGCCGCCCCCGGGGGGCGGCGGCTACCCGCCGCCCCCGCCCCCGCCCCCGTACGGCGGTGGGGGACCCGGAGACCCGTACGGCGGCGGAGGCGGCTACGGGATGCCCGATCCGCTCGCCGGGATGCCGCCGCTCGCCGACTTCGGCAAGCGGCTCGTCGCGCGCGTGCTCGACGCGCTGATCATCGCGGTGCCGCTGTTCCTCATCCAACTGCCCTTCGGCAACACGCGCTACGTCGTGGACACCGACGAGGGCGAGGACGTCACCGAGGTCATCTCGAGGTCGTACGGCGGCACGGGGCTGGTGTGGACGCTGATCGCGATCGTCGCGTACATCGGCTACGACTGGTGGTTCACGCAGAAGAACGGCCGGACCCTGGGCAAGAGGGCGATGGGCCTGCGCGTCGCGATGCTCAACGACGGCAGCGTGCCCCCTTCCGGCCCGGCGCTCGGCCGCGCGGTCGTGCTCTGGCTGCCGACGCTGGTGTGCTGCTTCTGCCTGTGGCCGCTCGCGCTGATCGTGTCGATGCTCGTCGACAAGCCGTACCGGCAGGGGCTCCACGACAAGGTGGCCAAGACGGTGGTGGTCAGCTCTTCCTGAACCGAGTGGTACGAGGACGCGGGGGGGGGGGGGGGGGCGGGGGGGGGGGGGGCCCCCCCCAGGGGTGGGGTAGGGGTGGGAGGGGGGGGTCGCGGAGGGAAAGGTGGGAACCGGGACACGGGAGGAGTCCCCCCCCCCCCCCC
>NZ_JBVHWK010000029.1:0-105996 GCF_055569445.1 Streptomyces sp. NPDC029122 | reverse complement strand
CTCTCCCCCCCCCCCCCCTCCCCCCCCTCTTCCCCCCCCCCCCCCCCCCCCCCCCCCACCCCCCCACCCCCCCCCCCCCCCCCCCCCCCCCCTCCCCCCCCCCCCCCCCGGGGCCGCCCGGGCGGGCGGCGGGGATCAGCGGGCCGTCCTGGTGTGGACGTGGTCCACCAGACGGGTCAGCGCGTCCGGGTCGGTGGTCGGCAGGACGCCGTGGCCGAGGTTGAAGACGTGGCCCTCCAGGCCGGCAGCGGCGGCCAGGACCTCGTCCGTCTTGGCCTGGACGGCCTCGGGGGTGGAGAAGAGGACGGCCGGGTCCAGGTTGCCCTGGAGCGCCTTGCCGGGACCGACGCGGCGGACGGCCTCGTCCAGCGGGACCCGGTAGTCGACGCCCATGACGTCCGCGCCGGCCTCGCCCATCAGGCCGAGCAGCTCACCCGTGCCCACGCCGAAGTGGATGCGCGGGACGCCGTACGAGGCGACGGACTCCAGGACCTTCGCGGAGGCGGGCATGACCGAGCGGCGGTAGTCCGCCGGGGCGAGGGCGCCGACCCAGGAGTCGAAGAGCTGGACCGCGGAGACGCCGGCCTCGATCTGGACCTTCAGGAAGGCGGAGGTGATCTCGGCGAGGCGGTCGAGCAGCTCGGCCCACAGCTCCGGGTCCCCGTACATCAGGGCCTTGGTGTGCTCGTGGTTCTTGGACGGGCCGCCCTCGACGAGGTAGCTCGCAAGGGTGAAAGGCGCGCCGGCGAAGCCGATCAACGGCGTGCCGCCCAGTTCACCCGTGAGCATGCCGATCGCCTCGGTGACGTACGGGACGTCCTCCGGGGTGAGGTCGCGCAGCTGTGCGAGGTCCTCGCGGCGGCGGATCGGCTGGGCGACGACCGGGCCGATGCCCGGCTTGATGTCGAGGTCGACGCCGATGGCCTTCAGCGGCACCACGATGTCGGAGAAGAAGATCGCCGCGTCGACGCCGTGGCGCCGCACGGGCTGCATGGTGATCTCGGTGACCAGGTCGGGGCGCATGCAGGACTCCAGCATGGCCGTGCCCTCGCGCACCTTGCGGTACTCGGGGAGTGAGCGGCCGGCCTGCCTCATGAACCACACCGGGGTGTGCGGCACCGGCTCCCGCCGGCACGCCTTCAGGAAGGCGGAATCGTACGTCTGGCTCGGCGGGCCCTGGGGGCGGTCGTTGGCGCTCACGACCCAAATCTTCGCACGTATGAAGAAGTGCCCGGCCCGGGGCGGGTGTCCCTGCGCCGTACGGGCGCTCGTTCCGCCTAGTCTTCCCGGCATGGCTGCGGCTCAGGGACGATTTTCAGATGGCGCCGAGGGTACGGACAGCGCGAAGGAGAGTTCCGTCCCGCTCCCGTTCCGGCGGGCGGTCGACGGCTTGCGCAAGGCGCGGCTGCGGCCCGGGATCGAGATCGAGCCGACGAAGCCGCCCCAGCGGCTGGCGCCGTACGCCTACGCGCTGGAGGCGGCGGTGGTGGAGGGCGAGGACGACCTCGCCGACGGCCGGCTCATCCTGCTCCACGATCCGGCGGGGCACGACGCCTGGCAGGGCACCTTCCGGCTGGTGACGCTGGTACGGGCCGAGCTGGAGCCTGAGATGGCGGCGGACCCGCTGCTGCCGGAGGTGTGCTGGTCCTGGCTGACGGGCGCGCTGGACGCGCGCGGGCTGGCGTACGGGGAGGCGAGCGGCACCGTGACGATGGCGGCCTCGCACTACTTCGGCGGGCTCGCGGAGCGGCGTCCGGCCACCCAGATCGAGATCAGGGCCTCGTGGACGCCGCGCGAGGGGGTGGGCGGGGTGCCGGACACCACCGCGCACCTGGCGGCGTGGTGCGAGCTGCTGTGCCAGATCGCGGGACTGCCTCCGATGGGGCCGACGGACAACGCCACGGGCGTGGTGTCCCTGCCACAGCGGCGCGGTCCGCACCACCCGTAGCCGGCCGCCCCGAGGGGGCCGTCCGGCCCCGTGCGCGCACGGGAACGACCGCTCGATGTCGTAACGGTGTGTCAGAAGGGCGTTCGCCGGGCGGCCTTCTGATCGCCCTTTGATCGATCGTGCGTCCGAATTGCCCGAATTGTTACTCACCAAATCGTGATCATTCCCTAAAGCCGGGTGGGTGACGTGCCGAAGGAGTCAGTGACCATCCGCACGGTGCGAACCGGCTTCCTTCCCCGAGCCGGCCGTCCCGCCACTCCCCCAGGAGGCCTAGGTGTCCGTTCTTCTCGAGCAGCCCGCAAGCCTGGTCGCCTACCGCCCGAACAAGCCGACGGCCATGGTCGTCGTGGCCGACCCGCGCGTCCGTTCCACCGTGACCCGCCATCTGTGGGCCCTCGGAGTCCGTGACGTGATCGAGGCGTCGTCCATCGCGGAGGCCCGCCCCCGCGTCGGCAGCCCGCGCGACATCTGCGTGGCCGACGTACACCTGCCCGACGGTTCCGGTCTCACCCTGCTCTCCGAGACCCGCGCCGCCGGCTGGCCGAACGGCCTGGCCCTGTCCGCCGCCGATGACATCGGTGCCGTGCGCAACGCCCTCGCGGGCGGAGTGAAGGGCTACGTCGTCACGGGTACGCGGACGAACATCGGGCTCCCCACCCGGCCCGGCGCCGCCCCCATCGGCGCCGCCGCCGCCCGTATGCACCGCCGCCCCCCGGGTGCCCCGAGCCACCCGGGCGGCTACCGAGAGCTCTCCGGCCGCGAGGTCGAGGTCCTGCGCCTCGTCGCGGAGGGCCAGTCCAACAAGGCCATCGGCGTCTCGATGGGCCTGTCCGCCCTGACCGTCAAGTCCCACCTCGCCCGGATCGCCCGCAAGCTGGGCACCGGCGACCGGGCCGGGATGGTCGCCGTCGCGCTGCGGACGGGGATCATCCACTGATCCCGTCCCGAGGTTCCCGGGGCGGACCGCCCGGAGACCCCGGGAACCGGCCGCCTTCTTCCCCGCGCGCCCGTCGACGGAACGTTCCGGCGACGGGCGCGTCCCATACACGGATACCCTTTACCGGTGACCGACGCCCAAGAGACCGCAGCACACCTGCGCACCACCACCGGGGGCGGCCCCCCGGACGCCGAGGTTCCGTCCGATGGGCAGCCGACGCCGATTCCCTTGCTCGAGCCCCGTGAGGGCATCCCGCCGGTCGTCGCCGACGCCGAGGCCCTCGCCCGCGTCGTCGCGGCCTTCGCCGCCGGCACCGGGCCCGTGGCCGTGGACGCCGAGCGCGCCTCCGGCTACCGGTACGGCCAGCGCGCCTACCTCGTGCAGCTGCGCCGCGAGGGCGCGGGCTCCGCGCTGATCGACCCGGTCGGCTGCCCGGACCTGTCCGCGCTGGGCGAGGCCCTCTCCGGGACCGAGTGGATCCTGCACGCCGCGACCCAGGACCTGCCGTGCCTGCGTGAAATAGGCATGGTGCCCGCCTCCCTCTTCGACACCGAGCTGGCCGGCCGCCTCGCCGGCTTCCCCCGGGTCGGACTCGGCGCCATGGTCGAGAGCGTGCTCGGCTACGCCCTGGAGAAGGGGCACTCCGCCGTCGACTGGTCCACCCGCCCCCTCCCCGAGCCGTGGCTGCGCTACGCCGCGCTCGACGTGGAGCTGCTGGTGGACCTGCGGGACGCGCTGGAGAAGGAGCTGGACCGGCAGGGCAAGCTGGAGTGGGCCCGCCAGGAGTTCGACGCCATCGCCTCGGCCCCGCCCGCCCCGCCCCGCAAGGACCCCTGGCGCCGCACCTCCGGCATGCACAAGGTGCGCCGCCGCCGGCAGATGGCGGTCGTACGGGAGCTGTGGGAGTCCCGCGACCGCATCGCGCAGCGCCGGGACGTCTCCCCCGGCAAGGTGCTGGGCGACGCCGCGATCGTGGAGGCGGCCCTGGCCCTGCCCGTGAACGTGCACGCCCTGTCGGCCCTGCCCGGGTACGGGCAGCGGATGGGCCGGCGCCAGCTGGACCAGTGGATGGCCGCCGTGGAGCGGGCGAGGGCCCTGCCCGAGAGCGAGCTGCCGCAGCCGGGCGCGTCCCCGTCGGGCCCGCCCCCGCCGCGTTCCTGGGCGGACAAGGACCCGGCCGCCGCGGCCCGGCTGTCGGCGGCCCGTGCGGCCGTCTCCGCCCTGGCCGAGCGGCTGAACCTGCCGCAGGAGAACCTGATCACCCCCGACACGGTGCGCCGGGTGTGCTGGGAGCCGCCCAAGCCGCTCGACGCGGACGCGGTGGCGCAGGCCCTGGCCGGCCACGGCGCCCGCCCCTGGCAGATCGAGCAGGTGACCCCGGCCCTGGTCACGGCCCTGGCCGCGACCGCCTGAGCCGCCGAACCCCGTGCAGGCCCCCGGCTCCCGAGCCGGGGGCCTGCACGTGTTCGTCCCGCTGCGCCGGGGTCCGCCGCCGCTCCGGCCGGCGCCGACGGAGTGTGACCTTCGCCGCTCCTCGGGGAGGGGGTGTGCACATTGGTTACCCGCAAGTAGCATGGGCCGGGTGAGCGGGCGCTCAGCCACACCGGCCGGGCCGCCCCCGCGCAGCAGCGCCATCCCGTACCTGGAGGAGAGCCAACGTGCCTCGTACCGTCAGGGACGTCGTCTTCGTCGACGGCGTCCGCACCCCGTTCGGCAAGGCGGGCCCGAAGGGCATCTACCACGAGACCCGCGCCGACGACCTCGTCGTGAAGGCGATCCGGGAGCTGCTGCGCCGCAACCCGGACCTGGACCCCAAGAAGATCGACGAGGTCGCCATCGCCGCGACCACGCAGATCGGCGACCAGGGCCTGACGCTGGGCCGCACGGCCGGCATCCTCGCGGGCCTGCCGCAGTCCGTCCCGGGCTACTCCATCGACCGCATGTGCGCCGGCGCGCTGACCGCCGTGACCGCGGTCGCGGGCGGCGTGGCCTTCGGTGCGTACGACGTCGCCCTCGCCGGCGGTGTCGAGCACATGGGCCGCCACCCCATGGGCGAGGGCGTGGACCCGAACCCGCGCTTCGTCTCCGAGAAGCTGGTCGACGAGTCCGCCCTGTTCATGGGCATGACCGCCGAGAACCTGCACGACCGGTACCCGACGATCACCAAGCTCCGCGCCGACCAGTACGCCGTGCGCTCGCAGGAGAAGGCCGCCAAGGCGTACGCCGACGGCAAGATCCAGCAGGACCTGGTCCCGATCTCGGTGCGCAACACCAACGAGGCCGCGGGCGAGACGGGCTGGGGCCTGGTCACCTCCGACGAGCCGATGCGCCCGGGCACCACGCTGGAGAACCTGGCCGGCCTGAAGACCCCGTTCCGTACGCACGGCCGGGTCACCGCGGGCAACGCCGCCGGTCTCAACGACGGCGCCACCGCCGCGATCATCGCGTCCGAGGACTTCGCCCGGGAGAACAACCTCCCGGTCAAGATGCGCCTGGTCTCGTACTCCTTCGCCGGCGTCGAGCCGGAGGTCATGGGTTACGGCCCGATCCCGGCCACCGAGAAGGCCCTCGCCCAGGCCGGCCTGTCCATCGAGGACATCGGCCTGTTCGAGATCAACGAGGCCTTCGCCGTGCAGGTGCTGGCCTTCCTGGAGCACTACGGCATCGCCGATGACGACGCCCGGGTGAACCAGTACGGCGGCGCCATCGCGTTCGGCCACCCGCTGGCCTCCTCCGGCGTCCGCCTGATGACGCAGCTGGCCCGCCAGTTCGAGGAGCAGCCGCACGTCCGCTACGGCCTGACCACCATGTGCGTCGGCTTCGGCATGGGCGCCACGGTCATCTGGGAGAACCCGCACTTCACCGCCGAGGGAGACGCCAAGTGAGCACCACCGCTGAGCTCCTGAAGGGTGCGGCCGAGCTGTTCCCGGACGAGGTCGTCACGTCCGCGCACGTCCGCCACCTGGACCTGCCGTTCGGCGCCGGGCGCTTCGCGCTCATCACGCTGGACAACGGCTTCGACCACACCAAGCCGACCACCTTCGGCCCGCAGTCCCTCGCCAACCTGAACGCGGCGATCGACCAGGTCGAGCAGGAGGCCACCGCCGGCTCCATCGTCGGCGCGGGCATCACCGGCAAGCCGTTCATCTTCGCCGTCGGCGCCGACCTCAAGGGCGTCGAGCTGCTGAAGAAGCACGACGACGCGCTCGCCATCGGCAAGGGCGGCCACGACGTCTTCAAGCGCCTCTCCGCGCTGGCCGTCCCCACCTTCGCGTACTACAACGGCGCGGCGATGGGCGGC
Source organism: Streptomyces sp. NPDC029122 (assembly GCF_055569445.1). Taxonomy (NCBI): domain Bacteria; kingdom Bacillati; phylum Actinomycetota; class Actinomycetes; order Kitasatosporales; family Streptomycetaceae; genus Streptomyces; species Streptomyces sp. NPDC029122. Next base: position 99,810 of record NZ_JBVHWK010000029.1, on the reverse strand, counting down.
GGTGTCGAGGTCGGCCTGCACTGCTCGTACCGCACCGTCTCGAAGGCCATCCCGGCCTTCTCCCTGCCCGAGGTCTTCCTCGGCCTGGTTCCGGGCTGGGGCGGCTGCGCCATCCTCCCGAACCTGATCGGCGCGGAGCGCGCGGTCTCGGTCATCATCGAGAACTCGCTGAACCAGAACCGCCAGCTCAAGGGCAAGCAGGTCTTCGAGCTCGGCATCGCCGACGCGATCTTCGAGGGCGCGGACTTCCTGGAGCAGTCCCTGCTGTGGACCGCGAAGGTCCTCAAGGGCGAGACCGAGGTCGTACGGGCCGAGGTCGACCGCGGCGAGGCCTGGGACGCGGCCGTCGCCAAGGGCCGCTTCATCGCGGACTCCAAGGTGCACGGTGCCGCTCCCGCCGCCTACCGCGCGCTGGACATCATCGCCGCGGCCAAGGACGGCGACCTCCAGGCCGGCTTCGACGCCGAGGACACGGCCCTGGCCGACCTCATCATGGGCGGCGAGCTGCGCTCGGGCATCTACGCCTTCAACCTGGTCCAGAAGCGCGGCAAGCGCCCGGCCGGCGCCCCGGACAAGTCGCTGGCGCGCCCGGTGACCAAGGTCGGCGTCGTGGGCGCGGGCCTGATGGCCTCGCAGCTGGCGCTGCTGTTCCTGCGCCGCCTGGAGGTGCCGGTGGTCCTCACCGACATCGACCAGGAGCGCGTGGACAAGGGTGTGGGCTACGTCCACGCCGAGATCCAGAAGCTCCTCGGCAAGGGCCGCATCAACCAGGACAAGGCCAACCGCCTGACCGCCCTGGTGACCGGTGTCCTGGACAAGGCCGAGGGCTTCGCGGACGCGGACTTCATCATCGAGGCCGTGTTCGAGGAGATGTCCGTCAAGCAGAAGGTGTTCGCGGAGGTCGAGGCGGTCGCCCCGGCGCACGCGATCCTCGCCACCAACACCTCCTCGCTGTCGGTCTCCGAGATGGCCTCCAAGCTCCGTCACCCGGAGCGCGTGGTGGGCTTCCACTTCTTCAACCCGGTCGCGATCCTCCCGCTGCTGGAGATCGTCCGCGGTGAGCGGACCGACGACGCCTCGCTGGCCACGGCCTTCGGTGTCGCCAAGAAGCTGAAGAAGACCGCGGTCCTCACCAAGGACGCCCCGGCGTTCGTCGTGAACCGCATCCTGACCCGCTTCATGGGCGAGATCCAGAACGTCATCGACGAGGGCACCCCGGTCGTCACCGCCGAGAAGGCCATCGAGCCGCTCGGCCTGCCGATGTCCCCGCTGGTGCTGCTGGAGCTCGTCGGCCCGGCGATCGGTCTGCACGTCTCCGAGACCCTGAACCGCGCCTTCCCGGAGCGCTTCACCGTCTCGCCGAACCTCAAGCGCGTGGTCGAGGCCGGCAAGCGCGGCTTCTACGTCTACTCCGCAGAGAACAACTTCAAGCCGGAGCTGGACCCCGAGGTCGCCGCCCTCCTGGTGCAGGGCGACTCCGTCCTGACGGAGGAGCAGGTCCGGGACCGCGTCCTGGACGCGGTGGCGCAGGAGATCGGTCTGATGCTGGAGGAGGGTGTCGTGGCCGAGGCCCAGGACATCGACCTCTGCCTCATCACCGGTGCGGGCTGGCCCTTCCACCTGGGCGGCATCACCCCGTACCTGGACCGTGAGGGCGTCTCGGAGCGGGTGAACGGCAAGAAGTTCCTCGCCCCCGGTGTCGCCAGCGTCCCGGCGTAACACCCCGCAGTACGCAGAACGGCCCCGTCCGCACCTGGTGCGGACGGGGCCGTTCCCGTGTCACCTGCGGCCCAGCCGGCCGGGTTTGACCAGGCGCTGGGCGGCCGGCGAGTCCGGATTCAGGCTCAGTGCCCGCCGGCCCGCCTCGCGGCGCAGGTCGTCGCCGGGCTTGCCCAGTTTCGCGGCGGTCTCGGCGATCCGCAGCCAGACCAGGGCGCGCCCGCTGTCCGCGGAGATCTGGACGGCCCGCTCGATCCGCCGCCTGGCCTGGTCGGTCTCCTTGCGGCGGATGTGGGCCTGGGCCATGCCGATGAGCAGGTCGAGGTTCTCGTGCTCGGCGAGCAGCCGCGCGCCCACCTCCAGGACGCCCCGGTCGTCCTTCGCCTCGACGAGGGAGGCGAAGCCGCTGAGGGTGATGTCGGTGAAGGGCGCGTCGTCGTCGGCCCGCTCCCTGGCGGCAAGGAAGGTCCAGCCCTTGCCGCGCCGCCACTTCCAGGTGCGCGGGCCCGGCAGGTCCAGGCGGGTCCGGGTCCGCTCGTTGAAGTGCATGGACAGCTCGGGCCGGCCCTCCCACTGGTCGACGGCGGCGGCCACGTACTCCTCGGCCACCGGGCGCAGGAAGGCGTACCGCTTGGGCTGCATGCAGTAGCCGACGGCCTGGACGTACGGGGTGACCTCGCCCCGGATGTACCCGACGTCCAGCACCCGGTCGGCCGGCGGGCCGGCCGGGGCGTCCAGGTCGGGCAGCAGGGCGTGGGTGAGGGTGGCGGGGATGCGGTTGCTGTTGGCGTACGGCCGCATCCGGCGGATCACCTCGAGCGCGCCGATCTGGGCGACGGGGATCCCGTACAGCGCGCGGGCGGTGAACAGGCCGGTGGAGAAGCAGCCGATGACCTGGCGGGGGCGCAGGTACTCGAAGACGGTCTCGGCGAGGACCGGTACGTCGAGCAGCAGGAAGGGGACCCCGGCCGCGCGGGCCGCCTCGCCGAGGGTGTCGGCGAGGCTCGAGGGGGCGCTGGGGTGGGGTTTGAAGACGATCGAGGTGTGGCCGAGCCGCAGCGCGTGCCGGAACATGCGCAGGTGCAGCTCCTCCTCTTCCTCCTCGGTGAGGATGCCGAGGGGGGAGAGGTACTGGCCGAGCAGGACGGCGCTGTCCGGGCCGGTCCGGGCGAGCTGCGGCGGGATCACCCGGTCGAGGATCGGCCGGCACTCGTGGGTGACCTCCGCCATCAGCTTGAGGACGGCGGCGGTGTGCACCGGCTGCGAGGGGATCCCGTACTCGGTGAGGAGCATGGGCAGCAGGGTGGGGACCAGGTCGAGGTAGAGCACCCGCTCGATGCGGCCGTGGATGCCGCGGGGCAGGTCGTTGCGCGTGGGGCCGTAGCTCATGAGCCCGTCGGCGTACACGGCCAGCGTGGCGTCCGAGAAGATCTTGCAGAGCGTCTGGGCGGGCTTGACCTGGATCGATTCCACGACGAGTTCCAGGGGGCCCGGCCGGATGCCGATCTTCTCCGCCATGACGGTGCGCCACAGCGGGGCGTCCTCGTCCCGGGGGGACCAGAGCGCCGGGTGGAACGGGTAGATCAGGTCGTTCCAGTAGACGACGCGGTGGAAGCGCGCGAGCACGGCGGCGGCGCCCGGCATCTGGTGGAGGGGGGTCGCGACTTCGGGGATGTCGACGTTGTTGCACACGAGCAGGATGCGCTCGCGGTCGTCGTGACCGAGCTGGCCGGCGTCGATGGCGGCGGCCACCGTCATGGCTCCGTAGAGGGTGGAGGCGGCGAATATCCGGGTCATCGGGCGGCGGCGCCCAGGTGACGGGACATCAGTGCTCTGAGCTTCTTCACGCGTGTGGAGTCCATTCCTTCCAGCGTCCCCTCGAGGACGTCCTGGGGGAGGTCGAAGAGGATCTGCGCGGCCCGCTCCATCAGCAGGCCGCGGGTGAGTTCCTCGTACGACTCGGCGCGGTCCATGTGAATGACGATGAGCGCGCAGAGGGTTCGCATCGCCTTGAAGGAGAGTTCATATCCGCGCGGATGTCCCGCGAGTTCCTCGAATATGAGGCGGAAGGCCGGAAGGAAGTCGAGCTGCCGCTCGTCGGGGACCTTCGTCAGGGAAGTGGCCACATCCCGGCGGTAGAAGATGCCGTGGAGGTCGACGACTCCGAAGGAACGCGTCCGCAGGTGCAGCTTGTAGAACCAGGGGCGGTCCTCGGCGGTGCGCAGGCTCTCGTCGAAGAACAGCGCGCCGGCCTCAAGGAGGCGCTCGCGGTCGTAGATGCCGGCCCAGGACTGCGGGTAGTCCATGAAGGTCGAGGCGTCGACCGGGCCGATGTAATCGGCGGGATTCAGCGGAAGGGCCCTCGGCGCGAGGGGCGCCATGACGATCTTCCGCTTTCTGCCGTAGACACGGACATGGCCGGTGCGCAGGAAATCGACGCCGGCCTGGCTCATCCAGCCGACCAGTTGCGCGAGATATCCGGGGGCGTACCAGTCGTCGCCGTCGAGGAAGGTGAAGAAGCGTCCGCGGGCGGCCGCGAGGCCTATGTTGCGGGTGGCCGATATCCCCAGGTTCCGCTCGTTCCGGATCAGTACGGCACCGGGAATCCCCGGCACCATTTCCCGCAGGATCTCTGACGTCCCGTCAACGGATCCGTCGTCCACGACGATGAACTCGAAATCCTCCCGGGCATTGAGCGCCAGCGACTTGAGCGCCGTCCGGCAGAACTCCCGGACGTCACACATCGCGACGATCACCGAAAGGGTCACCACCGGAAGCACTCACCTTCTCCCCATTGCCCACACACCTCCGCCGAAGCCGCACGGACGGACCGGACATCATGATAGAAGCGCCCGGAGAGGCTCCCGGAACCCCCGGGTGTGACGTACAACTCCCTCGGCGGTCGAAGCCTTTTCGTGACACATAAGGCTGAGGTGAGCATGTAGGGTCTATCGGGCCCGGCGGCAGTCCCGCCCCTGCCCGCGCTCGGCCGCGGGTACGCCGACGGCAGTTGGGCTCCGCCGACCGACCCGGGAATCACCAAGTGCGCATCCACGTGCTCGCAGACTCCGACACCCGCTGGAAATGGGGCGCGGGGCTGGCGGTGGGCCTGGCACCGGGCAGCGAGGTGCACGCCCACATGCTGCGCGGCCGCAGCACCCCGACCGCGCGCCAGCTGGCGGAGGTCGGCATCACCCCCGCCTCGATCACCGAGGCCACGCTCGCCGGTTTCGCGGCGGCGCCGGAACTCGACGGAGCGGATCTGATCATCCTGGGCACGGTGGGCGGCGCCACGCACGCGGCCCTGCACGCGCTCGCCCACCGGTTCGCGGGGGCGCCCCGGCGGCCGATCGTCATGACCGGTTACGTCGGCGTCGTCTACGAGAAGATGGCCGACGGGCTCCTGCTGCGCGCCGGCGCCGACATCGTCCTCGCCAACAGCCCTTTCGACCGGCGCCGTTTCACCGAGGTGTACGAACCCCTCGGAATTCCCGTTTCCTGCATCGTCCAGACGGCGCTCCCCTTCCTCGACCAGAGACCGTACGACCCGAGCCGGACCCACGCCACCCACCCCTATACGGTGTGCTTCGCCGTCCAGCCCTCGGTGCCCGCCGACCGCAACGGCCGGCTCTACATGCTGCGCCGCGCCATATCCCACGCGCGACTGCGCCCGGGGCGCGACGTACTGGTCAAACTCCGCAGCAGGCCCGGCGAGGCGACCACCCATGTGGAGGCCTTCCACTACCAGGTCCTCGCGGAACAGCTGGAAGAACCGCTGCCGCCCAATCTGCATTTCGTCTACGGAAACATGTCGGACACCCTCGACCGTACCGACCTGCTGGTGACGGTCAGTTCCACGGCCGCGCTCGAATCGATGCACCGCGGAATGCCGACCGCCATCCTCAGCGATCTCGGCGTTCGGGAAGTCCACGGAAACCACTATTTCACCGGTTCGGGCTGCATCACCGACTGGACCGCGATAGACGAGGGCGACGCCCCGCTCGCGGACGAATCCTGGACGGCCGACCAGGGCATCCGCGCGGTCGATCCGTACGGGGAACTGCGCCACCGCATCGAACGGTTGCATGGTGTCCCGCTGCCGCCGATATCCCCGTACTACACGGCCGACAGCGCGCCCGAATACGTGGGGACGCTGCTTCGCCGCCGGGGCCTGAACCCGGACGGCTCCCCCGGCTCGGGCGCCGCCGCGGGGCGCCCGAGCGGCCCCATGCGGCGCACCTCCCGCCGCGTGCTGAAGGTGGCCTACCAGTTCGGGGTCCAGCGCGTGGCCCCGAAGATCCAGCAGTGGGGCGGCGTATGAGCGCCCCCGTCGTCGGCACCCCAGGGGGAAGCCTCGTGAACGTCACCGCCGTCATACCCGCCCGGGGCGGCTCCAAGGGCATCCCCGGGAAGAACACCGCCGAGGTCGGCGGGGTCCCGCTCGTCGCCCGCGCGGTCCTCGCCTGCCGGGGCGCGGCCCACGTGACCCGGGTCGTGGTCTCCACCGACGACGCGGCCATCGCGCGGGCCGCCCGCGAGGCCGGCGCCGAGGTCGTCGACCGCCCCGCCGAGCTGGGCTCCGACCGGGCCTCCAGCGAGTCGGCGCTGCTGCACGCGCTGGACGTGCTGGAGGAGCGGCACGGGGAGCCCGTGGACGTCCTCGTCTTCGTCCAGTGCACCAGCCCCTTCACCACCCCGGAGGAGGTCGACGGGACGGTCCTGGCCGTGGTCCGCGACGGCGCCGACTCCGCCTTCACCGCGGTGCCCTTCCACGGCTTCCTGTGGGGCACCGGCCCCGACGGGGCCGGCCCGGGCCACCACGCGCACGGGGTCAACCACGACAGCTCCGTACGCCTGCGCCGCCAGGACCGCACCCCCGAGTACCTGGAGTCGGGCGCCGTCTACGCCATGCGCGCCGACGGCTTCCGCCGGCACGGCCACCGCTTCTTCGGCCGGACCCAGCTCGTCCCCACGGCCCCGGAGCGGGCCATCGAGATCGACGAGCCCGGCGACCTCGGCCGGGCACGGGCCCTGGCCCCCCTCCTCGACCCGCAGCAGACCCCGGCGGCCCCGTCGTCGCCGGACTCCTCGCAGTACCCCGGAAAGGAACTCTGAACAGTGGTGCACAGCAACCGGATCCGCCGCATCGGGAACAAGGAGGTCGGCCCCGGCCGGCCCACCTATGTGATCGGTGAGATCGGGATCAACCACAACGGTGAGCTCGCGAACGCCCTCGCGCTGATCGACGCGGCCGCCGACGCGGGCTGTGACGCGGTGAAGTTCCAGAAGCGCACCCCCGAGATATGCACCCCGCGCGACCAGTGGGACATCGAGCGGGACACCCCCTGGGGGCGGATGACCTACATCGACTACCGCCACCGCGTGGAGTTCGGCGAGGACGAGTACCGGGCCATCGGCGAGCACTGCGCCGCGCGGGGCCTCGACTGGTTCGCCTCCCCGTGGGACACCGAGGCCGTGACCTTCCTGGAGAAGTTCGGCGTACCGGCCCACAAGGTGGCCTCCGCCTCCCTGACCGACGACGAGCTGCTCCTCGCCCTGCGCGCGACCGGCAAGACGGTCATCCTGTCCACCGGCATGTCCACCCCCCAGCAGATCCGGCACGCGGTGGAGGTGCTGGGCAGCGCCAACGTCGTCCTGCTGCACGCCACTTCGACGTACCCGGCCAAGGCGGAGGAACTCAACCTGCGCGTGATCAACACGCTCCAGGAGGAGTACCCCAACGTCCCGATCGGCTACTCCGGCCACGAGACCGGCCTGCAGACCACCCTGGCCGCCGTCGCCCTCGGCGCCTGCGCCGTCGAGCGGCACATCACCCTCGACCGCGCCATGTGGGGCTCCGACCAGGCCGCCTCCGTCGAGCCCGGCGGCCTCGCCCGGCTGGTCCGCGACATCCGCACCATCGAGACCGCCCTCGGTGACGGCGTCAAGCGCGTCTACGCCTCCGAACTGGGCCCCATGAAGAAGCTCCGCCGCGTCCAGGGCACCCTCGCCGCCGAGGGGGTGACGGCCTCGGCATGAGCGACACCCTCGCCCTGGTGGAGAGCCCGGCTCAACTACTGAACGTCCTCGAGTGGGCGTACGTCCACCCGGGCGAGGCAGCGTCCCTCACCATCGCCGTCCTCCAGCCGACGGACCCGCGCTCGCGCGCGCAGGTCCGCCGGCTGTGCCGGTTCGCCTCGCAGTCCAAAGTGGTCTGGCGGCGCTACGAGGTGCGCGCCGGCTACCTGGGGCGGGCGGGCGAACTGGTCCGGCTCGGCCGGGCGGTCGCGGCCGCCCGCCGCCTGGTCATCGGGGACCTGTTCTCCCGTACGATCCAGCTGCTGCTGCCCCGCTCCAAGGCCCGTGAGGTGGTCGTCGTCGACGACGGCACCGCCACCACCGAGCTGGTCAGCCTGCTCACGTACGGCCAGCAGCTGACCCGCTGGCACCAGGGCGAGCTCAAGCCCTCCGCCAAGGGCGGCCCGGTGAACCGCTGGCTGGCCCGCGGGGACCTGGAACGGGCCACCTTCTTCACCTGCATGCCGGTCACCGCGCCGCCCGGCACCGAGGTACGGCCCAACGACTACGCCTGGAGCCGGGCCTCCTTCGGTCCGGTGCGCGTGCGGTCCGGGGCCGACCTGGCGGGCAGCTCCCTGGTGGAGACCGGCGTCGTCGACGAGGACCGGTACATCGAAGCGGTCGGCTGGATCGCGCGCCACCGGGCGGCCGGGCGCTACTTCGCGCACCGCAGGGAGAGCGGCCCCAAGCTGGAGCGGATCGCCCGGCTCACCGGCATGGAGATCGTCCACCCCGAGCTGCCGCTCGAACTGACCGCGCTGACCGAGCCCATCGGCCGGACCGTGCTGACCTTCGCGTCCACCATCGCCTACACCCTGCCCATCGTGCTGGCCGGCTCCCCCGTGCGGGTGGAGCTGTGCGACATCGACGACGCCTGGATCACCCCGGACACGGCAGGGCGCTCCGTGGACTTCCTGCGCCGGATATCGGCGCTGGCGGTGGACCGGCACAACCTGCCGAGGATCCCGCCCCAGGGGCGGCGGCGCCCCGAGCCGTCAGAACCGCTGCCAGCGGCCCAGTGACAGGCCGGAACTGTCCTTCTGCCGGTTGACCAGCAGTTCGCCCCGGGCACCGATACAGGCGATGACGACCATGCCCCGGGCGTCGACGGCGAGGGCCGGGGAGCCCAGGCACTCCTCGCCGATCTCGGTCCACCAGAGTCCGGCCGCCTCGTGTTCCGTGGGGTACGCCGCGAGGGCGGTGCGCCCGTTCACCGCCCGGTAGGCCAGCACCGTGCAGTCGTAGCCGTCGACCAGCGCGCGTACGGCGGCCACCGCCCCGACCGCCGGCCCGCCGCCCAGCCCCAGCACGCCGGCGCCGTCCCGGCAGGCGAACACCCCGCTCCCGTCGGCCGCGTGCCAGAAGTGGGTGACGCGGCCCGGAGCCGTCTCCAGCGTGCGCACCGAACCGTCCTGGACCAGGTACGGGATGTCCTCGACCCGCTCCAGCGGGCCTTCGGGCCCCGACTGGGCCCAGCGGGAGAGGCCCCTCTCGCCGGGGGCGGCCAACCAGATCCGGCCCTCGGGGGTGGAGTCGGCGCCGGTGCCCTCGAAGAACTTGCTGCCCCGGAGGTCTTCCCAGTCCTGCCAGCCGCCCTTCCTGTCCTGGCGTCTGACGTGGACGCCGCGCCCGGCGTTGCGCACGAAGACGTGGGGCGCGCCCTGGGCGTCCACCGCCAGCGTCGGCGGGCCGCCGCGGTGGGACATCCCGGGTCGCTGGTAGAGGGTGCCGAGGGAATGCCAGGGGCCCATCGGGCGGCCGCTCTGGTACTGCACCGCGTGGTGGTAGGTGACCGTCTCGGCGTCCTCGGTCCTGGTGCGGCGCCGGCCCGCGAAGTGGGCGTACCCGTCCGGGCCCTGGCCCACCGTGAGGTCGGTCAGCCCGTCGGCGGGGAAGAGGTCGGGGCCGCTCCAGCCGGGCCCGCCGGGGGCGCGCTCGGTCCAGCGGAGCAGGCCGTCCTCGGCGCGCGCGTAGGCCGTGAGCCGGCCGTCCTTGCCGGCGAGGAGCCAACGGCCGGTCAGGGGGCCCAGCGCCACGGTGTTCCAGTCGCCCGCGGGGGCTCGGCCCGCTCCGGGGGAGGGCCGCTCGGGGGACCTGTTCGGAGCGCGTCGGGATCGCGTCGCCATGAACCGCAGCAACCCTTCCGCTTCACCATTCGAACAGAATCAGGATACCCCGGGGGCCCGGGGCGGCCTCCTGCGTCTATGTTGTAGCCCGCGAGATCCCCCCGAGATCCCCACCGGATCTCCCGCCACCCGTTCGGAAGGACCGGTCCCCGGGCATGACCTCAGACTCCACCCCCACCACGGCTCCGCCCCGCTCGCGCGCCGCACGGATCCGGCGGGGGCTCGCCTGGACGGCGGCCGTCGTGGTCCTCGGCGCGGCGGGGTCCGGCTGGTGGGCCTACGACCACCTCAACGGGAACATCGACAGCGTCGACCTGGACCAGGCCATCGGCACGGACAACCGGCCGCCCAAGTCGGCCGGGAACGCGCGGAACGTCCTGGTGCTCGGCTCCGACTCGCGGGCCGGCGCCAACCGCGAACTGGACCACGGCGACGTCAGCGGGGCCCGCTCCGACACCGCCATGCTGGTGCACATACCCGAGGGCCGGGCCAGGGCCACCGCGGTGAGCATCCCGCGCGACACCCTGATCACCCGGCCCGAGTGCAAGGACAAGGACGGCAGGACCGTCCCCGAGGCCGGCCGGGTCATGTTCAACTCCGTCTACACGCTGGGCGGTCCGGCCTGCGTGGTCAAGACGGTGGAGCAGCTGTCCGGGATCCGCGTGGACCACTTCGTCGAGGTGGACTTCGCCGGCTTCAAGGGGCTGGTGGACGCCCTCGGCGGGGTCACCGTCACCCTCGACCGGCCGATGACCGGCGCGAAGGGCGGCCTCAAGCTGGACGCGGGCACGCACCGGCTGAACGGCACCGACGCGCTGAAGTTCGTACGGACCCGCTACGGCTACGGGGACGGCAGCGACCTCGGACGCATAGGGCTCCAGCAGCAGTTCATGATCGCGATGCTGTCCGAGATCAAGAACCAGGACGCCTTCGGCAATCCGGCGCGGCTCTACAAGCTGGCCGACGCCGGCACCAAGTCACTGACCACCGACTCCGATCTGGCCTCGCTCACCGCGCTGTCCGACTTCGCGCGGAGCGTGAAGGGCGTGGACCCGTCCACCATGGAGACCATCATGCTGCCGGTGGCCTACGACAAGGTGGACCGCAACAGGGTCGTCGTCGCACAGGAGCAGGCCTCCCAGCTGTGGGAGGCCCTGCGCACCGACCAGAAGGTCCCCGCCTCGGCGAAGGACTCCCCCGCCAAGGGCGGCCCGGGCGCCAAGTCGCCGGCGCCCAAGCCGTCCCCGTCGGCGGGTTCCCGGTGAACCGCCGCGTCCGCTAGTACTCCGCGTCCTGGCCGGCCTGGCCCAGGCGGCTCTTGCGCCTGCCGTACAGGAAGTAGACGACGATGCCGACCGCCATCCAGATCCCGAAGCGCAGCCAGGTCTCGGCCGGCAGGTTGAGCATCAGCCAGAGCGAGGCCGCCATCGACAGGATCGGGATGAACGGCACCCACGGGGTGCGGAAGGCCCGGTGCAGGTCGGGGCGGGTCCTGCGCAGGATGATCACGCCGAGCGCCACGATGACGAAGGCGAACAGGGTGCCGATGTTGACCAGTTCCGCGAGCTTCTCGAGGCTGGTGAACCCGGCGACGACGGCGATGAGCACGCCGAGCAGCAGGGTGGCCCGGTAGGGGGTGCGGTACTTCGGGTGGGTGACGGAGAAAACCCGCGGCAGCAGTCCGTCACGGCTCATGGCGAAGAACACGCGGGTCTGGCCCAGCAGCAGGATCATGCACACCGTGATGAGGCCGACGGACGCCCCGAGGCTGATGGCCCCGGAGAAGAAGGGCTGGTCCACGGCCTTGAAGGCGTCGGCGAGCGGGGCGGTCGGCGACATCTCCCGGTAGTACTGCATGCCGGTGACCACGACCGTCACCGCGACGTACAGCACCGTGCAGATCAGCAGCGAGCCCAGGATGCCGCGGGGCATGTCCCGTTGGGGGTTCCTGGTCTCCTCGGCCGCGGTGGCCACGACGTCGAAGCCGATGAAGGCGAAGAAGACGAGTGAGGCCGCGGTGAAGATGCCCATGACGCCGAAGTTGGTGGGTGCGTAGCCGAACAGCAGCTGGACCAGTGGCGCGTGCCAGCCGGCTCCGCCGGCCTGTGGCTCGGCGGGCGGGATGAACGGCGAGTAGTTGTCGGCCTTGATGAAGAACAGGCCCGCGATGATGACCAGCATCACCACGGTGACCTTGATGGCGACGACGACCGCGGTGATGCGGGCCGACAGCTTCGTCCCGATGACGAGGACCGCGGTCAGCACCAGGACCAGCAGGAAGGCCAGCAGGTCGAAGGTTCCGCCCTCGTCGGGCCCGGACAGCGCGACGGGCATGTCCCAGCCCAGGTTCGTGTGCATGAGGTGGCGTACGTATCCGGACCAGCCGACCGCCACGACGGCGGTGCCGAGCGCGAATTCGAGCACCAGGTCCCAGCCGATGATCCAGGCGGGCAGCTCGCCGATCGAGGCGTACGCGAAGGTGTACGCCGAGCCGGCCACCGGGACGGTGGACGCGAACTCCGCGTAGCAGAGCGCTGCGAGGGCGCAGACGACGCCCGCGGCCACGAAGGCGAGGGCGGTGGCGGGTCCGGCGTTGTTCCGGGCCGCGATGCCCGTGAGGACGAAGATGCCGGTGCCGATGATGACGCCGACACCGAAGACCGTCAGGTCCCAGGCGGAGAGCGATTTGCGGAGCGCGTGCTCCGGCTCCTCCGTGTCACGGATGGACTGTTCCACCGTCTTGGTGCGGAACGGGCTGTTCTGATCCGTGCTCACCTACGCACCTCCCAAGAAGTACGCGAACGGGCCGGGAGGCCCACCCCTCAAGGGTGATCTCCCGGCCCGTGACGTGCAACCGCGCGGTCCGGCCCGTCCGGCCCCTCCCGCTAGTCGATGGCGGCGGGCTCGTTCTCGTAGCGCCCGTCCAGCTTGGCGACCAGACCGGTGACCTGGCGGGCGATGTCCGGAGCGGTCAGGCCGATCTCGGCCATGATCTCCTTGCGCAGCGCGTGGTCGAGGAAGCGCTGCGGGATGCCGAAGTCGCGCAGCGGCACGTCGACCCCCGCGTCGCGCAGGGCCTGGGATACGGCCGCGCCGACCCCGCCGGTGCGGCCGTTGTCCTCGACGGTGACGACGACCCGGTGGCGGTCCGCGAGCGGGGCCAGGGCCTCGTCCACGGGCTTGACCCAGCGGGGGTCGACCACGGTCGAGGAGATGCCCTGCTTGTCCAGGAGGTCGGCGATCTCCAGGCACATCGGGGCGAGGGCGCCGACCGAGACGAGGAGTACGTCCGGCCGGGTGACCTCGGGGGCCGGGGCGCGCAGGACGTCCATGCCGCCGATCCGGCCGACGGCGGGGACGGCCGGGCCGACGACGCCCTTGGAGTAGCGCACGACTGTCGGGGCGTCCTTGACCTCGACGGCCTCGCGCAGCTGGGCGCGCAGCTGCTCGGCGTCGCGCGGGGCGGCCAGGCGCAGGCCGGGGACGACCTGGAGGATGGACATGTCCCACATGCCGTTGTGGGAGGCGCCGTCGTCACCGGTGACCCCGGCCCGGTCCAGCACGAAGGTGACCCCGCACTTGTGGAGGGCCACGTCCATGAGGACCTGGTCGAAGGCGCGGTTGAGGAAGGTGGCGTACACCGCGAAGACGGGGTGGACGCCGCCGGTGGCGAGCCCGGCGGCCGAGGTGGCGCCGTGCTGCTCGGCGATGCCGACGTCGTAGATGCGGTCGGGGAAGGCCTCGGCGAACTTGTGGAGGCCGACCGGGTGGAGCATGGCGGCGGTGATGCCGACGATGTCCTCGCGCTCGTGGCCGAGCTTGACCATCTCGTCGGCGAAGACGGAGGTCCAGCTGGCGGCGGCGGTCTTGACCGGCAGCCCCGTGTCGGGGTGGATCACGCCGACCGCGTGGAAACGGTCCGCCTCGTGCTCCAGCGCCGGGGTGTAGCCGCGGCCCTTCTGGGTGAGGCAGTGGACGATGACCGGGCCGCTGAAGCGCTTGGCACGCTGGAGGGCGGACTCCAGGGCTTCCATGTCGTGGCCGTCGATGGGGCCGATGTACTTCAGGCCCAGGTCCTCGAACATGCCCTGCGGGGCGATGAAGTCCTTGAGGCCCTTCTTGGCGCCGTGCAGGGTCTCGAAGAGCGGCTTCCCGACGACCGGGGTGCGCTCCAGGATCTCCTTGCCGCGGGCCAGGAAGCGCTCGTAGCCGTCCGTGGTGCGCAGGGTGGCCAGGTGGTTGGCGAGGCCGCCGATGGTGGGGCCGTACGAGCGCTCGTTGTCGTTGACGACGATGACGAGCGGGCGGTCCTTGGCGGCGGCGATGTTGTTCAGCGCCTCCCAGGCCATGCCTCCGGTCAGCGCGCCGTCGCCGATGACGGCGGCGACGTGGTGGTCCTCGCGGCCGAGCACCTCGTTGGCCTTGGCGAGGCCGTCGGCCCAGCCCAGCACCGTGGAGGCGTGGGAGTTCTCGATCACGTCGTGGTCGGACTCGGCGCGCGACGGGTAGCCGGACAGGCCGCCCTTGGCTCGCAGGTTCCCGAAGTCCTGGCGGCCGGTGAGCAGCTTGTGGACGTACGCCTGGTGGCCGGTGTCGAAGAGGACCTTGTCCTTGGGCGATTCGAAGACCCGGTGCAGGGCGATCGTCAGTTCGACCACGCCGAGGTTGGGGCCGAGGTGCCCGCCGGTCTTGGAGACGGCGTCGACGAGGAAGGACCTGATCTCGGCGGCGAGCTGGATCAGCTCCTCCTGGCTGAGCCGGTCCAGATCGCGCGGTCCCTTGATGCGGGTCAGCAGCACCCGTGCCTCCTTGCAGTTGCTTGCTGGTCTGTCGAGTCTAATGTTCCGCTCGCGGAGCCGGTCATCGGGCGGTGCCTGGCGGGCCACACCTGTGTCATACCTGTGCACCCCGCAGCGGCGTCACACCTCCCGAACGGGTGTATACCTGCACATCCGTACGCATGCGCGCACGCACGGGTGCCCGGTGCCACACGGAGTGGCACCGGGCACTGTGACGGGTCTTACCGCCCGGGATCGGCCCAGGTCGCGCGGTCAGGCGCGGCCGGCCGTCTTCTGGGTCTTGCGGGTCACCGAGTCGATGACCACCGTGGCCAGCAGGACGGCACCGGTGATCATGTACTGGATCGGGGTCGCGATGCCCTCCAGGGCCAGACCGTACTGGATGCTGGTGATGACCATCACACCGAGGAGGGCGTTCCACGTCCGTCCGCGGCCGCCGAAGAGGCTGGTTCCGCCGATGACGGCCGCCGCGATGACGTTCATCAGGAGGTCGCCGGCGCCGGCGCTCTGGTTGGCCGCCGCGATCTTGGAGGCCCAGAAGAGGCCGCCGATGGCCGCGAAGGTGCCCGCGATCGCGAAGACCGCGATGCGGATCCCGTTGACGTTGATGCCCGCGCGGCGGGAGGCCTCGACGCTGCCGCCGAGGGCGAAGACGTTGCGGCCGAAGGTGGTGCGGCGCAGGACGAAGTCCGTGCCGACCAGGGCCACCACGAAGAGCACCAGGGCCAGCGGCAGGCCCTTGTACTGGTTGAACACGACGGCGGGGCCGAACGTGAACAGGGCCAGCATGCCGGTGCGCAGCAGGATCTCGCTCAGGGGCCGCGAGGGGACCCCGGCGGCCTCCCGGCGGCGGTTGTCGAAGAAGGTGGCGAGGAAGTACGCCACCGTGGCGAGCGCCGCGAGGCCGTAGCCGGCGGCCACGTCCGAGAAGTAGTACGTGGTGAGCTGCCCGACCACGCCCTCGGAGTCGAGGTTGACGGTGCCGTTGCTGCCCAGGATCTGGAGCATCGCGCCGGACCAGAACAGCAGGCCGGACAGGGTGACCGCGAAGGCGGGTGCACCGATCTTGGCGAAGAAGAAGCCGTGGACGGCACCGATCAGGGCGCCGCCGGCGACGGCGGCGAGGATCGCGAGCCACTCGTTGATGCCGTGGGTGACGGCGAGGACGGCCACGATCGCGCCCGAGACGCCGCTGACGGAGCCGACCGAGAGGTCGATCTCGCCGAGCAGCAGGACGAAGATGATGCCGACGGCCATCATGCCGGTGGCGACCATGGTGATCGCGATGTTGGAGAGGTTCTCCGGGGAGAGGAAGTTCGAGTTCAGCCCCTGGAAGATGCCCCAGATGATGATCAGGCCGAGGACGACCGGGATGGAGCCGAGGTCGCCGGCCTTCATCTTGCGGCCGAACTCGCTCAGGTAGCCGGACAGCCCCTGCTCGCGCACGAGCAGGCGCGGGTCCACCACGGGAATCGCGTCCGCCGGGGCGGCGGGGTTGGCCAGCTTGGCCACCTCTTCCGCCGAGGTGTGGTGTTCGGTGCTCACTTGCGGGCCTCCCCGGTGCGGGCCGCCCGGCGGGTCACGGCGTTGTCCGTGGCCCCGGTGATGGCGGAGATGATCTCTTCCTGCGAGGTGTCGGCGACGTTGAAGACGCCGTTGTTGCGGCCCAGCCGCAGCACCGCCACCTTGTCGGCGACGGCCTTCACGTCGGCCATGTTGTGGCTGATGAGGATGACCGCGTGGCCGCGCTCGCGCAGCCGCTCCACGAGGTCGAGCACCTGTGCGGTCTGCTCGACGCCGAGGGCGGCGGTGGGCTCGTCGAGGATCACGAGCCGGGGCTCGCCCAGCATGGAGCGGGCGATCGCCACGGTCTGGCGCTGGCCGCCGGAGAGCGAGGCGATGGGGATCCTGACACTGGGGATCCGGATGGACAGGGTGGTCAGGAGCTCGCGGGCGCGGCGCTCCATCTCCACCTCGTCGAGGACGCCGAAGCGCTTGAGCTCGCGCCCGAGGAAGAGGTTGCCGACGACGTCGATGTTGTCGCACAGCGCGAGGTCCTGGTAGACGGTCGCGATGCCGAGGTTCTGGGCGTCGTGGGGCTTGTTGATGGAGACCGGGCGGCCCTCCCACTCGATGACTCCGTCATCGATGGGGTGCACGCCGGCGATCGTCTTGACCAGCGTGGACTTGCCGGCGCCGTTGTCGCCGACCAGGGCGACGACCTCACCGGAGTGGATCTCGAGTTCTACGTCGGTCAGGGCCTGGACGGCGCCGAACCGCTTCGAGACCCCTCGCAACGCCAGCACGGGCGCAGCGGACACATGAACCATCTCCTTCGCCGCCTGACCGGCGGGGATGTCGTGCAAAAGAGCAGGAGCGGGGCGGATGGGGGATTCGACAAGCGAAAGATGAAGCGTTTCTGCCCGGCACCCCGCGGGTGGCGGGGTATGAGGTGCGGGGCACCGGGCAGGGCGGGTGGGCCGCCGCGCGAAGGCGGCGACGGGGCCTTACTTGAGGCCGATGGCGGCACAGGCGGCCGCGAACTTGTCGGTGCAGATCTCCTCGACCGTGTAGACGCCGTCCTTGACCACGGTGTCCTTGATGTTGGCCTTGGTGAGGGAGACGACCGGGATCAGCACGGACGGAACGCCCTTGGAGGTCGGGCTGTCGACCTTGTTGTTGATGATGCCGTCGATCTTCTCGCCCTTGGCGAGGGCGACGGCCATCTCGGCGGCGGCCGCGGCCTCGGGGGCGTACGGCTTGTAGACGCTCATGAACTGCTCGCCCGCCACGATCCGCTGGACGCCGGCCAGTTCGGCGTCCTGGCCGGTGACCGGCGGGAGGGGGGACAGACCGGCGGCCTTGAGGGCGGTGATGATGCCGCCGGCCATGCCGTCGTTGGCCGAGTAGACGCCGATCACCTTGTCCTTGCCGAGCGCGGTGAGCGCGCCCGCCATGTTGGTGTTGGCGTTCTCCGGCTTCCACTCCTTGGTGTCGTACTCCTTGCCGATGGTCACCTTGCCGTCGAGGACGGAGTGGGCGCCCTTCTTGAACAGCGCGGCGTTCGGGTCGGTGACGGAGCCGTTCATCATGACGATCTGGCCGTCCTTGGCCTTGTCGCCCAGGGCCTCCAGCAGGGCCTTGCCCTGGACCTTGCCGACCTCTTCGTTGTCGAAGGAGGTGTAGGCGTCGATCGGGCCCTCCGCCAGGCGGTCGTAGGCGACGACCGGGATGCCGGCGTCCTTGGCCTTCTTGACCGAGCCCGCGATGGCCTTGGCGTCGACCGCGTCGATGATCAGGACGTTCACCTTGTTGGTGATCATCGTGTCGACCTGCGAGTTCTGCGTGGTCGCGTCCTGCTTGGCGTTGGCGTAGACCACCTCGGCCTTGCCGCCGGTGAGATCGGCGACCTTCTTCTCGATCAGCGGCTTGTCGAACTTCTCGTAGCGCGCGGTCTGGTTCTCCGGCAGGAGCAGACCGACCTTGATGGCGTCACCGGCGGCGGCGGAGCCGGAGGGCTTCTTCTCGCCGCCCGCTTCCTTGGCGCTGCCACATGCGGCCAGCGAAACGGCCATGGCACCCGCGGCGACGGCTACGGCGGCTCTGCGCATACGCGTGTTCATTCGTTGAACCTCCCTGACGAGGCCGCAACGCTGCGGCCGAGGTGGATGTGAGTCAACCCCGGCCGCAATTTGTCGTCAAGGAGTGAATCCTTAACGAGATGACAACGGTGCCATCCGTTATCTAACTGAAGACATGACGGCGGGAGCTCGCACCCCAATGCCATTTTCCGCCAAAAGCGTCGAATCGCCCATCTCGCTGAGTACGAGGGCCAGTGCGCCGAGCACCTCCGCCCGGCCGCCCAACGAGCCCGTGAGCACCGACAGCTGACGGGCCGCGCTGGGGATCGCGTACCGCCCCACGGACTCGCGGATCGGCGACAGCACCAGTTCACCGGCCTCCGCCAGCGAACCGCCCAGCACCACCCGGCTCGGGTTCAGGAGGTTGCAGAGGCTGGCCACGCCGCTGCCGATGTGGCGGCCCACGTCGGTGACCACCCGGCGGCAGCCCGGGTCCCCGCCCCGGGCCAGCTCGACCACCTTCTCCATCGTCAGCTCGGGCCCGTGCGTGCCCTGGAGCAGCGGCAGCACGTAGCGCGCGGCGGCGAAGGTCTCCAGGCAGCCGCGGTTGCCGCAGCGGCAGACGGGGCCGGATTCGTCCAGGGTGATGTGCCCGATCTCCCCGGCGGTGCCGCCCGGTCCCCGGTAGATCTGGCCGTTGATCACCAGGCCCGCGCCCACACCGCTCGCGACCTTGATGTACGCCAGGTCGCGGACCCCCCGGCCGCTGCCCCAGACCAGCTCCCCCAGCGCGCCGAGGTTCGCGTCGTTGTCCACGTAGACCGGTACGCCCAGGCGCTGCGAGAGCTCCTGGCGCGGGTTGATCCCGGCCCAGCCCGGCAGGATCGCGGTCGAGCCCAGCGTGCCGGACTCCACGTCGATGGGGCCCGGTACGCCGAGCCCCACGCCGATGACCTTGTCGCGGGCCACGCCGATGCCCTGGACCAGGCGCCCGACCAGGGTTTCCGCCCGGTCGAAGCCGTCGACCCAGGAGGCGTCCACGTCCAGCGGCTCGGCCTCCTCGGCCAGCACCTGGTGGGCCAGGTTGCCCACGGCCACCCGCAGGTGGGTATGGCCGAAGTCCACGCCGATCACGATGCCCGCGTCCCCGCTGAGCGAGACGCTGCGGGCCCGGCGTCCGCCGGCCGAGGTGTCGGTGACCTCGACGGTCCCGCTCTCCTTGAGCTCGCGGACGATGTTGGAGACCGTGGCCGCCGACAGTCCGGTGGTGCGGGCGATCTCCGCCTGGGTCAGCGAACCGGCGAGGCGCACGGCCCGCACGACTCGTTCCAGGTTCGCGCGGTGCAGCGAGGACTGCGATCCGGGAGTCTGCACGACTCATCCACTCCTGCCATGAGCGACGGACATCCGTCGCGCCCCGGCCGGTGTCGCGGCTATGCGCTCCGAGACCCCCGGCTTCTCTCCAACTTGTGAACCTTAAGTCGAGCCTTTGGCCACTCCGCCGTCAAGACCCTGAGGCGGAGCGAACCGGACACATAGCCAGAAAGTATGAACAAGGGCTGCGAAGATCGTGCCATGGCCGCCGGGGCGCCGGTCCCTCCGCCCTCCTTCCCTTCGCACGCCCGGACTCTCCTGTCAGGCATACGTCACCCACGCCCGCGGCGCACCCCGTGGCACCGGCGCCGGCCGGACGGACGACCGGCCGGCCGGCCGCTACTTCAGCGTCGCCGAGGTCAGGCCGGCCTGGATCTGACGCTGGAAGGACAGGTAGACCACCAGCATGGGGATCATCGCGATGGTCACGCCGGCGAACAGCACCGGCAGGTCCGTCTCGTAGCCCATCTGGTACTGCAGCTGGATCAGACCCTGGGTGAGCATGTAGCGCTCGGGGTCCGATCCGCTCTGCGGCTGCATCAGCACCGACGGCAGGATGTACTGGTTCCACTGGCCCAGGACATTGAATATCCCCACGCTGATCAGGCCCGGCTTGGCCATCGGCAGCATCACCTGGAAGAAGATCCGGGTGTCGGAGGCCCCGTCGATCACGGCCGCCTCGTGCACCGCCGTCGGCAGGGTCCGGAAGAAGGAGTGCATGAAGAAGACGGTGAAGGGCATCGAGTAGGCGATGTAGACCAGGACCAGCCCCTGGTACGTGTTGAGCATGTCCAGGCGCTTGACCATGAAGAACAGCGGTACGAGCGCCAGGAAGACGGGGAACATCGCCCCGCTGACGAAGAAGTAGTAGATGATCCGGTTCCCCCGGAAGGGGTAGCGGGCCAGTACGTACGCGGCCATGGAGCCGAGCAGCATGGTCAGCGGGACCGAGAAGGCCATCACGATCAGGGTGTGGCCGAAGTAGCCGCCGATGCCCTTGTCCCAGGCACGGCCGAAGGCGTCGAAGTGCCAGCTGGAGGGCCAGCTGAGGGCCGAGGCCCCGATCTGCGTGTCGGTCTTGAACGATCCGAGCACCAGCCAGACCAGCGGCAGCACGATCAGTACCGCCCAGACGGCGAGGAAGCCGTGCGAGAAGACGTTGAGCGCCAGGCCGTCGGAGCGGCGCCCGCCGCCGTCCCCGCCCCGGCCGCCGGCGGCGCCGGACCGCTCCGCCGAGGGCTCGCCCGGCGCCTTGATCACTGTGGTCATCGTGTCTCCCGCTCAGAACTCGATGCGCTCGCGGCGGGTGGCACGCAGCGTGACGATGGAGAGGATCATGGTCAGGACGAGCATGACCACGCCCATGGCGCAGGCGTAGCCGCTCTTGCCGAAGTACAGGAAGTTGCGCATCAGCACGGTGGCCATGACCTCGCTGTGGTGGTCGGGTCCGCCGCCGAACTGGGCCGAGGTCATGGTCGACACCAGGACGAACATGTCCATCGCCGCGATGCCCAGGTAGACCGCGGAGGTCTGCACGGAGTCCCACAGCAGGGGCAGGGTGACCCTGAAGAAGGTCTGGGCACGGCCGGCGCCGTCCAGCAGCGCGGCCTCGTAGATGTCCTTCGGCACGGACTGCATGGCCGCCGAGAAGAGGACGAGGTAGAAGCCGACGCCGTGCCAGACCACCACGAGCAGCAGGCACCACAGGACGAGGTCGGGGTCGTTGAGCCATTCGACGGGATGGGCCGGATCGACCAGCCCGGCCCGGATGAGGAAGCCGTTGAGCAGGCCGCCCTCGTCGCTGCGGTACACCGCCCCGAAGAGCACCGCGAGGATGGCGAGGGAGAGGACCTGCGGGAAGAAGTAGACGATCTTGTAGAAGGCCGATCCGCGGACGCCCCGCACCCCGCCGGCCCCGCCGCGCCCTCCCGCGTTCACCATGAAGGCGAAGAAGAGGGCGAGCAGGATGGTGATCACCGGGACGAACACCAGGAGCAGCAGGTTGTGCCAGAGGGCGATGCGGAAGACCTCGTCCCTCATCAGGGCGGAGTAGTTCTCCAGGCCGACGAAGTCGAACGTCGGCGACTGGCCCGACCAGTTGGTGAAGGAATATCCGAACGTCTGAACGTACGGCCAGATGACGAAGGTCAGGTACAGTGCGAGCGGCAGGAGGAGGAAGCCGGCGATGAAGCCGGTCCTTCCTCCGCGCCGGGCTACGTGGCTCATGGTGTCCGTCCCTGATGACGCTGCCGGTGGACGTGTGGTCAGCTGCGGCGGTTGTTCTTGGCGTTGGGGTCCTTCGCAGCCTTGTCTACCGCAGCCTGGGCCCGCTTGATCCACTCCTTCGGCTGGATCCGCTGGGTCATCAGCTCATTGGACGCGTTCTGGATCTCGGCGTCCATCTCGCTGTACCAGTCGGGGTACAGGTAGTTGAAGGTGTTCGGGCCCGCCGCCTTGACGGCGGAGACGGCCGAGGCGGTGCCCGGGCGGAGCTTGACGCCCGGGTCGACCCCTTCCTTGACGACGGTGAGCGAGTTGGCCTGCTGGGCGAAGAGGGTGGACCATTCGCGTGACAGCATCGAACGCAGGAACTCCAGGCCGCCCGGCTTGTTGGCGGCCTTCTCCGGGACGATGAAGGGTTCGCCGGCCCCGGCCCGGATGGATTCGAAGGGGAGCTTGCTGTCGGCGAGGACCGGGACCGGCAGGAACTTCATGTCGAAGTCGTCGGGGGTCTGCTTGAGCTGCTCGTTCTCCAGCCAGGAGCCGGAGGGGATGAACGCCGCCTTGTACTGGTTCCAGGCGGTCTGGGATTCCGTGTGGGTCAGGCCGTTGGTGCCGGGCATGAGGTAGCCCTTCTCGACCACCTCGTAGACCGCCTCGACGGCGGCCAGGGCGGCGGGGTTGCCCTCGAAGGCGTTCGGCGCCAGGTTGTCGATGGCCTTCATGGCCTCCAGACCGCCCTTCTTGGCGATCAGGTCCATGATGACGACATTGATGTAGTACGGGAACTTGCCCTGGTGGGCCAGGCCGCCGATGCCGGCCTCCTTGGCCTTGGCGCAGACGGCCAGGAACTCGTCCCAGGTCTTGGGCTCGGTCCAGCCCTTCTCCTTGAAGAGCTTGCCCGAGTACCAGAAGCCGTAGACGGTGTAGACGTAGTAGAGGGCGACGAACTTGCCGCCCTGCGTGCCCTGTTCGACGGTACCGGGAATGAGCGTGTCCCGGACCTTCTTGCCGGGGTCGTCGAGCGAGGGCGCGTCGAGCACGACGCTGAGGTCGGCGAGCTGGCCGCCCTTCGCGAGGACGTCGATCTTGATCTGCTGGGCGCCGGAGTCGTCGACGACGTCCGGCGGGGTGCCGCCGTTGAAGCGGGGCTGGAGCTTGGCCGCGATCTCCTGGGTGCTGACGTGGGAGCTGGT
Source organism: Streptomyces sp. NPDC029122 (assembly GCF_055569445.1). Lineage (NCBI taxonomy): Bacteria > Bacillati > Actinomycetota > Actinomycetes > Kitasatosporales > Streptomycetaceae > Streptomyces > Streptomyces sp. NPDC029122. The sequence continues at coordinate 76,717 of NZ_JBVHWK010000029.1, read as the reverse complement.
GGTGCCCCACTTCTTGTCGAAGGCGGCCTCCCAGGCCTTCGCGTAGTCGTCGCCGAAGCCGCCCTTGAAGACGACCACGTCGAGCTTGCCGCCCTTGGCGACGCCGAAGGGGTTCTCCTTGGACACGACCCCCTTGTCGGGGCCCTTCGTGGTGCCCTCACCACCGGAGGCGCAGGCGGACAGGAAGCTCATCGTCGGCACGCCGATCAGTCCGAGCGCTGCGGAACGCTTGATCAGATCACGGCGGCCGAGGCCCTCACCAGTGGATCCCATGCTCATGTCCTCGCCTTCGTCAGGAGTGTGAAGGAGGCCGGAAATCGCGGCAGTTGCCACAAGGCGGGTCTCACCGCGGGCACCCCGGCATCCCCCGGCCCGGAGCCGCTGATCGCACGGCGGCCCGGACGGGCACAGGTATAGTCCACTTCCGCTCGGCTCAGCAAGATCGTGCGCAAGGATCGTTCCCGGCTTTTCCGAGTTGAGACCTGTCCGTCACCTGGGACCGCCGCCGCGAAAAGCGGAAGGGCCGCACCCCCTTAACGGGGGTACGGCCCTATGGTGCCGACAGACGGCGGATCGCTCCGCCTGGCGCGCCCTTAGCCGCGGATGAGGTTCCGCAGGACGTACTGCATGATGCCGCCGTTGCGGTAGTAGTCGGCCTCACCCGGCGTGTCGATGCGGACGACCGCGTCGAAGGAGACACCGGTGTCGGTGGTGACCTTGACCGTGCGCGGGGTGGTGCCGTTGTTCAGCTCCTCCACACCGGTGAAGGAGAAGGTCTCCTCGCCGGTGAGGCCCAGGGAGGCCGCGGTGGCGCCCTCGGGGAACTGCAGGGGCAGGACGCCCATGCCGATCAGGTTCGAGCGGTGGATGCGCTCGTAGGACTCGGCGATGACGGCCTTGACGCCGAGCAGCGCGGTGCCCTTGGCCGCCCAGTCGCGGGACGAGCCGGAGCCGTACTCCTTGCCCGCCAGGATGACCAGCGAGATGCCGGCGGCCTGGTAGTTCTGCGAGGCGTCGTAGATGAAGGAGACCGGCGCGCCCTCGACGGTGAAGTCGCGGGTGAAGCCGCCCTCGGTGCCCGGCGCGATCTGGTTGCGCAGGCGGATGTTGGCGAACGTACCGCGGATCATGACCTCGTGGTTGCCGCGGCGGGAACCGTACGAGTTGAAGTCGCGGCGCTCGACGCCGTGCTCCGTGAGGTACTTGCCGGCCGGGGTGTCGGCCTTGATCGCACCGGCCGGGGAGATGTGGTCGGTGGTGACCGAGTCGCCCAGCTTCGCCAGCACGCGGGCGCCGGTGATGTCGGAGACCGGGGTGGTCTCCATCGTCATGCCCTCGAAGTAGGGGGGCTTGCGCACGTAGGTGGACTGCGGGTCCCACTCGAAGGTGTTGCCGGTCGGGATCGACAGCGCCTGCCACTGGGCGTCGCCCGCGAAGACGTCCTGGTAGGACTTGTTGAACATGTCCTCGCCGATGGCGTTCGCCACGACGTCGTTGACCTCGGCCTCGGAGGGCCAGATGTCCTGGAGGAAGACCGGCTTGCCCTCGGTGTCGGTGCCGATGGCGTCCTTGGTGATGTCCACCTTCATGGAGCCCGCGATGGCGTACGCGACGACCAGCGGCGGGGAGGCCAGGTAGTTCATCTTGACGTCGGGGTTGATGCGGCCCTCGAAGTTGCGGTTGCCCGAGAGGACCGAGGTGACCGCGAGGTCGTGCTCGTTGATCGCCTTCGAGATCTCCTCGTCCAGCGGACCGGAGTTGCCGATGCAGGTGGTGCAGCCGTACCCGACGAGGTTGAAGCCCATCTTGTCGAGGTACGGGGTCAGACCGGCCTTGTCGAAGTAGTCGGTGACGACCTTCGAGCCGGGGGCCAGGGTGGTCTTGACCCACGGCTTGCGGGTCAGGCCCTTCTCGACCGCCTTCTTGGCCACGAGCGCCGCGGCGACCATGACGTAGGGGTTCGAGGTGTTGGTGCAGGAGGTGATCGCGGCGACGGTGACGGCGCCGTGGTCGATCTCGAAGGAGGAGCCGTCCGCGAGGGTGACCAGGGTGGGCTTCGACGGGGTGCCGTTCGGGTGGTTCGCCGGGGCGTCGGAGGCCGGGAAGGACTCCTTGCCCGCCTCGTCCACGTCGTCCACGTAGTTGCGCACGTCCTGGGCGAACTGCTGGGCCGCGTTGGCCAGGACGATGCGGTCCTGCGGGCGCTTCGGGCCGGCGATGGAGGGAACGACCGTGGAGAGGTCGAGCTCGAGCTTCTCGGAGAAGTCCGGCTCGGCGGCCGGGTCCAGCCACAGGCCCTGCTCCTTGGCGTACGCCTCGACCAGCGCGACCTGCTGGGCGTCGCGGCCCGTCAGGCGCAGGTACTTCAGCGTCTCGTCGTCGATCGGGAAGATCGCGGCGGTGGAGCCGAACTCCGGCGACATGTTGCCGATGGTGGCGCGGTTCGCGAGGGAGGTGGCGGCGACGCCCTCACCGTAGAACTCGACGAACTTGCCGACGACCCCGTGCTTGCGCAGCATCTCGGTGATGGTCAGCACCAGGTCGGTGGCGGTGGTGCCGGTCGGCAGCTCGCCGGTCAGCTTGAAGCCCACGACGCGCGGGATCAGCATGGAGACCGGCTGGCCGAGCATCGCGGCCTCGGCCTCGATGCCGCCGACGCCCCAGCCCAGCACGCCCAGGCCGTTGACCATGGTGGTGTGCGAGTCGGTGCCGACGAGGGTGTCGGGGTACGCCTGGCCGCCCCGGACCATGACGGTGCGGGCCAGGTGCTCGATGTTGACCTGGTGGACGATGCCGGTGCCCGGGGGGACGACCTTGAACTCGTCGAAGGCGGTCTGGCCCCAGCGCAGGAACTGGTAGCGCTCCTTGTTGCGGCCGTACTCCAGCTCCACGTTCTGGGAGAACGCGTCCTTGGTGCCGAACTTGTCGGCGATGACGGAGTGGTCGATGACCAGCTCGGCCGGGGCCAGCGGGTTGATCTTGGACGGGTCGCCGCCGAGCTCCTTCACGGCCTCACGCATGGTGGCGAGGTCCACGACACAGGGCACGCCGGTGAAGTCCTGCATGATCACGCGGGCCGGCGTGAACTGGATCTCCTGGCTGGGCTGCGCCTGGGAGTCCCAGCCGCCGAGCGCCCGGATGTGGTCGGCGGTGATGTTCGCGCCGTCCTCCGTGCGGAGCAGGTTCTCCAGCAGGACCTTCAGGCTGTAGGGAAGGCGGGCGGCGCCCTCAACCTTGTCCAGCCGGAAGATCTCGTACGACTCGTCGCCCACCTGCAGCGTGCTGCGGGCGTCGAAGCTGTTCGCCGACACGACAGTCTCCTTCATGCATGATTTCGCGCGTATAACCGCATCCTGCCGCCACGCCCTGTGGCCAATCCGCTAAGGTCAGGCTAAGTTAGGTAACCCTTATCAGCGGGGGCGGCTGCGGAACGCCTTCGGCAGATATCTCGATGTCGAGATAACTCTAGTACATGTCCGGGGGCGGGGACGAGGTGCACACCTCGCGGCCCGCCGGAGCCGTCCACGGCCGTCCACCGGGCGGACGCTCCGGCACGCCCGGATGACCTCGCGCGCCCAGGGCCGAGCGCCGGGCGACTCCGGCGCGTCGGGTGGGGTGCCGGACGGTCAGGCCCGCACGACGGTGAACAGCACTGGCGTACGGATGCCGATGTGGGCGGCGGCGTCGGCCGCGGTCGCGGCGAGCCAGCCGGCCGCGCCGCAGGACCACTCCGCCAACTCGCCGGACAGTGTCATACCGTGCAGGGGCGGACCGTCCCAGAAGCTGTCGTCGAACGGCGGCGCCGGAAAGCCTCCCGGGGGAGCGACCTCGTCGAGCCCACCCGCGAACACGTTCTGCTCCGGAGGGACGAGGCGGCGGGCGAACCGCGGCGCCACCACCGGGATCGTCGGGTCGAGGCCGCCGTCGACGCGGACCTTCACCGACACCCGAGCCCGCGGGTCGTACGCGGCGAACCAGTCCGGCGTCCGCATGGAGGGCGTCGTCGCGTACGGCGGGCGAGCCGAGGCGTCAACGCCCTGCACCGGCAGGAGGACCTGGACCGCGGTGAGGCGCACGGTGCCGATCCGCTCTGTCGTGTCCTGCGCGCAGCGCAGGAACGGCTGCACGGGAAGCGGCCGGCCGCCGGGCGACGCGCTCGCCTCGGCCTGGAACCACGAGACCAGGTTCGGCCCCGTGGCGGCAAGGGGGTGGCTCCAACCCGCGTCGTTCATGGCCCACAGCCCCGGCGCGGCGTGCGCGCGCCCGTCGGAGTCGCCCCCTTCGGCGAACACGGTTCCCGCGGTGGGACGAGCGGCGGGCGCGACGCCCGGCTGGACGGCGGCGTCCCGATCCGACATGTCGCTCTCCCTGTCGATCGACTCAACGGCCCGCCCCTGGGAAGTTTCGAATGATTGGCCCGATTCGACCGGAGAAGGGCGCGGCGGAGTCCGGGTCATGCAAGCGGGGTTGGGCCGGAAGTGGAATCTGACGGACCGATTGCACCCGTCTGGCGCACCCCACGCGGATCACATCTCATATCTGAGATACGGTGCATCCATGGCAGACGACTACCTCGTACGCATCGGCAAGCTCATCCGTGACGCCCGGCAGCACCGGGGCTGGACACAGAGTCAGCTCGCCGATGCCCTCGGCACCAGCCAGAGTGCGGTGAACCGCATCGAGCGCGGCAACCAGAACATCAGCCTTGAGATGATCGCCCGAATCGGTGAAGCGCTCGACAGCGAAATCGTCTCCCTGGGCTACGCCGGCCCGATGCACCTGCGCGTCGTCGGCGGACGCCGCCTCTCCGGCTCCATCGACGTCAAGACGAGCAAGAACGCGTGCGTGGCGCTGCTGTGCGCCTCCCTGCTCAACAAGGGGCGCACCGTCCTGCGGCGGGTGGCCCGCATCGAGGAGGTGTACCGGCTCCTCGAGGTCCTCAACTCCATCGGTGTCCGCACCCGCTGGATCAACGACGGCGTGGACCTGGAGATCGTCCCGCCGGCCCAGCTCGACATGGACGCCATCGACGCGGACGCGGCCCGCCGCACCCGCAGCATCATCATGTTCCTGGGCCCGCTCCTGCACCGCACGGACCAGTTCCGCCTGCCGTACGCCGGCGGCTGCGACCTCGGCACCCGCACCATCGAGCCCCACATGATCGCCCTGCGCCGCTTCGGCCTGGACATCACCGCGACCGAGGGCATCTACCACGCGAAGGTCGAGGCGGGGGTCTCCCCCGGCCGGCCCATCGTCCTGACCGAGCGCGGGGACACGGTCACCGAGAACGCCCTGCTGGCCGCGGCCCGCCACGACGGCGTCACCGTCATCCGCAACGCCTCCTCCAACTACATGGTCCAGGACCTGTGCTTCTTCCTGGAGGCCCTGGGCGTCGAGGTCGAGGGCATCGGCACCACCACCCTGACCGTCCACGGCGTACCCGCCATCGACGTCGACGTGGACTACTCCCCCTCCGAGGACCCGGTCGAGGCGATGAGCCTCCTGGCCGCCGCCGTGGTGACGGAGTCCGAACTCACCATCCGCCGCGTCCCGATCGAGTTCATGGAGATCGAGCTCGCGGTCCTGGAGGAGATGGGCCTCGACCACGACCGCTCGGCCGAGTACGTCGCCGACAACGGCCGCACCCGCCTGGTCGACCTCACGGTCCGCCCCTCCAAGCTCGAAGCCCCGATCGACAAGATCCACCCGATGCCCTTCCCCGGGCTGAACATCGACAACGTCCCGTTCTTCGCCGCCATCGCCGCGGCCGCCCAGGGCAAGACCCTGATCCACGACTGGGTGTACGACAACCGGGCCATCTACCTGACCGACCTCAACCGCCTCGGCGGCCGGCTCCAGCTCCTGGACCCCCACCGCGTCCTGGTCGAGGGCCCCACCCGCTGGCGCGCGGCCGAGATGATGTGCCCCCCGGCCCTCCGCCCCGCGGTGGTCGTCCTCCTCGCGATGATGGCGGCCGAGGGCACCTCGGTCCTGCGCAACGTGTACGTCATCAACCGCGGCTACGAGGAGCTCGCCGAGCGCCTCAACTCGGTCGGCGCCCAGATCGAGATCTTCCGGGACATTTAGCGACAGCTCACCCCGAGAACGGGTCAGGAGCCCCCGCCCCGGCGCCCAGCCGGCCGGCGGGGGCTTCATCGTCCCGCCCAGGGGCGGGATTCGGCCGGATGGCTGAGGGGGCCTCGCCCCCGGGGCGGCGGGGCGGGCAGAATCCGCCGGGACGGTGACGAGAGGCGGGGGCGGCCATGGTGGTGCGGACGGGCGGGGCTCGGGTTCCCGGGCTGGAGGGGGTGCCGTTGCTCGGGTCGCTCTTCGACCTGAAGTCGGACTCCCTCGGGACCTATGAGCGGGCCCGGCAGCGGCACGGGGACGTCGTGCGGATCAGCGCCGGCCCGCCCGGGCTGCGCGCCGAGCTGTACTGCGTGTTCTCCGCGGAGGGCGCCCAGCGGGTGCTGGCCTCCGAGGCGGCCAACTTCCGCAAGGACAACGCCTTCTACCAGGAGGTCCGGGACTCCTTCGGCAACGGCCTGCTGACCAGCCAGGACACGGACTACCTGCGCCAGCGCCGCCTGGTGCAGCCGCTGTTCACCCGCAGGCGGGTCGACGGCTACGCCGGGGCCGTCGCCGCCGAGACCGAGGGCACCCTGGCCGCATGGGCGCAGGCCCGGGACGGGGTCGTCGACGTCTCCGCCGAGATGATGCGCCTGGCCCTGCGCGCGGTGTCCCGGATCCTGTTCGGCGCGGACGTCGATGCCACCGTGGACGTCGTGCACCGGTGCTTTCCGGTCATCACGGAGTACGTGCTGCGCCGCGGCTACTCCCCCGCCAACCTCCCGCGCACCTGGCCGACCCCGGGCAACCGGCGGGCGGCGGCCGCCCTGGACGAGCTGTACGCCGTCTGCGACGGGATCATCGCCCGGCGGCGGGGAGCCGCTGCCGGGCAGCCGGCGGGCGAGGACCTGCTGACGCTGCTCGCCGGGGCGCGGAGCGCGGACGACGGCACCTTCGACGCCGCCGAACTGCGCGACCAGGTGCTCGTCTTCCTGCTCGCCGGCCACGAGACGACGGCGACCTCGCTGGCCTTCGCCCTGCACCTGCTCGGCCGGCACCCCGAGGAGCAGGCCCGGGCCCGGGAGGAGGTCCGCAGCGTGCTGGGCGGCGGGCGTACGCCGCAGGCCTCGGACCTGGAGCGGCTCACCTACCTCACGCAGGTGCTCAAGGAGGCGATGCGGCTCTACCCGGCGGCCCCGGTGATCGGCCGCAAGGCGGTCGCCGCCACCGAGATCGAGGGCCGTGCCGTTCCGGCCGGCGCCGACGTGATCCTGGCCCCCTGGGTGACGCACCGCCACCCCCGGTACTGGAGCGACCCGGAGCGTTTCGACCCCGAGCGCTTCACGCCGGAGGCCGAGGCCGGCCGGCACCGTTACGCGTGGTTCCCCTTCGGCGGCGGCCCGCGCGCCTGCATCGGGCAGCACTTCTCGATGCTGGAGTCGGTGATCGCGCTGGCGATGCTGCTGCGCGCGTACGAGTTCGAGGCCGTGGACCAGGAGATCCCGGTGAGCGCCGGGATCACCCTGCGGGCGGAGGGGCCGGCGCGCTGCCGGATCCGCCGCGTGGAGGTCTAGCGGGCCCGCGCTCATCACGGGCCGATGGAAGAGGAGATTCCGACCCGGTTGTCCCCGCACGTACGCCGACCGCCGCGCGTGCTGCTGCCCGGCCGGGTCGCGCACGGGCCCGCGCCGCGCGGCGGGTGGGACAGCGAGGCCGGCCGCTTCGCCCTCGCCGTGTTCGGGTTCCACTGGACGCACTGGCGGGAGGAGACGGCCGGGCCGTACGGGGCCCTCTCGGTCGACGGCCCCGGGAAGGTCACCGTCCGCCCGCCGTGGGGGCGGGGCGATCCGGCACGCGCGTCGTACGCCCCTAGTGCGCCCTGCGCCGCGTCCCGCGGCTGCGGCGCCGCCGGGCCCGGGTGGACCCGGCCTTCGCGGACGGCTCCTGGCCGGCCCTGCGGACGGTCGTCCGGGCCGACGGGGCCCGGCCGCGCGCGGCGCTGCTCTAGCGGGAGGGACCGGTCAGCGGTAGTCGTCGGGGTGGTCCTGCATCCAGGTGTTGATCTCGTCCCGGGTGGAGGTCAGCGCGTTCTGGTGCTTCTTCAGGTTCTCGAAGCCGCGGTCTCCGCCGAGTTGCCGGTCGAGCTTCGCGATCAGGGCGATCGGCTCGGGGAAGTGGCCGGGGCCCTTCGGGTCGGCCTTCATCGCCCGGTCCAGGCGGTGGAGTTCGTCGTGGACGCGGCCGAGGAAGTACGCGCAGTTGCCGGGGGTGCAGGAGTCGCCCAGGGTCGCCTGGAGTCCGGCGAAGGCGTCCCGGACGCGTTCGGGCGGCGTGGAGGGCAGGCCGCTCGCGGAGGCCGGGGTCGTGGGCCGGGCGGTGGACGTCGCGGCGGGTGACGCGGGTGCGCCCGTACCGCCGGAGGCGCCGGGCGTCGGGGACGTGGCGGCGGACGCGGCGGGCGACGGGGCGGCGGAGGCCGAGGGCGGCGGGGCCGAGGTGGCCTTCGGCTCGGGTTCGCTCCCGCAGGAGACGGTGAAGGCCGCCAGGGTGACGGTCAGGGCTGCCGCGGCGGCGCCGCGCACGGACGATCGGAACATCGGAAATTCCCCCCGGTTTGCGATGAGCGACCGAGCCTACCTGCCCCGCTCGTCCGGGACGGGGGCCGGGGTGTGGTTGCCCTGGAGGTGTTCCAGGTCCGAGGACCGCACCTGGATCGCGAGGAGCGCGATGACGGCGCCGGCGAGCGTGAAGAGGGACGCCGCCACGAAGGCCGCGCTCACGCCCGAGGTGAGCACCTGGTCGGCCCAGGGGCGGGGAAGCTGCCCGGTGCGTGTGAAGAAGGCCTTCTGCTCGGGGCTCGCGGTGCCGAGGAAGGCCGGCACCTGCTCCTTCGCCTCGTTGCGGCCGGCCGTTCCGAAGACGGTGACCAGGATCGACAGCCCGAGGGAGCCCCCGACCTGCTGCATCGAGTTGAGCAGCCCTGAGGCCGCGCCGGACTCCCGGTCGGGGACGCCGGACAGGGCCATCAGGGTCAGCGAGACGAACTGCAGCCCCATGCCGGTGGCGAACACCAGGAGCGGGCCGAGGATGCTGCCCGGGTAGGTGGAGTGGGCGTCGCTGAGCGTCAGCCAGCCCAGTCCCGTCGCGCAGCACAGCGCGCCGCCGACCATGAAGGGCTTGGGCCCGTACTTCGGCAGCAGTTGAGAGGCGAAACCGGCCGCCAGCGCGACCATGACGCTGACGGGCAGGAAGGCGAGTCCGGCCCGCAGCGGGCTGAAGCCGAGGACGTTCTGCACGAACAGGGTCAGGAAGAAGAACATGCCGAAGATCGCGCAGGCGAGGAAGAGCATGATCCCGTAGGTTCCCGCGCGGTTGCGGTCGGCGAACATGTGCAGCGGCGTGATCGGCTGGGGCGAGCGCCGCTCGTTGAGGAGGAACAGGGCCAGCAGGACCACGGCGGCGGCGAAGGAGCCGAGGGTGAGCCCGTCGCGCCAGCCCTCCTGGGCCGCGCGGATGAAGCCGTAGACGAGGCTGACCATGCCGCAGGTGCCCAGCAGCGCGCCGGGGAGGTCGAAGTGCCCGGGGTGGCGCGCGGACTCGCGCAGGACCCTGGCGGCCAGGAAGGCGATCAGCAGGGCGATCGGGACGTTGACGAAGAGCACCCAGCGCCAGTTGAGCCATTCGACCAGCACCCCGCCCGCCAGGAGCCCGATCGCACCGCCGCCGGCGGAGACGGCGGCGAACACGCCGAAGGCCCGGTTGCGTGCCGGGCCTTCGCGGAAGGTGGTGGTGATCAGGGCGAGCGAGGTCGGGGAGGCGATGGCTCCGCCGACGCCCTGGAGGGCCCGGGCCGCCATCAGCTGGCCGGCGTTCTGGGCGAGTCCGCCGAGGAGGGAGGCCAGGCCGAAGAGCAGCACTCCGAAGACGAAGACGCGCTTCCTGCCGAGGATGTCGCCGGTTCGGCCGCCCAGCAGGAGCAGGCCTCCGAAGGTGAGGGTGTAGGCGTTGACGACCCAGGAGAGGCTCTCGGTCGAGAAATTGAGGGCGGTCTGGATGTGTGGTAGCGCGATGTTCACGATGGTGATGTCGAGCACGACCATGAGCTGGCACGAGGCAAGGACGAACAGGGCCGGGCCGTTTCCGCTCCCGCGGACCTTGCCGTCGGTCCCGTTGTTGGTCGGCAGTGCGTTCGGGTCCACTAGTCGACGCTAAGCCCGGGGAAGGGGGCCCACCACTCGAATGGCTTATGCCATGTGACATTGCACATGCCAGAATGGGAATCATGGATGATTTCCTCAGGCTCTCCGCCGACACGGCCCGGTTCACGTACGGCTCCCCCCGGGCCTTCTCCTTCGGCGACGACGGCCGCCTCCTCTGGTTCCTGCGCTCCACGGGCCCCACCGACCCCCTGGAGAGCCTCTGGATCCTCGACACCGCCACCGGTGCCGAAACCCGGCTCGCCGACCCGCGCGCGCTCTCCCCCGAACCCGGCCCGCTCCCCGTCGCCGAGCGCCGGCTGCGCGAGCGCACCCGGCTCGTCGCCGCAGGGATCGGCTCGTACGCCCTCACCGGCGACGGCCGCCGCGCCGTCTTCCCTCTCCACGGAAAGCTGTACGAGGTCACCTGCGACGGCACCGGCACGCCCTCGCCGGTCCCCACCGCCGGCCCCGCCCTGGACCCCCGCCCCAACACCGACGGCTCGCGCATCGCGTACGTCACGGACGACGCCCTGTACGTCCACCCGGGCGGCCGCACCAGCCCCGCCGACGGAGCCCGCTGGGGCGTCGCGGAGTTCGCCGCCGCCGAGGAACTCGGGCGCGCCCGGGGCCACTGGTGGTCCCCCGACGGGGTCACCCTGCTCGCCGCCCGCGTCGACGAGAGCGCCCTCCAGCGCCGCCACTTCACCGACCCGGCGCACCCGGAGCTCCCGGCCGAGGACTTCGCGTACCCCGAGGCGGGCGGCCCCAACGCCGACGTGCAGCTGTGGGTGCTCGGCCCGGACGGCGGCCGGGTCCGGCTCGACTGGGACGCCGGAACCTTCCCGTACGTCTCCGACGCGGACTGGGACTCCGGGACGGAGATCCTGCTGACCGTCCAGGACCGGCTCCAGCGCAACGTGCTGCTGCTGAGCGCCGACCCGGCCACCGGCCGCACCACCGAACTCTCCCGCACCACGCACCCCCAGTGGGTGGACCCGCTCGTGCCCGGTACCCCGGCCCGGCTGCCCGACGGCCGGATGCTCACCGCCACCGACACCCCCGGCGGGGCCGCGCGCGCCCTCGCCGTCGACGGCGAGCCGCTCACCGGCGACGGGATACAGGTCCGCCGGGTGGCCGGCCTGCACCAGGGCCTGCTGCTGATCGAGGCCGGGCAGCGCGACCCCGCCGAGCAGCAGGTGCTGCTGCTGGACCCCGGCACCGGTGCGCTGACCCCGCTCGCCGACGGTCCCGGGGTGCACTCCGTCTCCGCGGCGGCCTCCGGGGCCCTGCTGCTCACGGGCGCCGGCGCCGAGGGGATCCGGCGCACCGTACGCACCCCCGACGGCCGGGAGTCCAGCCCCGCCGATCTGTCCGCGCCGCTGCCGTACCGGGTGGAACCGGCCCTGGAGCGGGTCACCGAACACGGGGTCCCCACCGCGCTCGTGCTGCCCCGCGGCCACGTCCCCGGCCGGAAGCTGCCCGTACTGGTGGACGGTTACGGCGGACCCGGCTTCCAGGACGTGTGCGCCGAGCCGCGCCGCTGGCAGCACCGCCAGTGGTGGGCCGACCAGGGCTTCGCCGTGGTCACCGTCGACAACCGGGGCACCCCGTACGTCTCGCCCGCCTTCACCCACGCCATGTACCGGGGCTTCTCCGAGGTCACCCTCGAGGACCAGGTCGCGGCGCTGCGGGCGCTCGGCGAGCGCCACCGCGACCTCGACCTCGGCCGGGTCGGGGTGCGCGGCTGGTCGTACGGCGGCTACCTGGCGGCCATGGCCGTGCTGCGCCGCCCGGACGTCTTCCACGCGGCGGCCGCCGGGGCCGCGCCGACCGACTTCCGGCACTACGACACCGCGTATACCGAGCGTTACCTCGGACTCCCGCAGGAGAACCCGCGGGTGTACGAGCGTGACTCCCTGATCCCCGACGCGCCCGCGCTGGTCCGGCCGCTGCTCCTCGTCACGGGCCTGGCCGACGACAACGTCCACCCCTCCCACACCCTGCGCCTGTCCCGGGCCCTCACGGACGCCGGCCGCCCGCACCAGCTGCTGGCGCTGCCCGGCGTCACGCACATGACCCCGGGCGGCGCTCGGGAGAAGATCATGGCGCTGGAGCTGGAGTTCTTCCGCCGCGAGCTGGGTCCGGCCGCCTGAGCGGCGCGAACGGCGCGGGGCCCCGGAGACTTCGTCGTCTCCGGGGCCCCTCCCCCTCCCGTGGTCCCGTCGGTCACCCGGGTCCGCCGCCTACGCGAGGTGGCACGCCACCTCGCGCGAGGCGACGAGCCGCAGCGACGGCCGCTCGGTGCGGCAGATCTCCTGCGCCAGGGGGCAGCGCGGATGGAAGGTGCAGCCCGGGGGCGGGGCGGCCGGGCTCGGCGGGTCGCCGAGCAGCACGATCCGCTCACGCCGCCGCTCCGCCGCCGGGTCGGGCAGCGGTACGGCGGACAGCAGCGCCCGGGTGTAGGGGTGCTGCGGGTTCTCGTAGAGGGACTTCTTGTCCCCGATCTCGACGATCCGGCCGAGGTACATGACCGCCACCCGGTCGCTGACCCTCTTGACGACCGACAGGTCGTGCGCGATGAACACGTAGGCCAGGCCGAGTTCGGCGCGCAGCCGCTCCATCAGGTTGACGATCTGCGCCTGGACGGAGACGTCGAGCGCGGAGACCGGTTCGTCGGCGATGACCAGCCGGGGGCTGGTGGCGAGCGAGCGGGCGATGCCGATGCGCTGGGCCTGGCCGCCGGAGAACTCGTGCGGGTAGCGGTCGATGTGCTCGGGGATCAGCCCGGTCAGCTCCATCAGCTCGGCGGCCCGGCGGCGGGCGTCCGCCGCGCTCCAGCCCTGCACCATCAGGGGGTCGGAGATGATCCGGGCCACGGTCTGGCGGGGGTTGAGGGAGGAGTGGGGGTCCTGGAAGACCATCTGGATGTTCCGGCGCAGCGGCCTCAGCGCGCCCTGGGAGAGGTGGCTGATGTCCCGGCCGTCGAAGGTGACGCTGCCGGAGGTGGGTTCCAGCAGCCGCACCAGCATCCGGCCGGTGGTGGACTTGCCGCAGCCGGACTCGCCGACGAGGCCGAGGGTGCGGCCGGCCTCCAGGTCGAAGGAGATCCCGTCGACGGCCCGTACGGGTGCCGCCCGGCGCCCGGTCAGCGAGCGCTTGCCGGGGAAGGTCATGGTCAGGTCGCGTACGGAGAGCAGGGGCCGGGCCGGGTCGTCCGGCCGTGCGGCCCGGTCCTGGCGGGTGGCCGGGGCGGTCATCGGGACACCTCCGGGGTGGGGACGGGGGCGGGGCCCGCGAAGTGGCAGGCGGCCGTCCGGGCCGGGGACCCGTACGGGCGCAGTTCGGGCAGCTCGTCCGCGCAGCGCTCCCGCTCCCGCTGCGGGCCGGAGGCGGCCCGGGGGCAGCGCGGGGCGAAGGCGCAGCCCGGGGCGGGGTTCAGCAGGGACGGCGGGGAGCCGGGGATGGAGGGCAGCGGGACGTCGTCGGCGCTGTCGAGGCGGGGCAGGGAGTCGAGCAGGCCCCTGGTGTAGGGGTGGGCGGGGTCGGCGAACAGGGCGTCCGCGGGTGCCTGTTCGGCGGCCCGGCCGCCGTACATGACCAGCACCTCGTGGGCGACGCGGGCGACCACCCCCAGGTCGTGGGTGATCATCACGACGCCGAGGCCGCGTTCCTCCTGGAGGCGGGCGATCAGTTCGAGGATCTGCGCCTGGACGGTGACGTCGAGGGCGGTGGTGGGTTCGTCGGCGATGAGCAGGTCGGGTTCGCAGGCGAGGGCCATGGCGATCATCGCGCGCTGGCGCATGCCGCCGGAGAACTGGTGCGGGTACTCCCCCGCCCGGCGGGCCGGTTCGGGGATTCCCACCTCGCCGAGCATGTCGACGGCGCGTTTGCGGGCGGCGGCCCGTCCGGCCTTGAAGTGCACGCGGAAGTGCTCGGCGATCTGCTCGCCGACGGTGTAGTAGGGGTGCAGGCTGGACAGCGGGTCCTGGAAGATCATGGCCATCCTGCGGCCGCGCACCTTGGCCAGTTCCTTCTCGGGCAGGCCGGTGAGCTCCTGCCCGGCGAGGGTGACGGAGCCGCTGACCTCGGCGCCGGTGCGGTGCAGGCCCATGACGGCGAGGGAGGTGACGGACTTCCCCGATCCGGATTCTCCGACGATGCCGAGGGTGCGGCCCGCCTCGACCGTGAAGCCGAGCGAGTCGACTGCGCGTACGGTGCCGCGCGGGGTGGTGAACGTGACGCACAGGTCGCGTACTTCGAGCAGCGGGGTGGTCATCAGTACCTCACCCTCGGGTCGATGACGGCGTACAGGAGGTCGACGGCGAGGTTCGCGACGACGATGAAGAAGGCGGCGAGCAGGGTGACGCCGAGGACCACGGGCTGGTCGGAGCTGACGAGGGCTCCGTAGAAGAGCCTGCCGACGCCGGGGAGTCCGAAGATGGACTCGGTGATGACGGCTCCGGCGAGCAGGCCGCCGAGGTCCATGCCGAAGATGGTGAGGATCGGGGTCATGCCGGAGCGCAGCCCGTGCTTGACGACGACGGTGCGCTCGGGCATGCCCTTGGCGCGGGCGGTGCGGATGTACGGCTCGGCCATCGCCTCGATCATCGAGCCGCGGCTCTGGCGGGCGTACATGGCGGCGTAGAGCAGGGCGAGCGCGGTCCAGGGCAGCAGCAGGTTCGCGGCCCAGCCGAGGGGGTCGTCGGTGAAGGGCTGGTAGCTGGGGTAGGGCAGCAGTCCGGCGGTGCGGATGACCCCGTAGATGAGCATGACGGAGGTGAAGTAGACGGGCAGGGAGGCGGCGGCGACGGCGCCGACCATCAGGGCCTTGTCGGTGGCGGTGTCCTTGCGCAGGGCGGCGGTCACGCCGGCGCCGAGGCCCAGCAGGAGCCAGAGGGCGGCGGCGCCGACGGCGAGGGAGGCGGAGACGGGGAGCCGGTCCATCAGCAGGTCCCAGACCGGCAGGGAGTTCTCGTACGAGTAGCCCAGGCAGGGGAAGTCGCACTGGACGGCGTACTGGCCGGAGCCGAGGGTGCGGCCGGTGAAGATGCCGGTGAGGAAGTCGGCGAACTGCCGCCACAGGGGCTGGTCGAGGCCCAGGTGGGCGCGTACGTCGGCCAGTCGTTCGGCGCTGCATGTCTTGCCGCAGGCGGCGGCGGCCGGGTCGGAGGGCAGGACGTAGAAGATGAGGAAGGTGACGGCCGCGATGGCGAGGAGCACGCCGGCCAGGGCGACGAGGCGGCGCAGGAGGTAGAGGATCAACTGCGGCCGCCCCTCGGGTCGAGGACGTCGCGCAGGGCGTCGCCGAGGAGGGTGAAGGCGAGGACCGCGAGGAAGAGGAAGACGCTCGGGATGACGAAGTACATCGGGTCGGTCTCGTAGAAGGCCACGGACTCGGCGATCATCTGGCCCCAGGACGGGGTGGGCGGGCGGACCCCGACGCCGAGGTAGCTGAGCGCGGCCTCGGTGCTGATCATGCCGGGGATGAGCAGGGTGGTGTAGGCGATGACCGGGGCGGCGACGCCCGGGAGGATGTCGCGGGTCAGGATGCGCCAGGCGCTCGCGCCGCCGACGCGGGCGGCGTCGACGTACTCGCGGTGTTTGAGGGAGAGGGTCTGCCCCCGGACGACGCGGGCGACTCCGGGCCAGCCGAAGAGCCCGATGACGGCGGTCATCAGGACGATGCGGTTGACGTCCTTGGCCACCGACAGCATCGCGATCATGAAGATCAGCGAGGGGAAGGACATGGTGAGGTCCATCAGCCGGGACAGGACGGCGTCGGTGCGGCCGCCGAAGTAGCCGGCCGCGATGCCGGCGGCGGTCCCGGCGAGGACGACGATGGCGGTGGCCGCGAAGGCGATGAGCAGGGAGACCTGGGCGCCGTGGACGACGCGGGCGAACAGGTCGCGTCCGGTGACGGGTTCGACGCCGAGCCAGTGCTCGGGGCTGATGCCGCCCAGGGGGCCGAGTGGGAGGCCGCCGAGGTAGGGGTCGACGGCGCTCTTGTCGAACTCGTCGGGGGACCAGCCGCCGAGCGCTCCCAGCCAGGGGGCGGTGACGGCCATCAGGACGAAGAGGAGTACGACGCCGGCGCTGACGCGGACGGCGGGGCGGCGGCCCAGTTCCCGCCGGGCGAGCTGCCAGGGGCTGCTGCCCGGCGGGAGGTCCTTGGCCGGTGCTCCGGGCGGTGGGGCGTCTGGGGCCGGGGCTCCGGACGCCGGTGCGGTGGTGGTCATGGCGCTGTGGGTCCCTCGCCGTCTCAGCCCTGGCTCTTCGAGGGGTCCTTGAGGCCGACGGTCGCGTAGTCGATGGTGCCGGTCCACACGGGGTGGCCGTGGGCGCCGGCGATGTTGGGGCCGACGAGCAGCGGCTTGCGCTCCAGCAGGACGGGGATGGACGGGGACTTCTTCATGATCTCCGCGTCGAGGTCGATCCAGGCCTGGTTGGCCTGCTTGGCGTCGGCCATGGCGTTGATCTCGTCGATCCGCTTCATGACGGCCTCGTCGCGGAACTGGCTGTAGTTGCCCTGGTTGCCCTTGTCCTTGATGGTGCGTCCGTCGAAGACGAAGGGGATCCAGGTGGAGCCGGAGGGGTAGTCGGGGCACCAGCCGGTGAGCGTCATGTCGGGCGTGGTGGAGAGGTCGCCGATGACGTCGTAGTAGGCGCCCGGGTCGACGGTGTCGATGACGACCTCGACGCCGGCGCGGGACAGGCCCTGCTGGATGGCCTCGGCCTTGCCCTTGTCGCCGGTGGAGACGGCCAGGGAGACCTTCAGGCTCTCCTTGCCGGCGGCCTTGAGGAGTTCCTTCGCCTTGGCGGGGTCGCCGGACGGGGCGATCTTGAGGGTGTCGGCCTGCTTGCCGCCGGACAGGGCCGGGGGCAGGTAGGCGGTGGCGATCTCGTTGAGGGCGGGGCCGCCGCCCGCGGTGATGACGGCCTCCTTGTCGATCGCGTACTGCATGGCCTCGCGGACCTTGGGATCGTTGAAGGGGGCGCGGGAGTTGTTCAGGTGGAGCATCTCCGTACAGCCCTGGGACTCGGCGAGCAGGCGCGCCTTGACGTCCGGCTTGGGCAGCACCTTGGGAGCGCTTTCGGGGCGCATGTCGGAGTACTGGACGGCGGAGGCGTCGGCGCCCTCGCCGGCGATGATCCGGTCGTCGATCTGGCCGCCCTTGAGCCCCATGACCACCACGAACTTGTCGGGGTAGGCCTTGCGGACCGTGTCGGTCTTCGGGTCCCAGTGCTCGTTGCGGACGAGCACGAGCTTCTTGTCGCGGTCGTACGTCTCGATCTTGTAGGGGCCGGAGGAGAAGGGGCGGGCGTCGTACTGGGTGCCCTTCTCCTGGGCCTGCGGGACGGGCGCGAAGGTCGGCAGGGTGGCGGTGGCGGAGAACTCGGCGACCGGGCGCTTGAGTTCGAACACGATGGTCCGGTCGTCGGGGGTCTTCACGGAGTCGAGGTGCTGGCCCTGGAGGGGGCCCTTGTAGCCCTCGGCGCCGGCGAGGTACTGGGCCGCGTAGTCGGGGCCGCCGGTGAGGTCGGGGGCGAAGGAGCGTTCGACGTTGTACTTGATGTCCTGGGCCTTGATGGGGCTGCCGTCCTCGTACTTGACGCCTTCCTTGAGGGTGAAGGTCCAGGTCCTGCCCCCGTTGGAGGGGGTGCCGAGGTCGGTGGCGAGGTCGGGGACCAGTTCGCTGCCCGCCGTGCCGGGCTCGGCCTTGAAGGTGACGAGCGTGCGGTAGAGCAGCCGGGTCCCGAAGTCGATGGTCGGCATCACCCAGTTGCGGGCGGGGTCGAGGTGGGAGAAGTCCTGGTTGGACAGGACGGTGAGGGTGCCGCCCTTGACCGGGGTGCCGCCGAGGACCTTCCCCTCGTTGGCGGTGGCCGGGTTGGACGCGCCGCCGGCCGCGGGGCCCTTCTTGGTGCCGGAGCAGCCCGAGGCGCCGAGTACGAGCGTCGCCACCAGGGCGGTGGCGAGGGTGAGCTGGGTGCGCTTGGTCATGGGTCACTCCAGGGAAGGGCCGCGCTTTAGGGTGTGACCGGTAACATAGTAATGTGAAATTGCACTGACAAGGGGTTGCCGTCGCCGTTATCCAGCCGTGTCCAAAACCCTTCGGGCGCACGCGAGTTGGGCCCGGACCGACGGTCCGGGCCCTGAGGCCGTACGTGATTCAGCCCCGAGTGACGCGGGGCCGGCTGCCGGGGCGGACGCCGGATGCCGGATGCCGGACCGGACGCCGGGTCAGACGCCGGGCCGGCCCCGGGTCAGACGCCCGAGCCGAGCACGCCCGGAGTGCGGCCCACGGGTTCGTCCCGGCCCTGGGCCCAGAGCGAGCGGACATGGCCGAGGTGGCGCTGCATGCAGGCCTCGGCGGCCTCCGCGTCGCCGGAGAGCATCAGGTCGAGCAGCTCGATGTGCTCCTCGGCGGAGGAGACCAGCTTGCCGGCCTCGTCCAGGCCCGTGAGGCCGTACAGCCGGGAGCGCTTGCGCAGGTCGCCGACTGTCTCGACCAGGCGCTCGTTGCCCGCGAGGGCGAGCAGGCCGAGGTGGAAGCGGCGGTCGGCCTCCAGGTAGCCGATGAGGTTGTGCTCGCGGGCGCTGCTGACGATCTCCTCGGCGACGGGGCGCAGGGCCTCCAGCTGCTCGACCGTGGCGATCTTGGTGATCTTGCCGATGGTCGGGACCTCGATCATCGTGCGCAGTTCGGTGTACTGGTCAAGGTCGCGCTCGCTGACCTCGGTGATCCGGAAGCCCTTGTTGCGGACCGGCTCCACCAGTCCCTCACGGGCCAGGTCGAGCATGGCCTCGCGGACCGGAGTGGCGGAGACGCCGAGCTCGGCGGCCAGGCCGGGCGCCGAGTAGACGCTGCCGGGGCGCAGTTCGCCCGCTATCAGGGCGGCCCGGAGGGCATGGCCGACCTGGTCGCGCAGCCGCTCCTGCGCCTTGATGAGACTGTGCTGCTTCAGGTCACCCATTGCTCTTCCTCCGAGACCCCGCACACCAGCGACGGGCAGGGGAACAGCGTACAATGTCACGTTTCGCTGCTGACCCCGGTCGCCGCCCGGTAGATCGCCACCGCCACCGCCAGATCCTCCCAGGCCATGCCCACGCTCTTGAAGAGCTGGGGACAACTCGGCCGCCCCGCCAGCGGATCGCGGCCCCTCACCAGGTCGGCGAGGGTGCCGCTGATATGACCGGGCCCGATCGCCCCCTCGGCCTCCGGCACCAGCAGGTCCCCCGCCTCGCGCAGCGCGGCCGCCCGCGACTCCACGTACACCGCCGCGCGTCGCACGAGGGCGGTGTCCGTCTCCCGGGCGTCCGGCTCGTGCGAGCCGACGGCGACGACCACCGCTCCCGGGGCGACCAGCCGCCCGTCGAACAGCGGCTCCCGGGCGGTCGTGCAGCACAGGATCAGATCGGCGCCGGCCACCTCCTCGGCGGTGCCCGTGCCGGTGCGGGCCGCAACCCCGAGGGACCGGGCGTGCGCGGCCAGCCGGGCGGCGCCCTCCGCACCCCGGGCGACGACCACCGCCCCGGCCAGCTCCCGGACGGCGAGCACCGCTTCGAGGTGGCCGTACGCCTGCGGGCCGGAGCCGAAGAGCAGCAGCCGCAGCGGCCGGCCCTCCGGGGCCAGATGGCGCAGGGCGAGCGCGGACACCGCCGGGGTGCGCAGGGCGGTCAGGGCCGCGCCGTCGAGCAGGGCCAGCGGGCACAGGGTCGGGCCGTCCAGGAGGAGGTAGCTGCCGGTGATCCGGGGCAGTCCCCTTGCCGG
Organism: Streptomyces sp. NPDC029122; assembly: GCF_055569445.1. Taxonomy (NCBI): domain Bacteria; kingdom Bacillati; phylum Actinomycetota; class Actinomycetes; order Kitasatosporales; family Streptomycetaceae; genus Streptomyces; species Streptomyces sp. NPDC029122. Next base: position 56,676 of record NZ_JBVHWK010000029.1, on the reverse strand, counting down.
GTTGCCGGGCGCCACCCCGGCGATCTTCACCCCGGCGTACGCGCCCGTGGCCGCCGGCATCAGCAGCAGCTCCCCCGCCGGGACGGGGACGCCGGTGCGTCGCGGGCAGGCCTCCGGATCCAGACCGGCGCGCAGGGCGCCGGCCAGGGCGTCGGCGGCGGCCGCCGGGGTGAGCAGGCGGGCCATCTCCCCGGCGCCGAACTGCGGGAGCGCGGCTCCGGGGCCCCCGGGCGGGACGGGCGGGAGCGTCACAGCAGGAAGCCCGCGCCGAGGGCGTCGTACGGGTCGACGGTGAAGAGGTGCTCGCCGGTGCGGTAGGCCGTACCGGTCACCTCGGTGACCCCGTCCCCCAGGAACCGCCCGGTGAAGACGGTGCCGGTCACCGACTCGTGCAGCAGGTCCTCCCCCGCCCCGAGCCGGCCGTCCTCCGCCAGCAGCGCGAGCCGGGCGGAGGTGCCGGAGCCGCAGGGCGAGCGGTCGGTCTGCCCGTCGGCGAAGACGGTGACGTTGCGCTGGTGCGGCCCGAAGGGGGTGTCGGGCAGCTCCTCGTGGAGGATCACCCCGTACACGCCCGACAGCAGCGGCCCGCCCGGGTGCCAGGTCGCGGGGTGGGTGGCCAGCGCGGCGCGGATCTCCCGCCCGGCGCGCACCAGGGACGGCAGCGCGGCCCGGGTGACCTCCAGGCCGAGGTCGCGTGCGGCAACGGAGGCGTAGCAGGCCCCGGCGTGCGCGATGTCCACCTCCGCGATGCCGAGGGTGGTGGCGACCGGGACCTTGCGGGCGGCGACCCGGGCCGGGACGTTGCGGAAGGTGACCCCGGTGGTGCGGCCCTGCGCCCGGTGGACGGTGGCGGTGACCCGGCCCGAGGGTACGTCGATGCGCACCTGGGCGTCCCCGTCGTCGGGGGCCGCGACCCGCCCGGTGTCCACGGCCCAGGCGCCGAGCGCCATGGTGCCGTGGCCGCAGGCGGTGGAGTAGCCGTCCTTGTGCCAGAAGAGCACCCCGAGGTGGGCCCCGTCGTCGTCCGGGGGCACGACGAACCCGCCGTACATCCCGGCGTGCCCGCGCGGTTCCTGTACGAGCATCCTCCGTACGTCGTCCAGCGGGCCCCGGCGCGGCGCGGTCCCGGAGCCGCCGGGGCCGATGGCCGTGGCGCAGCGCTCGGCGACGGTGTCCCCCGGGACGGGGGGCATCCCGTCGGGGGCGGTGTCGACGATGCGGAAGGGCTCCCCCGCCGTGTGGTAGTCGGTGGTGCGGACGGCGGTCACAGCAGGAACCCTCCGGGGAAGGGGTCGGTCGGGTCGAGGAAGTACTGGGCGGTGCCGGTGATCCAGGCCCGGCCGGTGACGGTGGGGACCACGGCCGGGTGTCCGCCGACCGTGCTCTCGCCGACGAGCCGGCCCGTGAACTCGGTGCCGATGAACGACTCGTTGACGAAGTCCGTGCCGAGCGGCAGCAGCCCCCGGGCGTGCAGCTGGGCCATGCGCGCGCTGGTCCCCGTACCGCAGGGCGAGCGGTCGAACCAGCCGGGGTGGATGGCCATGGCGTGCCGGGAGCGGCGGGCGTCGGAGCCGGGAGCGGCGAGGTAGACGTGCTTGACCCCGGCGATGGAGGGGTTCTCGGGGTGGACGGGGCGGTCGGGGCCGGCGTTGACCGCGTCCATGACCGCGAGCCCCGCCGCGATCAGGTCGTCCTTGCGGGCCCGGTCGAAGGGGAGCCCGAGGGCGTCGAGTTCGACGAAGGCGTAGAAGTTGCCGCCGTAGGCGAGGTCGTAGGTGACCGTACCGAAGCCGGGGACCTCGGCCTTCAGATCCAGGCCCACGCAGAAGGAGGGGACGTTGGTGAAGGTGACGGCGGTGGCCGCTCCGTCCTCGACGCGTACGTCGACGCTCACCAGTCCGGCCGGGGTGTCGAGCCGGACCGTGGTGACCGGCTCGACGGCCGGGACCATGCCGGTCTCGACCAGGACCGTCGCCACCCCGATCGTGCCGTGCCCGCACATGGGCAGCAGACCCGACACCTCGATGTAGAGCACGCCGAAGTCGGCGTCGGGCCGGGTGGGGGGCTGGAGGAGGGCGCCGCTCATCGCCGCGTGGCCGCGCGGCTCGTACATGAGCAGGGTACGGACGTGGTCCATGTGCTCCATGAAGTGGAGCCGCTTGTCGGCCATGGTGGCGCCGGGGATCACCCCGACTCCCCCGGTGATCACCCGGGTGGGCATGCCCTCGGTGTGGGAGTCCACCGCGTGGTAGATGTGGCGCGTGCGCATTCCGGTTCCCTCCGTCGTCCCCTCCCGGGGGACCTAGTTGAGTCCTTCGGCCAGGGCCTTCTCGGTGGCGGCGCGCACGGCGGCCTCGGTCTCCCCGGTGAGGGGGAAGCGGGGCGGCCGGGTGGCGCCGCCGGGGCGTCCGGCGAGGTCCATGGAGAGCTTGATGGCCTGGACGAACTCGGTCTTGGAGTCCCAGCGGAGCAGGGAGTGCAGGGACTTGTAGAGCGGCAGGGCGGTGGCGAGGTCGCCGGCGACGGCGGCCCGGTACAGGGTGGCGCAGGACTGCGGAAGGGCGTTGGGGTAGCCGGCGATCCAGCCGACGGCGCCCGCGAGGGCCAGTTCCAGCAGGACGTCGTCGGCGCCGATGAGCAGGTCGAGGCCGGGGGCGAGTTCGGCGATCTCGTAGGCCCGGCGGACGTCGCCGCTGAACTCCTTGACCGCGACGATGCTGCCGTCGGCGTGGAGGCGGGCGAGGAGGGAGGGTGTCAGGTCCACCTTGGTGTCGTACGGGTTGTTGTAGGCGACCACCGGCAGGCCCGAGCGGGCGACCTCCGCGTAGTGGGCGCGTACGGTCTCCTCGTCGGCGCGGAAGGCGTTGGGGGGCAGGAGCAGGACGGAGCCCGCTCCGGCCTCGGCGGCCTGGTCGGCCCAGCGGCGGGCTTCGGCGCTGCCGTACGCGGCCACGCCGGGCATGACGCGGGCTCCGTCGCCGGCGGCCTCGACGGCGGTACGGACGACGCGGGCGCGCTCCTCGTCGGTGAGGGTCTGGTACTCGCCGAGGGAGCCGTTGGGGACGACGCCGTCGCAGCCGTTGGCGATGAGCCAGGCGACGTGTTCGGCGTAGGCGTCGTAGTCGACGGTGAGGTCGGCGCGCAGGGGCAGGGCGGTGGCGACCATGATGCCGTGCCAGGGGCGGGTGCGGGTGTCGGGGCGGGGCGCGGGGGTGGGCGCGTGGTTCATGAGGGGGCTCCCTAGTGTGGTGTGTGACATTTTACTAGCGGGTGTGAGGTGGCCACAAGGGTCCGGGGGGACCGATCAGCGGCCGGGGGCGGGAAGTTGGCCGCCCGAAGGGGGCCCGCCCGGGGAAGGACCGTCCGAGGGGGAACCGTTCGAGGGGGAGCCGTTCCGCGGGGCCGTCCGCTCCAGGCCGGCCAGGTGGCGCAGCGGAACCGGGCAGGACAGCGGGCGCCGGTCCGGTACGGCGGCCTCCCCCGCCAGGGCGGCCACGGCCGGACCGCACATCCGGCCCTGGCACCAGCCCATTCCGGCCCGGGTGAGCAGTTTGACCGTACGGGCGTCCCGCGCGCCCAGGTCCCGGGCGGCCTCGCGGATCCGGCCCGCCGGGACCTCCTCGCAGCGGCACACATCGGTCTCCTCGCGCAGCCAGCCGGTCCAGCCGGAGCCGGGGCGGTGGGCGGCGGCCATGGCGTCGGCGAAGGCGCGCAGCCGGGCGCGACGGCGGACCAGGGCGGCCGGGACGGGCCGTCCGGCGATCGCGTGGGCGGCGATCTCCCCTTCGGCGAGCGCCAGTTCGGCGCCGCCGATGCCCCCGGTCTCCCCCGCCGACCAGACGCCGGGAACGGACGTGCGCTGCGCCGCGTCCAGTTCCAGGGCGGCCGTGCCGTCGGGGCAGCGGCGGGTGGCGCAGCCGAGTCCGGTGGCCAGCTCCAGCTGCGGAACCAGGCCGTGTCCCACCGCGAGGGCGTCGCAGGGGATCCGGCGGGCGGTGCCGGGCAGCGGGCGCCAGTCCTCGTCGAGCCGGGTCACGGTGACCGCCTCGACCCGGCCGGCGCCGTGCGCCTCGGTGACGGCGTGCCGGGTCAGCAGGCGGATGCCGTGGCGCAGCAGGGCGCCGCCGTACGTGGCGCCTTCGGCGAGTTTGGCGGGGTTGCGCAGGAGGGCGGGCGTCCGGGGGGCGTACGCGGTGTAGGAGGCGGCCTCGACGACGGCCGGCACGCCCGCTCCGGCGGCGGCGAGGGAGCCGGCCACGGCGAGGAGGAGGGGGCCCGAGCCGGCGACGACGACGCGGCGGCCGGGCAGGACGAGGTTGTTCTTGAGCATGGCCTGCGCTCCGCCGGCGCCGACGACCCCGGGCAGCGTCCAGCCGGGGAAGGGCAGCTGCCGTTCGTAGGCGCCGGTGGCGAGGAGGACGTGGCGGGCGCGGCGGGTCGCGGGCGCCTCGTCGGGGCCGTGGCCGGCCACCGCGTGCAGGGCCCAGGTGCCGGCGGGTGCGGGGACCACCGTCCAGACGTGGTGCCCGGGGAGATAGGTGACGCGGCCCGCCGCCTCGTGGGCGCGCAGGGCGGCTTCGCGGGTGGCGAAGGCCCGCCAGCCGTGGTGCAGGGCCTGGGGGCGGGTGGCGCCGAGGGCGGGGGCGGGGTGGCGGTAGTACTGGCCGCCGGGGCGGTCGGCGGCGTCGAGGAGGACGACGCGCAGGCCGAGGCGGGCCGCGGTGACGGCGGCGGCCAGGCCGGCGGGGCCGGCGCCGATGACGGCGAGGTCGGCCAGGTCGGCGGCTGCGCCCGCGCCGGCGGGGGTGGCGCGGTCAGACGGCGAGGTCGGCATGGCCGGTGCCCTCCTGGGTGGTGACGGTGTCTCCGGGGCGGGCGGGGACGAGGCAGGCCCGCTGGTTGGGGCGGCCGTTGACGGTGACGAGGCAGTCGTAGCAGGCGCCGATCCCGCAGAAGGCCCCGCGGGGAGCGCCGCCCTCACGGGTGGTGCGCCACGCGAGGATCCCGGCGGACCACAGGACGGCGGCGATGGACTGGCCCTCCTGGGCCGGGAGTTCGCGGCCGTCGAAGCTGATCGGGTGGGCGGCCGCCGGGCTGCCGCCCACCAGCTCGCGGGGGCTGCGCATCAGGGTCTCCTCGGGGGTGCGGTCGCCCTGGCCGGGCGGGGTGGGGCGGGGCCGGGGGGCGGTGCGGTCGCCCTGGCCGGGCGGGGTGGGGCGGGGCTGCGGGGCCGGGGCGGGGTGTCCTACGGGGCGGGCTTCGATGTTCGCCGCCCGGTCGGGATACCGCCACGACCGGGCGGCGGCGCGCCGGGTTCGTGCCGTGTCAGTCCCGGACGGCGTCCCACCCCGTCCCCGGCGGCTCCGGCGGCCGCGGGAAGCGGTCCGGGCGGAAGGGGGCGATGGGGAGGCGGGGTTCGGTGCCGGTGAGGGCGGCGGCTATCAGGGCGCCCGTGGCCGGGGCCAGGCCGATGCCCGCGCCCTCGTGGCCGCAGGCGTGGAGGAGCCCCGGCACCCGGGGGTCGGGGCCGATGGCCGGGAGGTGGTCCGGGAGGTAGGGGCGGAAGCCGTGGTAGGTACGGATCACCTTGACGTCCGCGAGTACCGGGAACAGGGCTGCCGCTTGGGAGGCCAGCCGGCGCAGGGCCTCGGCGGAAAGGGTGCGGTCGAAGCCGACGCGTTCGCGGGTGGCACCGATGAGGACCGGGCCCGACGGGGTGCCCTCCACCACGGCCGAGGACTGGAGGGCCGCCGAGTCGCTGGCCACGTCGGCGATGTAGTCGGCCGCGTAGACCTTGTGGCGGACCACGCGGGGCAGGGGTTCGGTGACCAGTACGAAGCCCCGGCGGGGGAGGACGGGGAGGGCCGTGCCGGCCAGGGAGGCGATGGCACCGGCCCAGGTGCCCGCCGCGTTGACCACGGCCGGCGCCCTGAGGGTGCGCCGGGAGGTGCGCACCCCCTGGACCGTCCCGGACTCCAGCAGGAGTTCGGTGACCTCTTCGCCCAGGTACAGGGTGGCGCCCGAGGCGGCCAGGAGGTGGGCCGCCGCCAGGGCGGGCTGGACCTGGGCGTCCTGGGGGTAGTGGAAGCCGCCCGCCAGGCCCGGGGCGAGGTGGGGCTCCAGGTCGTGCAGGGCGTCCGGTCCCACCTCGGCGGCGATGACCCCCGCGGCGCGCTGGCCTTCGGCGAAGTCGCGCAGGGCCTTGAGGGTCGCCGGGTCGGGGGCGACCACCAGGCCGCCCTTGGGTTCGTACTCGACCGCTCGGGGAAGTTCGGCGCGGAGGTCGCGCCAGAGCTCCGTCGAGAGGAGGGCGAGGCCGAGCTCGGGGCCCGGCTCCTTGTCGGAGACGAGCAGGTTGCCCTCCCCCGCGCCGGTGGTGCCGCCGGCGACGGGCCCCCGGTCCACCACCGCCACGGACAGACCGGAGCGGCTCGCGTAGTACGCGCACGCGGCTCCGACGACGCCGGCGCCAATGATCACGACGTCCATGGTCAGTAATATGTCACATTCTTTTGAAGGTGCCTAGGGTGGGCCCGGCCGGCCCCGCCCCCCGTCAGGTGCGGGGCCGGCCGGACGTGGGTGTCAGCTGCGGAGCGGGCCTTCGCAGCTGTAGGAGGAGGTGGCCGCCGTCTTGTTGCTCCAGATCTCCAGCGGACCGAAGGAACAGTTCATGTCGGCCAGGTTGTTGGAGGCCGCCCCCGCCCGGTCGAGGATGAAGTAGTCGACCGTCTCGGACATGTCCTTGAAGTTCTGGTCGTCGCTGCGCCAGTTCTTCAGGTTCGCGGTGATCCGGCCCGTGCAGGTGAAGCGGCGCTTGCCGGGGTCGCCGTTCTCCACGCAGTCCGGGGTGTTGTAGGTGGCGGCCGCGAAGGAGGACTTCACCGAGGCGAGCGCCGCGTCGCGCAGCCGCTCGTTCGGCGTGAAGGTGGTGTTCGGCACGAAGAGCTGGTCCACCTTGGCGATCTGGGCGTCCAGGAAGCGGTCGTAGTCGCGCTGGAGGTAGGTGTCCGCCCCCAGGCGGTGGCGCCACGCGTCGTAGCCGGCGACGTCGTTGGCCCGCAGGTGGCGGTACATCTCGCGCAGCAGCGAGGGCTTCTCGGTCCACAGGAACTCGAAGAAGGTGCCCGCGTAGCTGTAGAAGCGGAAGCCGTCGCCGTCGTAGGTGGCGTTCAGCAGCTGCTCGACGGTCATGCGGGGGCCGCCGCCGGCGGTGTCGTTGATGATGCTCTTGACCAGGGACTTGCGGACGGCGATGCCGTTGTCGCGGGTGGCGCCGTCGAAGAACTCGGCGGTGCCCTCGTCCATGGCGGTGGTGCGGTCACCCTCGTACCAGGGGCCCTGGCCGAAGAAGCCGGGGACGGCGAAGCGGCCGTTGAGGTAGTGCGTGTACTCGTGGCGGAAGAGCTCTTCGAGGGTGAGGGAGGAGTCCTGCGGGACGCGGCGCTGGTAGGTGTAGAAGGTGCCGCCGTTCTCGATGTAGATGCCGCCGTTGTTGGTGTCGTAGCCCGTCAGGATCGGGTGGTAGTTCTCGTAGTCGGCACGGGAGCCGTAGAGCACGATGTTGAGGGTGCTGTTCGGGTCGCCGGCGAGCGGCTGGTCCGTGCCGAGCACGCGGTGGAACTGGGTCTTGACCTGCTTGCTCGCGTAGTAGAGCTGGTCGACGGTGTTCTTGTCGAGGCCGGTGCGGACCTTGATGGCGCCGTTGTCGTAGGTGTAGGTGTACGGGAAGATCTGCTTCTCGATGTCCTCCTTGCACACCCCGTACGGCTTGCAGGCCTCGTAGAAGTTGAGCCAGGAGACGATCTTCGCCCAGACCTCGGTTCCGAAGCCGGACTTGGCGGGCTCCAGCATGGTGCCGAGGTCGGCGACGACCTGGTCCCGCAGACCCTCGACCTGGCCGAAGCGGGCGTACTCGCTGAGGGCGTCGCGCGCCACCCAGGCGTTGCCGGTGCCCTTCAGGTGGGTGTAGCCGGCGAAGGCCTTGAAGGCCGCGCGGTACGGGGCGTCCCCCGCGACCGCCGCGTGGAAGGCCGTGTCCTGGTTGCCCGGGTAGACGCCCAGGTAGTTGGTGGAGAGGGCGGCGAGGACGGCGCCCGCCCAGCCGGCGTCGAGGTGGGTGGCCGGGTGCGCCGGGTCCATGGTGGCCAGGACCTTCTTGATGAGGCCGAGCTGGTGGTGGCGCAGGCCCGGGCCGGCGGAGTACAGGGCCTCGCGCAGGGTGCGGGCGTTGGAGGGGGTGACGTCGAAGGTCCGAGCGGCGTTGCCGAAGGCGTCGATGGCCTGGCGGATCGCGGCGACGGTGGGGGCGTCGGTGACGTCGATCTCGTCACGGGAGAAGTCGTGGTAGGCGACGGCGTGCAGGTAGGTGAACATCTCCTCCAGGTGCGAGGAGTTACGGCCGTCGTGGGCGGCGGCCAGGCTGGATATGCGGCGGGCGACGGCCTGAACGTGGGCGTCGGACATGACGGGCGCCAGACGGGCGTCCCAGGTCCAGATCAGCCCGCGCAGACAGCCGTCGGCGGTGACGGCCTGGTCGGCGAGGAAGTCGGCGAACTGCTCCGGGGTGAGGTTCTTGATCCCGTCGAGGGTGCAGGGGACGCCCGCGGCGACGCTCTTCGCCGTCGGCGCGGTCAGGGCGGACTCACGGCTCTTCTCCGCGCGTTCGGCGCTCGCGGTGGAACCCGGGGCCTCCACGGCCGGGGCGGCGCCCGGGACCCGGCCGTCGGTGACGGCCTTGCCTCCGGGGGCCGGGGCGGGCGCCGGGGTGAGCGGCTTGGCGTCGGCCAGCCGGTCGACCTCGTCGAAGGGGTTGGGCGCCGCGGTGGTCGCACCCCGCGCGCCGGCGGAGAAGGTGGTGGCCGGGGCGGCCGGGGCGGCCGGGGCGGCGGCCTGGACCGAGGCCTGGCCGGCGGTGGCGAGGAGGGTGACCGCCACGGCGGCGGAGAGGAGAGACGTACGCACAGCTCTGTGCTGGAACACCGATGACTCCTGTTTGGGAGGTGGGGGAAAGGTGCGAACTGCCCTGCGTCACACGGCGTTTGACGGGGATTAACGTGCCGCGGTGTGAGCTGTAACATAGTAATGTGAAATTGCACTGGCAAGACCTAGGCGTACACCAGTTCAGTACTTCTTGAGGGAGCCCCCCGCGACCGACGCCTCCTCCCGCCTGAACACCGGCAGCCACGACCTGCCGGTATCAGCCGAGTTGCCCCGCTTCATGGCGGAGGACTGGGTGGCCACACCGCCGGCCGACACCGCGCGCACGGCCTCGTACGCCGTCACCCCGCCCGCCGCGCCCGGCTCTCCGCGCTCTTCTCTTCGGCCTGCGCGGCCGGACCGAGGGCAACGGCACGGGCTACGACACCATCGCCGCGTCGGGCGCCCACGCGCGCGTACTGCACTGGATCCGCAACGACGGCCGGCTGAACCGCGACGAACTCCTGCTGCCGGAAGCGGGCGTGGAGACCGACACCCTCTACACGGCCGACATCCGAAGGCGCGGGCCGAGACGTACCTCGACGGGGTGCTGGAGGAGGGCCAGGTCCTCACGGTGGAACCCGGGCTCTACCTCCAGCCGGACGGCGAGACGCTTCCGGCCGGGCTGCGCGGCTTCGGGGTGCGCATCGAGGACGACCTGGTCATCTCGGCCGACGGCGCCCGCCTGATGCCGGGCGACCCTGCCGCGCACGGTGGCGGGCATCGAGGAATGGACGGGCACCCTGCTGGACGCCCGCTGAGCCCGCACGGACGGCCTTGCCGGCCGCCCGCCGGTCATCCGCGTGCGCCCCGCCGGCCGCCCTGCCGGACGGGCGCCGGCCCTCCCCGCCGTGCCTGCCGACCGCCGGTCATCGCCCGGGAGCCCTGAGACGGGTCATGAGCTCCTCCAGGAAGCTCTCCAGGTGCGGCGGGTGGGGACCCGGCCGGGTGGCGCAGAACCAGGTCCGGGTCATCGGCCGTTCGCCGATCCGGACCAGGGCCAGGCCGTGCGAGGACGCGTACGGGGCGGCCACCCAGTTCGGCAGCACCGCCGCCCCCTGGCCGCCCGCCACCATCTCGACCACCAGATCGGTCACCACCGGCATGGTGGTGACCCGGCCGGGCCGGGCCCCGGCGGGGATCGGCAGCGGCTCGGCCGGGATGCGCCTCTGGTCGTAGACGTCGTAGAGGACGAGGTCGGCGCCGTCGAAGTCACGGGCGGTCAGGTGCGGGAGCGCCGCCCAGGGGTGGCCGTCGGGCACCACCGCCACCATCTCGTCCTCGAAGAGCCGGGTCAGGGTCACCCGGTCCATCCGCGCGTCCGGCTTGGTGATGAGCGCCACGTCGATCTCGTCCTCGAGCAGGGCCGGGATCGGGGCGTCGTCGGGAACGGTCCCGATCCGCACCTCGATGTCCGGCTCCCGTTCCCGGAAGGCGCGCAGTACGGGCGGCAGCCAGGGGAAGGTGGTGCTGCACTGGGCGGCGAAGCGCACCCGCCGTTCGCGGCCGTCGCGGATGTCCCGCAGGTCGCGGGTGGCCGACTCCAGCTCGCCCAGGACGCGGCGGGCGGTGACGAGCATCCGGCGGCCGGCCGCGTTGGGCACCAGGCGGCGGCCCCGCCGGTCGAAGAGCCGCGTCCCGAGCCGGTCCTCCAGCCGGGTCAGCCGCTGACTCAGGGCGGGCTGGCTGACGTAGAGCCGCTCGGCGGCCGCGGTCAGCGAGCCCGTCTCGGCGGTGGCGTCGAGGAGTTCCAGGTCCCGCAGATCCACATCCATAACGCTGGATTATCCCATGCTCCAATTTCCGTCGTGGTGTTATCGGTTGACGGCTCATACGTTTCTGGTGTCTCCACCGAGCCGACCGAAAGGCACCCACGGACATGACCGACACCACGACCCGCCGCACCGCCCTGATCACCGGATCCTCCAGCGGCATCGGCCTGGACATCGCCCGGGCCTTCCTCGCCGACGGGGCCAACGTGGTCCTGGGCGGCCGCGACCGCGACCGCCTCGCCAAGGCCGCGGCCGGACTGGGACAGCCCGAGCGCACCGCGTGGGCGGCGGGTGACATCGCGGCGAAGGAGACCGGCGAGCTGCTCGTGCGCACCGCGCTGGAGCGCTTCGGCCGCATCGACGTGCTGGTCAACAACGCCGGCACCTTCGCCTCGACGCCCTTCACCGAGGTCACCGAGGAGCAGCTCGACGGCTTCCTCACCGGCAACCTCAAGGGCACCTACCTCACCACCCAGGCCGTGGTGCGGGCCCTGCGCGCCCAGGGCCGGGGCGGCAGCATCGTCAACATCGGCACCGTGCTGGTGGACCACGCGATCGCCGGCTTCCCCGCCTCCGCCCCGATCGTCAGCAAGGCCGGTGTGCACGCGCTGACCACGAGCCTGGCCGCCGAGCTGGCGGCGGACGGCATCCGCGTCAACCTCGTGGCGCCGGGGGTGATCCGCACGCCGCTGCACACCGGAACCGAGGTGGACTCCTTCGGCGGGCTCGCCCTGATGAACCGGATCGGCGAGGTCTCCGAGATCTCCGAGGCGGTGCTGTACCTGGCGGGAGCCGAGTTCGTCACCGGCCACGCGCTGCGTGTGGACGGCGGCCACGTCACCGGCCGCTCCTGACCCCGGCCGCACGCCGGCGGCGGGGCCGGCGGGCGCCCCGGCCGCACGCGGGCGGCGCGCTCAGGGGAGCACCGCGATCCCGTCCAGTTCCAGCTGGGCCTCGGTGTCCCAGAGGCGGACCACCCCGACCACCGCCATCGCCGGGTAGTCGCGGCCCGCGAGGCGGCGCCAGACGCGGCCCAGTTCGGCGGCGTGCGCGCGGTACGCCTCCACGTCCACGGCGTACACCGTCACCCGGGCCAGGTCGGACGGGGCGCCGCCGGCCGCCGCGAGGGCGGTCAGCAGATTGGCCAGGGCGCACTCGAACTGCTCCGGCAGGGTCTGCCCGACCACCTTCCCGGAGCCGTCCAGCGCGGTCTGGCCGGCCAGGAAGACGATCCGCGACCCGGTGGCCGACACGGCGTGGGAGAAGCCGGTGGCCGGGGACAGCTCCGGCGGGTTGAGGCGCTCGGGGCTCATCGCGCCGCCACCCCCCGGTAGAGCTCCTTGGCGATGATGGTGCGCTGCACCTCGCTCGCCCCCTCGTAGATCCTGGGCGCGCGCACCTCGCGGTAGAGGTGCTCCAGCAGATGGCCCCGGCGCAGGGCGGCCGCGCCGTGCAGCTGTACGGCGTGGTCCACCACGTACTGGGCCGTCTCGGTCGCGAGGAGCTTGGCCATGGCGGCGCGGCCGGGGACGTCCGGCGAGCCGCTGTCGTACGCCCCGGCCGCCGCGTACACCAGCAGCCGGGCGGCCTCGGTGCGGGTGGCCATCTCCGCCACCCGGTGCGCGACCGCCTGGAGGTCGGCGAGCACCCCGCCGAAGGCGGTCCGGCCCGCCGTGTGGGCCAGCGTCGCGTCGAGCGCGGCCCGCGCCATGCCGACCGCGAAGGCGCCCACGCTGGGCCGGAAGAGGTTCAGGGTCTCCATCGCGACGCGGAACCCCTGCCCGGGCTCGCCGAGTACGTCCTCGCGGCCGACCGGTACGCCGTCGAAGGCGAGCGAGCCGATCGGGTGCGGGGAGAGCATCTCCAGGGCCTCCCCCGTCAGCCCCGGGCGGTCGGCGGGGACCAGGAAGGCCGTGATGCCCTTGGCTCCGGGGGCTTCGCCCGTACGGGCGAAGACGGTGTAGAAGTCGGCCTCGGGGGCGTTGGAGATCCAGCATTTGGCCCCCGTCAGCCGCCAGCCCGGCCCGTCCGGGGCCGCCGTCAGGGCGAGGGCCGCGGCGTCGGAGCCGGCGCCGGGCTCGCTCAGCGCGAAGGCCGCCACGTGCCGTCCCGCCCGGACCCCCGGCAGCCACCGCTCCCGCTGGGCCGTGCTGCCCGACCGGAGCACCGGGTGGGCCCCGAGCCCCTGGAGGGCCAGGGCCGTTTCCGCCTCCGTGCACCCGTAGGCGAGGGACTCCCGCAGCAGGCACAGCTCCAGCGCCCCCGAGCCGAAGACCCGGTCCAGCAGGCCCAATTCCCCCAGCTCGGCCAGCAGGGGCCGGTTCACCCGTCCGGGCTCGCCCTTCTCGGCGAGCGGCCGGAGCCGCTCGCGCGCCAGGGCGCGCAACCGGCCGCACCATTCCTCTTGTTCCGCCGCGAGCGCGAAGCCGGCCATCCGCATGCCCCCAAGTCCTGTCGACACTCTTATCGCGTCCTGTTGACTGCCGTCACCGTCACGATACGCTCGGAAGGCATTCGCACGGCCGGCTCCACCCCAAAAATCCGGACGTCGCAAGGGGGCGTAACCGCCTTGGAGCTCAAGCCATCCGCTCACGCCGACACCTTTGCCCGCGACCACCTGCCGCCCGCCCACGCCTGGCCGCGGCTCCTGTTCGAGCTGCCCGAACTGGCCTACCCGGACCGGCTGAACTGCGGCGCCGAACTGCTCGACGCCACCGTCGAGCGCTTCGGGCCGGACCGGCCCGCCTTCCGCGACGGCGCCGGCGGGGTGTGGTCGTACGGGGAGCTCCGTGAGCGCGTCGACGCCCTCGCCCACGTCCTCACCATCGACCTCGGCGTCGTCCCCGGCAACCGGGTCCTGCTGCGCGGCCCCACCGGTCCCTGGCTCGCGGCCTGCTGGCTGGCCGTGATGAAGGCGGGCGCGGTGGCCGTCACCGTCCTGGCCCAGCAGCGCGCCCAGGAACTGGCCACGGTGTGCTCCATGGCCGAGGTGCGGCACGCCCTGTGCCATGTGAGCGCCCTCGACGACCTCGCCCGGGCCGAGGTACCCGGACTGCGGATCACCCCGTACGGCGGCGCGGGCGCGGACGACCTGCTGCGGCTCGCCGAGGCGCACACCGCGCCCTTCCCCGCCGTCGACACCTCCGCCGACGATGTCGCGCTGATCGCCTTCACCTCCGGGACCACCGGGCGCCCCAAGGGCTGCATGCACTTCCACCGCGACCTCCTCGCCGTCGCCGACACCTTCTCCCGCAACGTCCTGCGGCCCCGCCCCGACGACGTGTTCGCGGGCAGTCCGCCGCTCGGGTTCACCTTCGGCCTCGGCGGGCTGGTCGTCTTCCCGCTGCGCGCCGGCGCCTGCGCGCTGCTGCTGGAGCGGGCCACGCCCCGGACGCTGCTGCCCGCGCTCGCCGAGCACCGGGTCACGGTGCTGTTCACCGCGCCCACCGCGTACCGGTCGATGCTGGACACCCTGGGGCCCTACGACACGGGCGCCTACGACCTGTCCGCGCTGCGCCGCTGCGTCTCGGCCGGCGAGAACCTGCCCGCCGCGACCTGGCAGGCCTGGTACGAGCGCACCGGGCTGCGGATCATCAACGGCATCGGCGCCACCGAACTGCTGCACATCTTCATCTCCGCCGCCGACGAGGACATCCGCCCCGGTACCACCGGCCGGGTGGTCCCCGGGTGGGAGGCCCGGGTGGTGGACCCGTCCGGGCGGCCCGTGGCGGACAACGAGCCTGGGCTGCTGGCGGTGCGCGGACCGGTCGGCTGCCGCTATCTCGCCGACCCCCGCCAGGGCGAGTACGTCCGGGACGGCTGGAACCTGACCGGCGACACCTACGTCCGGGACCCCGACGGCTACTTCCGCTACGTGGCCCGCGCCGACGACATGATCATCTCCTCGGGTTACAACATCGCGGGCCCCGAGGTGGAAGAGGCCCTGCTGCGCCATCCGGACATCGCGGAGGCGGCGGTCGTCGGCCGTCCGGACGAGCGGCGCGGGCAGGTCGTGGTGGCCTACACCGTGCCGCGCGACGGCGCGGTGCTGACGGAGGAAGCCCTGCGGACCTTCATGAAGGGGGAGCTCGCCCCGCACAAGTGCCCGCGCTCCTTCGTCTTCCTGCCCGCGCTGCCGCGGACCCCGACCGGCAAACTTCAGCGGTTCCGGCTGCGCGATCTAGAGTGAACCCGTGGTCGAGCAGCACACTCCGCGATCTTTGATCGTCACGTTCTACGGAGCCTACGGGCGGTCCTTCGAAGGGGCCGTCCCGGTATCGGCGCTGGTCCGCCTGCTGGGCGCGGCGGGGGTCGACGCGCCCTCCGTCCGCTCCTCGGTGTCCCGGCTGAAGCGGCGCGGCTTCCTGGTGCCCGCGAAGGCCGCGGACGGCTCGGCCGGATACGAGCTCTCCGAGGAGGCCCGGCTGCTGCTGGAGGACGGGGACCGGCGGATCTACGGAGCCGTGCCGGTGTCCCAGGAGTGGCTGGTCGCCGTCTTCTCCGTCCCGGAGCAGGAGCGGCACAAGCGGCACCTGCTGCGTTCGCGCCTGGCCCGGCTGGGCTTCGGGGCGGTGGCCCCGGGCGTGTGGATCGCACCCGCCCAGCTGGCCGAGGAGACGGGGCACACCCTCGAGCGGCTGCACCTGACCGGGTACGTGGAACTCTTCCGCGGCCCGCATCTCGGTTTCGCCCCGACCGCCGAGGCGGTGGGCCGCTGGTGGGACCTGACGGCCCTGGCCAAGCAGCACGAGGAGTTCCTCGACCGGCACGAACCGGTCCTGCGGGCCCTCCAGACGGGCCCCGAGCCCACTCCCGAGGCCGCCTACCGGGCCTACCTGGCCGCCCTGGACTCCTGGCGGCGACTGCCCTACGCCGACCCCGGGCTGCCGCGGGAGCTGCTCCCGGCGGACTGGCCCGGCGACCGCGCCGCGGCGGTCTTCGCCGAACTCCACGCCCGGCTGCGCGACACGGGCGCCCGCTTCGTGCGTCCGTAGCCGCGCGGGTCCGGTGACCCGGCCGTACTCCGCCTGGATGGGGTGCGTCCCGCTCATGGTTCCTCCTCGTCCCGCGGCTGCCGCCGGCCGGCGGCTGCTCGTGTTCCCAAGATCCCAGCGGCCCGGGCCCCGCTCCTCCCCCGTGCGGGGGGAGCGTCTCCCCCACGCGGGGGAGCGCGCGCCCACCGGCCCCCGGCCTGCTGCGCCGGAAATCCCGGTGCGGCCGGCTCCCCCGGCCCGCCACGATGGGGCATGACATGGACCTTCAGCACTGATCTGGCGGCCTATCTGGCCGCAGCGCGCCCGGCCGTCGCCGCGCAGCCCGTCGTCAACACCAGCCTGCTGACCGTCACCGATGCCCTGGTGCGGCGGGGCCCGCACGCCTTCGGCTCCGCCGACCCCGTCTTCGGCTGGTGGACCGGGGCGGACGGAACCGTCGCCGGGGCCCTGCTGTGCACCCCGCCCTTCCCGCTGCTGCTCGGGGCGCTGCCCGTGGAGGCGGTCCGGGAGCTGGGCTCCGTCTTCGCGTCGGAGCCGCTGCTCCGCGGTGCCCGGGCCCTGAACGCCCGCCGGTCCGACGCGTCGGTGCTGGCCGGGGTGTGGGGAGCGCCGGCCCGCGTCACCGAGGAGCTGCGGCTGTACCGGCTGGACGGGCTCCGCGCCCCGGACCCGGTCCCCGAGGGCCGCGGCCGGCCCGCCGCCAAGGCGGACCTGCCGCTGCTGGTGGAGTGGCTCACGGCGTTCCACCTGGAGTGCGACGAGCCGGGCACCCCCTCCGAGGCCGCCCTGCGCGACCGGATCTCCTACGGCGGCTGCCTCCTCTGGGAGCACGGGGGCGTCCCGGTGTCGGTGGCCGGCTTCTCCCGCCCCCTCGCCGGCGCCTCGCGGATCGGGCCGGTCTACACCCCGCCCGCCGCGCGGGGCCGCGGCTACGCCGCCGGGGTCACGCACGCCGCGAGCGGCGCCGCGTACGCGGCCGGCGCCGCACAGGTGCTGCTCTTCACCGACCTGGCCAACCCCACCAGCAACGGCGTCTACCAGCGCCTCGGCTACACCCCGGTCGAGGACCGCGTCGTGCTGGAGGCGCTCTGATCTACCCCTTGCCGATCGGGGGCCTGCGGCTGCCGGCCCGGTACGGGGCCGGCCACGGCGCGCCGGGGCCCGCGTACCCCTGCTCGGCGGCCGCGTGCAGGGTCCAGTGCGGGTCGTACAGGTGGGGGCGGCCGAGCGCGCACAGGTCGGCGCGGCCGGCCAGCAGCAGGGAGTTGACGTCGTCCCAGGAGGAGATCGCGCCGACGGCGATGACGGGGACGCCGAGCGCGTTGCGGATCCGGTCGGCGTAGGGGGTCTGGTAGGAGCGCCCGTACTCGGGGACCTCGTCCGCGACGACCTGTCCGGTGGAGACGTCGACGGCGTCGGCGCCGTGGGCGGCGAAGGCCGCCGCGATCCGTTCGGCGTCCTCGGGCGTGGTGCCGCCGGGGGCCCAGTCGGTGGCCGAGAGCCGGACCGTCATGGGGCGGTCCTCGGGCCAGACCTCGCGGACCGCGTCGAAGACCTCCAGGGGGAACCGGAGCCGGTTCTCCAGGGGGCCGCCGTAGGCGTCGTCGCGGCGGTTGGTGAGCGGGGAGAGGAACCCGGACAGCAGGTAGCCGTGCGCGCAGTGCAGTTCCAGCAGGTCGAAGCCGCATTCGGCGGCGCGGACGGCGGCCGCCGCGAAGTCGGAGCGGATCGCCGCGAGGTCGGCGGCCTCCAGGGCGCGCGGGACGGCGGAGACCCCGGGCCGGTAGGGCAGGGCGGAGGCGGCGACCAGGGGCCAGTTGCCGTCCGGGAGCGGTTCGTCCATGCCTTCCCACATCAGGCGGGTGGACCCCTTGCGGCCGGAGTGGCCGAGCTGGACGCCGAGGGCCGTACCGGGCGCGGAGGCGTGGACGAAGTCGGCGATCCGTTTCCAGGCGGCCGCCTGCTCCGCGGTCCACAGGCCGGCGCAGCCGGGGGTGATCCGGCCTTCGGCGCTGACGCACACCATCTCGGTCATGACGAGCCCTGCGCCGCCGAGGGCCCGCCCGCCCAGGTGGACGAGGTGGAAGTCGCCGGGCACGCCCTCCCGGGCCGAGTACGTGTCCATCGGCGAGACCACGACGCGGTTGCGAAGGGTGAGTCCTCGCAGGGTGAACGGGGTGAACATGGGCGGGGTTCCCGTGCCGTCCGCGTCCTCGGGGCAGCCGAAGTCGCGTTCCACCGCCCGGGTGAACCGTTCGTCGCGCAGCCGCAGGTTGTCGTGGGTGACGCGGCGGCTGCGGGTGAGCAGGTTGAAGGCGAACTGCCGGGCGGGCTGGTCCACGTATCCGGCGAGCTCCTCGAACCAGCGCATGCTGGCGGCGGCGGCGCGCTGGGTGCTGGCCACGGCCGGGCGCCGTTCCTCCTCGTAGGCGGCGAGGGCGGAGGGGACGTCGGGCCCGCGGTCCAGGGCTTCGGCGAGGGCGAGGGCGTCCTCGACGGCGAGCTTGGTGCCGGAGCCGATGGAGAAGTGCGCGGTGTGCGCCGCGTCGCCGAGCAGCACCACGTTGCCGTGCGACCAGTGCTCGTTGACGACGGTGCGGAAGCGGGTCCACGCCGAGCGGTTGCCGTGCAGCGGCCGGCCCCGCAGTGCCTCGGCGAAGGTCTTGGCGCAGCGGGACGCCGATTCGGCCTCGTCGCACAGGTCGAGGCCCGCCGCCCGCCACACCTCCTCCCGCATCTCCACGATCACGGTCGAGGCACCGGACCCGCCCTGTGGCCCGGCGGGCCCCGAGGAGGGGCGGGCGTACGGGTAGCCGTGCAGCTGCACGACCCCGTGCTCGGTCTCGGCGATCTCGAAGCGGAAGGAGTCGAAGGCGAAGTCGGCGGCGAGCCAGATGTACCGGCAGCGTCCGGGGGTCTCGGTGGGCCGGAAGTGGGCGGCGCCGCGCGCGCGGGTCGCGCTGTGCACCCCGTCCGCCGCGACCACCAGGTCGTACGAGCGGGCCAGTTCGAAGGCGTCGGGGGCCTCGGCGCGGAAGCGGAGCCGGACGCCGAGGCCGGCGCAGCGTTCGTGCAGGATCTCCAGCAGCCGGCGGCGGCCGAGGGCGGCGAAGCCGTGGCCGCCGGAGGTCAGCAGGCGGCCCCGGTGCACGACGTCCACGTCGTCCCAGCGCACGAACTCGGCGCCGAGGGCGGCGTGGACGACGGTGTCGGCCCGTTCGATGCCGCCGAGGGTCTCGTCGGAGAGGACCACGCCGAAGCCGAAGGTGTCGTCGGGGGCGTTGCGTTCCCAGACCTCCACGGTGTGCCCCCGGCGGGCCAGCAGCGCGGCGGCGTACAGTCCGCCCGGCCCGCCGCCGACGACGGCCACCCTCATGGCGCTCGCGGACATGTGGCTACCTGCCCTTCCACTCCGGGGGCCGCTTCGCGGTGAAGGCGGCGTGGAACTCCGCGTAGTCCTGGCCGTTCATCAGCAGGGCCTGGGTGTTGGCGTCCAGTTCCACCGAGGCGGCCAGGGGCATGTCCAGTTCGGCGGTGAGCAGGGCCTTGGTCTGGGCGTGGGCGAGGGCGGGTCCGGCGGCGAGGCGGGCGGCCAGTTCGGCGGCGCGGGCGTCGGCCTTGCCCTCGTCGACCAGTTCGCTGAGCAGGCCGATCCGCTCGGCCTCGGTGGCGCGTACGGGCTCTCCGAGCATCAGCAGCCGGGTGGCGTGGCCGAGGCCGACGACACGGGGCAGCAGGTACGCGGCGCCCATGTCGCCGCCGGACAGGCCGACGCGGGTGAAGAGGAAGGCGAAGCGGGCGGAGGGGTCGGCGATCCGGAAGTCGGCGGCGAGGGCGAGGACGGCGCCGGCGCCGGCGGCCACCCCGTGCACGGCGGCGATGACCGGGAAGGGGCATTCGCGGATCGCGCGGACCACCTGGCCGGTCATCCGGTTGAAGTCGAGGAGCTGGGCGGTGTCCATGGCGAGGGTCGCGCCGATGATCTCGTCCACGTCCCCGCCGGAGCAGAAGCCGCGGCCCTCGCCGGCGAGGACGAGGGCGCGCACGGAACGGGTGCGGGACAGTTCGGCGAGCAGATCGCGCAGGTCGGCGTAGGCGCCGAAGGTGAGCGCGTTCAGCTTCTCGGGGCGGTCGAGGGTGACGGTGGCCACGCCGTCCTGCCGGGTCACCCGCAGGTGGCGCCACCGTTCGGTCGCTGGAGTGGAACCGGTGAAGGGGCTCACGCGGTCGAAGTTATCACCGATCGGTGACTGCCGTCAGAGAAACGCGACAGAAGGCGCCGCGGTTCCGCCCGGCGGGGGCGCACGGGGTCCCCGCCGGGCGGCACGTATGACTATGCGGCGGGCTTGGCCATCGTCGCGACGAGCACGGCCTTGATGGTGTGCAGCCGGTTCTCCGCCTCGTCGAAGACGACGGAGTGCTCGGACTCGAACACCTCGTCGGTCACCTCCAGCGAGTCCAGCCCGTGCCGTTCGTGGACCTCCCGGGCCACCTTGGTGCCCAGGTCGTGGTAGGCGGGCAGGCAGTGCAGGAACTTCACGTCCGGGTTGCCGGTCGCGCGCAGCACGTCCATGGTGACGGCGTACGGGGCCAGCGCCGCGATCCGCTCGTCCCAGACCTCCTTGGGCTCGCCCATCGAGACCCAGACGTCCGTGGCCACGAAATCGGCCTGCGCCACGCCTTCCGCGACCTCCTCGGTCAGGGTGATCCGGGCCCCGCTGGCCGCGGCGAGCTCCCGGGCCCGCGCCGTGACGGCCTCGGCCGGCCAGTACGCCTTCGGCGCGACGACGCGTACGTCCATGCCCAGCAGGGCGCCGGTCACCAGGTAGGAGTTGCCCATGTTGAAGCGGGCGTCGCCCAGGTAGGCGAAGGAGATCCGCTCCAGCGGCTTGGTGCTGTGCTCGGTCATGGTGAGCACGTCGGCGAGCATCTGGGTCGGGTGCCAGTCGTCGGTCAGGCCGTTGAAGACGGGCACGCCGGAGTGGGCGGCCAGCTCCTCGACGGCCTCCTGGCTGTCGCCCCGGTACTCGATGCCGTCGAACATCCGGCCGAGCACCCGCGCCGTGTCCCGGACGGACTCCTTGTGGCCGATCTGGGACCCGGAGGGGTCGAGGTAGACGGTGTGGGCGCCCTGGTCGGCGGCGGCGACCTCGAAGGCGCAGCGGGTGCGGGTGGAGGTCTTCTCGAAGATCAGCGCGAGGTTCTTCCCCTGGAGGAGCCGCCCCTCGGTCCCCGCCTTCTTGGCCGCCTTCAGTTCGGCGGCGAGCTCGACCAGGCCGCGGAACTCGGCGGCGGTGAAGTCGAGCTCCTTGAGGAAACTGCGACCGAAGAGGTCGGTGGCCATGGGGACGCTCCTGGGTGGCGCTGACAGGGGATGCTGGAAGTCTATACGATCCTCCGTATTGCTATACAGAACGGGTGGATCATGTCACACGGGGTCCCGCTCGACGGGGCAGCTCATGCAGCGCGGACCGCCGCGGCCCCGCCCCAGCTCGCTGCCGGGGATCTCGATCACCTCGATCCCCTCCTTGCGCAGGTGGGTGTTGGTGGTGACGTTCCGCTCGTAGGCGACGACCACTCCCGGCTCCACGGCCAGCACGTTGCACCCGTCGTCCCACTGCTCGCGCTCCGCCGAGTGCACGTCCTGCGTGGCCGTGAGCACCCGCACCCCGTCCAGGCCGAGGGCGGAGGCGATGGCCCGGTGCATGTGCTCCGGCGGGTGGTCGCTGACCCGGAGGTCGCTCGCCCCCTCGCCCGGCCGGATCGTGTAGGAGCGCAGCATGCCGAGGCCGGCGTACTGAGTGAACGTATCTGCGTCGACCATCGTCATCACCGTGTCCAGGTGCATGAAGGCCCGCCGCTTGGGCATGTCGAGGGCCACGATGACCGTCGCCGAGCCGGCCGCGAACAGGCCGCGGGCCAGCATCTCCACCGCCTGCGGGGTGGTGCGCTCGCTCATCCCGATCAGTACCGCGCCGTTGCCGATGACCAGGACGTCGCCGCCCTCGATCGTGGACGGGTAGTCCGGCTGGCCCTGCGACCAGTAGTGGAAGGGGCCGGATCCGGTGAAGAGCGGATGGTGCCGGTAGATCGCCTCGAAGTGCACGGTCTCGCGCTGGCGGGCGGGCCAGCGCATGGCGTTGATGGACACCCCGTCGTAGATCCAGGCGGAGGTGTCACGGGTGAAGAGGTGGTTCGGCAGCGGCATGAGCAGGAAGCCGTCCATCTCGAGGGCGTGGAAGCGCACCGAGACCGGCTCGGCGTGCCGCTCCAGGAACTCCCGCTTGGTCATGCCGCCGACGAGCGCCTCCGCGAGGGCCTCCGACGGCAGCCCGTCGAAGACCGCGCGCAGGTGGTCGGTGGCGAGCGGCCCGTACTCCTTCTCGTCGAAGACCCGGTCCAGTACGAGGTGCCGTGCCTCGGTGACGTCGAGGACCTCCCGCAGGAGGTCGCCGAAGAGGTGGACGGACACCCCCCGGTCGCGGAGCACGTCCGCGAAGCCGTCGTGCTCCTGGCGGGCCCGGCGCACCCACAGCACGTCGTCGAAGAGCAGGGCGTCCTTGTTGCTTGGTGTGAGCCGCTTCAGCTCCAGATCGGGCCGGTGGAGGATGACGCGGCGAAGCCGCCCGGTCTCGGAGTCGACGTGGAATCCCATGCCGTACACGTTCCCAGACCAAGCGGCTTTCTGACCTCGCGTCGGCTTTCCCGGCTCAGCGCAGGCCGAGAAGTGCCGTCGGGGTGCCGACGACGTCCGGGACCGACAGGCCCAGGTTCGGGACGGCGAGGTTCGGGATCCCCGAGTTGCTCGCGTCCGGCATCGTCAGCGGGGCACGGACGTTCGCGCCGGGGGTGCGGGTGAGCAGGGTGCTCGCCGAGGACTCGATGAACCCCTCGCCGTCCGTCTTCTGCTCCCCCATCAGGTTGGGCACCGGCGACGTGAGACGGGTGGCCCCGAGGTCGGCGGCGATCGGCACCATCGGGAGCAACGGGGTCGGCAGCAGGTCGCCCCGGTGGAACCGGGGTGCCTCCGGGGCACCGACGAGCGGCACCGGGACCCCCGTCGCCAGCTGTGGGGCGGGCAGCCCCAGCGTGGTCTCCACCGCCTCCAGCGGGACACCCACAGGGACCGAGTCGGCCACGGCCGGGGAGGCCGCGCCGGCCGCGGCCATACAGGTCATGAGCGCCGCAATGCTTCCGCGCGCGGTCATCTTCATAAGTGACGTTCCGTCCTTCCTGGGTCGCGGACACTCCGCTGCCCTGGATGAACGATCCCGCCGGCGCTTTCCCGGGGCTTCCCGGGGAAAGTTCCCCCATACGACCTAATTCGCGGCCGTACGGGGGCCTCCGCTTTACGCCGCGCCTTTACGGACGCCGCTCACAGCCGGGGGTCGACCGGCTCCGACTCCAGCGCGAGCACCGCGAACACCGGCTCGTGGACCCGCCACAACGGCTCCCCCGCCGCCAGCCGGTCCAGCGCCTCCAGACCGAGCGCGTACTCGCGCAGGGCGAGCGAGCGCTTGTGTCCGAGGAACCGGTGGCGCAGCCGCTCCAGCCGGCCGGGACGGGCGTACTCCGGACCGTAGATGATCCTCAGGTACTCGCGCCCGCGGACCTTCAGCCCCGGCTGGACCAGCCGGCCCCTGCCGTCCCGGGCGTACGCCCGGAGCGGTTTGACGACCATGCCCTCGCCGCCCGCGGCCGTGAGCCCCAGCCACCAGTCGGTGCCCTCGCGGACGGACTCCTCGTCGCCGGTGTCCACGTACACGCGGCGGGTCCGGCGCAGCAACGGGCCGCCGGTCCGCTCGTCGGCGTCCGCGAGCCGGTCCAGCCAGGCCAGCTGCTCGTCGTGCGGTACGGCCGCCAGGGACCGGCCCGCCGCCGCGAGCAGCTGGAACGGCGCGAACCGTACGCCGTCCAGCCCGTCGGTGGTCCAGCAGTAGCGCCGGTACGCCTCGGTGAAGGCGGCGGCGTCGGCGGCCCGCCCGCGCTGGCGCTCCAGCAGCGCGCCGGTGTCCACGCCCCTGGCCGCGGCCGCCTCCAGGGCGGCGACGGCCGCCGGGAGGACGGTGCGGGAGGCGGCGCCCACGGCCGCGTACTGGTTGCGCAGCAGGCCGGTGGACTTCAGGGACCAGGGCAGCAGTTCCCCGTCGAGGAGCAGCCACCCGGTGCCGAGTTCCTCCCACAGCCCCGCCCCGTCGACCGCGGCACGCAGCCGGGCGAGGAACTCCTCGGTGATCTGCCGGTCCGGGAAGAAGGGCCGGCCGGTACGGGTGTAGAGGGAGCCGGTGGAGCCGTCCTCGACCCCGAACCGCTCGCGGGCCACGTCCGCGTCCCGGCACAGCAGGACGGTGGCGCGGGACCCCATGTGCTTCTCCTCGCACACCACCCGGGCGATGCCGTCGGCCCGGTACTGGGCGAAGGCCTCGGCGGGGTGCTCCAGGAAGGGCCCGCCGGCGCCGTCCTCCTGGGAGGCGGCCGTCGGCGCCATGGTCGGCGGCAGGTACGGCACCAGCCGGGGGTCCACCGCGAAGCGGCTCATGACCTCCAGGGCCGCGGCCGCGTTCTCCTCGCGGACGCCGACGTTGCCCAGGTGGCGGGTCTCCACGACCCGGCGGCCGTGCACGTCGGACAGGTCGAGCGGGCGCCCCTCGTGGCCTCCGGGCACCTCGGCGGCGAGCGGCTTGACCGGCTCGTACCAGACCTTCTCGGCCGGTACGTCGACCAGTTCGCGCTCCGGCCAGCGCAGGGCGGTCATCCGGCCGCCGAAGACGGCGCCGGTGTCGAGGCAGATGGTGTTGTTGATCCAGGCCGTGTCCGGGACGGGGGTGTGGCCGTAGACCACGACCGCCTTGCCCCGGTAGTCCTCGGCCCACGGGTAGCGCACGGGCAGGCCGAACTCGTCGGTCTCGCCGGTGGTCTCCCCGTAGAGGGCGTGCGCGCGGACCCGGCCGGAGGTGCGGCCGTGGTACTTCTCGGGCAGCCCCGCGTGGCAGACCACGAGCCGGCCGCCGTCGAGGACGTAGTGGCTGACCAGGCCGGCGATGAACTCCCTGACCTCCTCCACGAACTCCTCGCTCTCGCGGGAGAGCTGCTCGACGGTCTCGGCGAGGCCGTGGGTCTGCTGGACCTTGGAACCCTTGAGGTAACGGCCGAGCTTGTTCTCGTGGTTCCCGGGCACGCACAGGGCGTTGCCGGACCTGACCATGCCCATCACCCGGCGCAGCACGCCGGGGCTGTCGGGGCCCCGGTCGACGAGGTCGCCGACGAAGACCGCGGTGCGGCCCGCCGGGTGGACGCCGTCCTCGTAGCCGAGCTCGGCGAGCAGGGTCTCCAGCTCGGAGGAGCAGCCGTGGACGTCACCGATGATGTCGAAGGGGCCGGTGAGGTGCGTGAGGTCGTTGAAGCGCTTCTCCAGCACCACTTCGGCGGAGTCGGCCTCCTCCACCGTGCGCAGGACGTGCACCTTGCGGAAACCCTCGCGTTCCAGGCCGCGCAGGGAGCGGCGCAGCTCGGAGCGGTGCCGCTGGATGACCCGGCGCGGCAGTCCCGCCCGGTCGGGGCGGGCGGCGTTGCGCTCGGCGCAGACCGCCTCGGGCATGTCGAGGACGATCGCGATGGGCAGGACGTCGTGCTCGCGGGCCAGGCGGACGAGCTCGCGGCGGGATTCCCGCTGGACGCTGGTGGCGTCCACGACGGTGAGGCGGCCGGCGGCCAGCCGCTTGCCGGCGATGTGGTGGAGGACGTCGAAGGCGTCCTTGCTGGCGCTCTGGTCGTTCACGTCGTCGGCGACCAGGCCCCGGCAGTGGTCGGAGGAGAGGATCTCGGTGGGCTTGAAGTGCTTGCGGGCGAAGGTGGTCTTGCCCGATCCGGTGGCGCCGATGAGGACGACGAGGGACAGGTCGGTGACGGGAAGTACGCGGTGGGCCGCGCGCTCGGTGGTGGTGCTCATGCTGCCTCGGCCTCCTTCGGGCTCTCGGTGGCGGTGGTGAAGACGGCCATCTGGGTCGGCGCCCCGACCTCGGGGTCCTCGTCCCCGACGGGCACGTGGACGACGGTGTAGCCGTGCCGGGCGGCCACGCTGCCGGTCCAGGCACGGAACTCCTCGCGGGTCCACTCGAAGCGGTGGTCCCGGTGGCGGACGTGCCCGGCGGGCAGGGACTGCCAGCGCACGTTGTACTCGGCGTTCGGGGTGGTGACGAGGACCGTGCGGGGCCTGGCCGCGGCGAAGACGGCGTACTCCAGCGCCGGCAGCCGGGGCAGGTCCACGTGCTCGATCACCTCGCTCAGCACGGCGGCGTCATAGCCGGCCAGCCGCTTGTCGGTGTAGGCGAGCGACCCCTGGAGCAGCCGGACCCGGGAGCTCTGGCGCTCCCCCATCCGCTCCAGCCGCAGCCGCCGGGCGGCCGTCGTCAAAGCCCGCACCGACACGTCGACGCCGACGATCTCGGTGTACGCCGGGTCCTCGAGCAGGGCCTGCACCAGCTGGCCCTGGCCGCAGCCGAGATCGAGCACCCGCTGGGCGCCGGCCTCGCGCAGCGTGCCGAGGATCGCGTCACGCCGTCGCACGGCGAGCGGAACGGACCGCTCCAAGGCGTCCGGAGTCCCGTCGGCCGTGTCCGCGGCGTCGTCGACGGCGTTGTCGAGTTCCGCGGCCTCGCTCCCGTCGGCCTCGGCCAGCCGGGCCAGCTCCAGGCGCTCCATGGCGTCCCGGGTGAGGCGCTTGTGGCGGGCCAGGTAGCGGGCGGTGATGAGCGCGTGCTCGGGGTGCGCGGGCAGCCAGCCGTCCCCGGCGCGCAGCAGCTTGTCGACCTCGTCGGGTGCGATCCAGTAGTGCTTGGCGTCGTCGAGGACCGGCAGCAGGACGTACAGCTGGCGCAGGGCGTCCTCCAGCCGCAGCCGGCCCTCCAGTACGAGCCGCACGTAGCGGCTGTCGCCCCACTCCGGGAACCGCTCGTCCAGCACGATCGGGCCGGTCTCCACCCGGTCCCAGCCCAGCGGCCCGAACAGGCGGCGCACCAGCTCCGGGCCGCCCCGGGCGGGCAGCACCGGGACCTCGATCCGCAGCGGGAGCGGCTGCCCGGGCAGGTCGGGGCGCAGGGCGCACCGGCCCTTGAGGGCGGTGCGGAAGACCGCGCTCAGCGCCACGGCGAGGAGCGAGGAGGCCGCGTACGGGCGGTCGTTGACGTACTGGGCGAGGGCGGCGTCGGGCGTTCCGCCCGACCCCTTGCCCTGACCGCGCCGCACGAGCGCGACGGGGTCCACCTCGAGCAGCAGCGCGGCCGTGCACCGCTCGGCCGTGGCCTCGGGGTAGAACACGTGGGCGGTGCCGTGCGAGGTGGAGAACGCCTGCGCCTTCCCGGGATGCTTGTGCAGCAGAAACCCCAGGTCAGTGGCCGGATTCTCCGTCGTGCCGGTGGTGCTGATCGTCAGGAACATGCGCTCCAGCATGACCTGGGCGGCAGCGCCGGGGCGAACGGATTTCCGGAGATCAGTCGTCGGACGGGCCGGGATCGCGGGTGCAGATGTGGCCGGACGGGCAGGCGGAGCAGCCCTTGACCCCGGCGAGCTCGGCGACGGCCCCGAAGAGCTCGCGGGCCCGCTCGACGGTTCCGACGCCTTCGTGCCGGGCGAAATCCTCCGGGTCGGGCTCGGCGCCCTCGGCCATGTGGGACCTGATGAAGGCCAGGGCGGCGAACTCGTCGGGGCCGATGTCACCGGGGTGCGCGGGGACGCAGACCTTCGGGACGAGCGTGTCCTCCGGGGAGTCGGCGAACACCCAGGGGTCTCCGGGTCGTTCGGGGCGCTGGGCGACGATCCGCAGGAGGGTCGCCTCCGTGCCGGTGTCCAGGAGGACGCCCCCGTGGGCGTGCAGTTCGTGCAGGCTCCTGCGGACCTGGTCGCCGGCCGGGTCGGCGCCGAGCATCTCCGCGGCCACGTCGACCGGCAGCGGCGCGACCGTGTCGCCCTGGCGCAGCAGGACGGTGCCCTCGTCGATGGCGACGTCGAGGTGCACGGCCTGGACGGGGATGCGGCCCGGGTAGAAGGCGCGCAGACGCCCGAGGCGGCGCACCAGGTCGACGGCGTCCGGGGACAGGCGCGGATCGTCGGCGGCGTCGGCGGACTTCGGGTCGACCCTGAGCCACTCGTCGTAGCCGGGGGGCTGCAACTGCTGGAGCGTGTACTGGGCCTGGCGGCTGCGCCCCGGCTTGTTGGGCTTCCTGCGTCCCATGGGGTTCCTCTCGCCCGTAGGGGGTGTCGGACCCTGCACAACGACCGGGTCCGGCCGAGGTGCGGCGGCCGGACCACCCACGGGGGTGATTCGGCCACCGTCCTGCGAGCACCTCCGTGGGCTTCGTGTTCAGCGCTGCTTGGGAATGTTGAGCGGGCGGCCGATGTGCCAGTGCGGTTCGCTGCCGCTGTACGGGCACAGGTAGGCGATCCGCTCGTGCTGCCACGGCTGGATCCGGTTCATCTCGCTCGCGGCCCGTTCCGCCGCGGCCTCGTTCGCGAACTGCTTCTTCTCCCCGCACGCCCTGGAGCGGGTGATGCGGCGCCTGGCGGCGGCGCCCGTCCTGCTGGTGCGCTTCATCTCTCCTGCCTATCCCAGCGGGAGCCGGCCAGAAAGGCCGTTCACCCGATCGAGTGACAGTCGGCCGCGGGCCCTTGCCTTGGCCGCGTCACCGGTCCCGCGCCACGGGTCCCGGTCAGGCCCGCTGGGCGCCGAGGGCGGCGATGCCGTCCGGGCCGATGCGGCAGCAGCCGCCGATGAGGCGCGCGCCTGCGGTGCGCCAGGCCCGGACGGGCCAGGGGGCCGGGGTGGCGGGGGCGTTCCAGGTGCCGGTGGCCGCGTCCCAGACGGAGCCGTCGTTCGGGTAGGCCACCAGCGGCTTCGCGGTGACGGACGCGGCGGCCTCCAGGGCGGGCAGCACGTCGGCCGGATCGCAGCAGTTGACGCCGACCGCGATCACCTCGGGCGCGGCGGCCGCCAGGGCGAAGGCCTCGGCGAGGGGCTGGCCGGCCCGGGTGCGGCCGCCCGCGACCGTGTAGCTGAGCCAGGCACGCGCCCCCGTCCCCGCCAGCACCCGCAGCAGGGCCTCGGCCTCCAGGGCGTCCGGGACGGTCTCCAGTGCCAGCACGTCCGGGCCCGCCGCCAGCAGCGCCCCGACCCGGGGCCGGTGGAAGGCGGCCAGCTCCGCCACGCTCAGCCCGTACCGTCCGCGGTACTCGGAGCCGTCCGCCAGGACCGCCCCGTACGGGCCCACCGAGGCGGCCACCCAGACCTCGCGGCCGGCGGCCCGCGCCGCGCCGCCGGCCACCCGCACGCTCCGCTCCAGCAGGGCGGGGTCGTGCCCGACCTGGTAGCTCGCGGTGATCAGCACCTCGGCCCCGGCCCTGACGTACGCCGTGTGGGCGGCCGCCACCTGGTCGGGGCGCTCGGCGAGCACCCGGCCCGTCCACATCCCCCCGGACAGGTCGCAGCCCTGGTCGGCGAGCTGGTTGCTCAGCCCGCCGTCCAGGAGCACGACCCTGCGGGCCAGGGCTTCGGCGAGCGGGCCGGTCGCACGGGGCATGGTTCCACGGTCCCCTAACCGAGCTGGGACAGCACCCGGGCGGAGATCAGCTCCAGGTGGTCGAGGTCGTCGAGGTCGAGGAGCTGGAGGTAGGCGCGCGAGGAGCCGATGGCGGAGTAGGTGCCGAGCTTCTCCACCACCTCGTCCGGGGAGCCGGCCAGGCCGTTGGCCTTGAGCTCGTCCACCTCCCGTCCGATGGCGGCGGCCCGGCGGGCCACCTCGGCGTCGTCCTTGCCGACGCACACCACCAGGGCGTTGGAGTAGACGAGTTCGTCCGCCTTGCGCCCGGCCTCGGCGGCGGCCTCCCGGACCCG
Source organism: Streptomyces sp. NPDC029122 (assembly GCF_055569445.1). Lineage (NCBI taxonomy): Bacteria > Bacillati > Actinomycetota > Actinomycetes > Kitasatosporales > Streptomycetaceae > Streptomyces > Streptomyces sp. NPDC029122. The sequence goes on along the minus strand of NZ_JBVHWK010000029.1, from coordinate 27,049 downwards.
GGCGAACTGCCTGCGGCTGTCCTCCACCGAGGCGAACGGCATGTTGAACTCGTCGGCGTACCGGGCGGCGAGGCGCGGGGTGCGCCGCGCGCCGTGCCCGCCGATGAGGACGGGCACCTTTTTCTGCGCCGGCTTGGGGAGCGCCGGGGAGTTCTCCACCCGGTAGTGGACGCCCCGGTGGTCGAAGGTGGCGCCGGGCTCGGTCGCCCACAGGCCCGTGATGATGGCCAGCTGCTCCTCCAGCCGGGCCATCCGCTCGGCCGGGAAGGGGATGCCGTACGCCTTGTGCTCCTCCTCGAACCAGCCGGCGCCCAGGCCCAGTTCGACGCGGCCGCCGGACATCTGGTCGACCTGCGCCACCTGGATCGCGAGGACGCCGGGCAACCGGAAGGTTCCGGCCGTCATCAGCGTGCCCAGCCGGATCCGCTTCGTCTCGCGGGCCAGGCCCGCGAGGGTGATCCAGGCGTCGGTGGGACCCGGCAGGCCGTCGACGGAGCCCATCCGCAGGTAGTGGTCCGAGCGGAAGAACGCCTCGAAGCCCAGGTCCTCGGCGGCCTTGGCGACGGTCAGGAGCGTGTCGTAACTGGCGCCCTGCTGCGGTTCGGTGAAAATGCGGAGATCCATGCTCCCCATCCTGCCCGTCCCACCCCTGCCGGGTGAATCCGCGTCAACCGGAAGCCCGCCCCCCGCCCCGCCAGTGACCAGCGGCGATGGAGATCGTTGGCTCGGACGGAGCCGGACCGCCCGGCCCGCGCGCCGGCGGCCTCCCGCCGATGCGTCCACCGCCCCCTTCCGCATCGGAAGGGCCAGGGCCGAGGAGGCCGCCATGTCCCACGAGTCCGTGCCCGAGCATCCCGGACAGACCGGACAGGCAGCACACGACGACGCACGCCAGGAGTCCGCGGCGCCCGCCCAGGGCGGGGCTCCGAAGGGCCTGTTGCAGCAGATGGAGGAGCTGATGGCGGCGCTGAACGCCGACCTCTCGCAGCTCGACGCCGACCTCCAGCACTCCGCGGACCGTACTCCCCCAGCGGCCCCCGGTACCCGCGCGTACGAGGGCGAGCTCCGCTCGGACCGGTCCCACTGACCGCGCGGGGGTCCCGTCGCGCGCGCCGGGACCCTCAGCCGCGGACACGGGCCCGGCGGCCCCCTCCGGCGGCGCCGCTCCTCCCGCTCACTCCCGGCTCAGCCGACTCCCGAAGCCGGACCCCGCTCCCGCACGGACGTCATCCGGCGCAGCAGTGCCCGTACCCGGTCGCTGGACTCGTCCGCCGCGTCGATCGACTCTATGCACTGCCAGTACAGGCCCTCCTCGTCCGTCGCGCAGGCGACCCCGACCAGGGCTATGCCGACCTCACCGAGCAGCTCCTGGAGCCCGAGCAGCGCCTGCCGTACGTCGGCCACCCCGCTCAGCTGCGCCGCCCTCGGGGGCTGTTCGGGCGGTCTCCCCTCACCGCGCAGGGCCGCCCGGTCTATGACCCCGCACCCCCTGCCGCCGGCTTCGCCCAGTCCCCGCGCCTCCGCCCTCAGCTCGGCCGGCCCGGCGACGGCCAGCCAGCTCCCGATGCCCTGCGCGAGCGCCTGGGCCTGCCAGGCCTCGCCCACGATGCCCCATGCCGCCCCGCTCCGTGCCAGCGCGTGCCGGCCGGCCGCGATGAGCCGTACCGCATCCATATGCCGTCCCCCGTCCGCACGACATCCCCTCATTCTTCACTACCCAGAGTGAAGGCAGCGAGCCAGTAAAGCCAGGGGTATTCGGAAATCTGTGGACACAAACATGGTTGTGGACGACGTCATCACTCCGAAGAGTGACGATCTGGTGCCGAAGTACCGGTTACCGGGAAGCGGTGTTCGTTCCTCTCGATCTTCGTGGCCAGCGCATCCAGCACATCCACCCCGAGAACCTCACAGAACTGCAGCAGATACGCCATCACGTCGGCGACCTCGTCGGCCACTCTGTGTGCGCTTTCGGGCTCGTCCATGATCGCCGCTGACTGTTCCGGCGTCAGCCACTGGAAGATCTCGACCAGTTCGGCGGCCTCCACGCTCAGCGCCACGGCCAGGTTCTTGGGCGTGTGGTACTGGGCCCAGTTCCGGGCGGCCGCGAAGTCGGCCAGCCGTCGCTGGAGCTGGTAAAGGCGTTCGCCTTGCTGATGAGCGGGCCCGTCGTCCGTGGGTGCGGCGTCGTTCATGGGGACAGGTCTACCACTGAGACGCCCGGCAGCCCCCGTCCGGTTCCCGCGGTGTCCTCGCCGACCGCCGCCACCAGCCGGATGTGCCCGCGCCCGCCGGACAGGAGGGCCAGGCGCAGCAGTTCGGCGGCCTGACGGCGGTCCAGTCCCCGGTCGAGGCCGTCGGCGAGGACGGTGAGGGCCTGGCGGGCGGAGAGCAGTTCGGCGGCCGGGTCCACGGCCAGCACGCCGGGTCCGGTGAGCAGGACGAGGGCCAGCGCCAGGAAACGCAGCTCCCCCGCGCCGAGGCGGTCCAGGCCGGTGGCGGGGAGGGCGGGGCCCCGGTCCAGTACGGCGGTCACGAGCCCGGTGCCGTCGGGGGCCGCCCGTACGTCGAGCCCCGCCACCGGCCCGGCGCATCCGGCCCGCGCCGCCGCGGCCAGCAGCGCGTGGCGGGTGCCGCATTCGTGGCGGGTCCGGCGCAGTACGTCGGCCAGGTTGCCGCAGTCGGTCCGCAGCCGGCCCTCCCCGGGCGGGACGGGCGCCCGCATCCGGCCGGGCCGCGGATCACAGGGGAAGACCGCCCGCAGGGCGACCACCACCTGCTCGGCGGCGGCCAGCACCCGCCGCTGCCCGGCCGTGGACCCGGCCACGCGCAGCGGCAGCAGACCGGTCCCGAGCCGGTCGTCCGGCAGCTGCGCGCGGGTGACGCCGACGGTTCCGCCGGTGAACCAGGCGGCCTCGACGGTGCGGCGGCGCGGGTCGCGCAGGGCGGTGGTGAGGAGGATCCGGCCGTCCTGGGAGAGCCGTTCGCCGGCGATGCGCAGCACGGGCTCGGCCTGGACGGCGAGGTCGAGGCGGACGGGGCCGGACGGGCCGTCGACCGTGCAGCCGAGGTGGAAGCCGCGCCGCCCGCCGGGGCCGGGCCGGGCCCCTTCGGGCACCCGGGCCCGCGGGTCGGGGAAGGCCTCGCCCAGGGTGGCTCCGGAGGCGAGCTGGGCCAGCGCCCGGTAGGCGGCCAGGGCCTGGGACTTGCCGCTGCCGCTGGGGCCGGTGAAGAGGGTCACGGGGCCCAGCGGGAACACGGCCGCCCGGTGCGTCCCGAAGGCGGACAGCCGCAGTTCCGTGACGGCCGGGCGGGGTGGGCCGGCATCGGCGTCGGCGGGAGCGCCGTCGGAGGCGGTGGCTCCCGCGGCGCCCGGCGGCGTACCGGAACGGGTGCCGCGGCCGGGGTGCGCGCGTAACGGGCTGTCAGCTGTCTCGTCGCACGGGGGCGTACCGGTCGGGGCGGCGGCGGGTGCGCCGGGCCTCGCCGTGTCCAGGGTGGCGTCCATGGCCGGACGGTACGGTCCGCCGGGCGGGCCGGGTGACCGCCGAACCGTTCCGCCGCCGTGACCTTCCTACGATCGGGGGACGGCCGCCGCCGCGATCCCCTCCACCTCGGTGCCGACCGGCGCCAGCAGGAAGACGTTGCGGTCGACGCGGTGCATGCCGCTGCCCAGGCCGAAGACCACGCCGCTGCTGAAGTCGAGGATCCGCTTGGCCACTTCGCTGTCCGCGCCGGTGAGGTCCAGCAGTACGGGGATCTGCGCGATCAGGTACTCCGCCACCTCCCGCGCGTCGGCGAAGATCTGGACCCGGATCACCACGAAGCGCCGCTGTTCCGCCGCGGCCGGTCCGGGAGCCTTGGGGATGGTGCGGTGGTCCACCCGGGAGGGCCACTCGTTGCGGCTGCGCAGGGGTACCACCTGCGCGAGCCCCTCCCACTGCTCGTCGGTGACGTCGTACCTGCTCACCGGGCCGCCTCGGCCGCGCGCTTCATGTGCATCCACCCATCCTCTCGCGTTTCACCCGTTCAGCCCAACACCGACACGGAGCACGTAGGGTCGCCGCCATGACCAATGGCGACGAGGTCCGCACGCCACGCGACATCACGGCCGCCGGGCGGCCCCCGCTGCGCGAGGACGCGGTCCGCAACCGCGCGCAGATCCTCGCCGCCGCCGAGCAGTTGTTCACCGAGCGGGATCCTCGCAGCGTGACGATGGACCACATAGCCAAGGCCGCGGGGGTCGGGCGGGCCACCCTCTACCGTCGCTTCCCCGATCCCGCCTCCGTGGCCGGCGCCCTCCTCGAGGAGCACGAGCGCATCCTCGGGGGGCGGCTCGCGTTCGGTCCGCCGCCGCTGGGGCCCGGCGCTCCTCCGGCGCAGCGGCTGGCGGCCTTCTACTCCGCGGCCCTGGAACACCTGGAGCGGCACCTGCCGCTGGCCCTGGGCATCGGTCCGGGTCCGGCCCGGTTCGCGGGCGGCGCGTACCGGCACTGGCGCGCGCACGTGCGGGGCCTGCTGGTGGAGGCCGGTGCCGACGACCCCGACGTGAGCGTGGACGCCCTGCTCAGCCCGCTCTCCCCGGAGGTCTACCAGTTCCAGCGGCACACCCTGGGCTACCCGACCGTGCGGATCGCCGAGACGCTCGCCCGGCTGGCGCGCGGGGTGCTCCCCGCCTCGGCGATGGGTTAGGTTAGGCATACCTAAGTCAATCTCCGATGAGGGAGAGATCCGCATGCGCCTGCCCGGTGCCCCCGCCGCCACCTCCGCCGCCCGGCCCACCGAGGCCGAGCTGGTCCGCTCCGTCCTGGCCGCCGCCCACTCGATGACGGTGGTCGTCGACGGGGTGCGCCACGAGGTCCGCAACCTGGACGGCGGGGACGTGCTCGGCCGGCTGCACCTGCACCCCGCCGCACCCCCGGCCGGGCACCCCGCCCCGCTGCCGGGCGCCGGACTGCCCGCCATCCGGCTGGAGTTCACCGACATCGCCCCGACGCCCGTACGCGACCGGGTGCGCGCCCGCGTCACCGTCCTGGGCCACCTGCTGACGCCCTGGGCCGACGAGGACTCCGCCCCCGGGACCGCCACCTGCGTGGAATACGGCCGGGCGGTGCTCGAGACCGCGCGCGGGACCTCGTACATCGGCCTGGACGAACTGGACGAGGCCTGGCCCGACCCGCTGGCCCCGTACGAGGCGGGCATGCTCACCCACCTCCTCGACGACCACCCCGAGCTGGTGACCCTGCTGCTGCGGCTGGTACGGCCGCGGCCCTCGGCCGCCGTCGTGCGCGCGCTGCCCCTCGCCCTGGACCGGTACGGGATCACCCTGCGCCTGGAGGAGCGCACCGGCCACCGCGACGTGCGGCTGCCCTTCCCCTCCGTCCTCGACGACGTCGACCAGGCGGGCGCCCAGATCCAGGCCCTGCTCAGCGCGGCCCGGCGGCGCTCCCACCGCAACTCGCTCCCGGCCTGAGGGCCGCCCGGGCCGCGTTCCCGTCCCCCTACCGGCTGTGGCGGTTGGCGGGGCGCGGAAGACCGTAGTGCTCGCGCAGGGTGGTCCCCGTGTACTCGGTGCGGAAGAGGCCGCGGGCCTGGAGGACCGGCACGACGTGGTCCACGAAGTCGGTGAGGCCGGTGGGCAGGACGGGCGCCATGATGTTGAAGCCGTCGGCGGCGCCCCGGGTGAACCACTCCTCCAGCTGGTCCGCGATCTGCTCGGGGGTGCCGGCGAACACCCGGTGGCCGCGGCCGGCGCCGAGGCGGGCGATCAGCTCGCGCAGGGTGAGCCCGTCGCGTCGGGCGATCTCGGCGACGAGCGTGAAACGGCTCTTGTTGCCGTTGATCTCCCGCTCCTCGGGGAGTTGGGGCAGCGGGCCGTCGAGGTCGGCGCCGGTGAGGTCGGTGCCGAGCATCCCGGACAGCTGGGCGAGCCCGTACTCGGGGACCTGGAGATCGGTGAGCTCCTGCTCCAGCGCCTTCGCCTCGGCCTCGGTTGAGCCGATGACGGGGGCGATTCCCGGCAGGACCAGCAGTTCGTCCTCGGTGCGGCCGTAGCGGGCCAGGCGGGACTTGAGGTCCTTGTAGAAGGTCTGGCCGTCGGCGAGGGTCTGCTGGGCGGTGAAGACGGCCTCGGCGTACCGGGCCGCGAACTCCTTCCCGGACTCGGACGAGCCGGCCTGCACGAGCAGCGGGTGACCCTGCGGGGAGCGGGGCACGTTGAGCGGGCCCGCGACGGAGAAGTGCTCACCGCGGTGCGCGGCCGGGTGGAGCTTGTCGGTGTCGGCGTAGACGCCGCGCTCCTTGTCGAGGACGATCGCGTCGTCCTCCCAGCTGTCCCAGAGCTTGGTGGCGACGTCGAGGAACTCGCGGGCGCGGTCGTAGCGCAGGCCGTGCTCCAGGTGCTCCTCGCGGTTGAAGTTGCGGGCCTCGTCGACGGTGCCGGAGGTGACGATGTTCCAGCCGGCGCGGCCGCCGCTGATGTGGTCGAGGGAGGCGAACGCGCGGGCGAGGTGGTAGGGCTCGTGGAAGGTCGTGGAGGCGGTGGCGATCAGGCCGATGTGCTCGGTGACGGCGGCGATGGCGGAGAGCAGGGTGATCGGCTCGAAGCCGCCGAGGGCGTTGTACCGGGCCTTGCCCCAGAGGGCGAGGCCGTCCGCGAAGAAGACCGAGTCCAGCCGTCCGCGCTCGGCGGTGCGGGCCAGCTCCTGGAAGTAGCGCGGGTCGGTGATGCGCTCGGGGCTGCCGGCCGGGTGCCGCCAGGCGGCGTCGTGGTGGCCGGCGTTCATCAGGAACGCGTTGAGGTGGAGGGTGCGGGCTGCGGGCATGTCTGTTCCCTGGGGCGGGCGAAGGGGCGGAGGGACGGAGGAGCCAGGCGGGTCAGGCGGGGACGCGCCAGAGGCTGAGGCGGCGTTCGACCGTGACCAGGAGCTGGTTGAAGGCGACGCCGATCGCCGAGATCGTGACGATCCCCGCGTACATCTGCGGGATGGCGAAGTTGAACTGCGAGGCGTTGACCAGGTATCCGAGCCCCGCCTTGGCGCCGATCATCTCGGCGGCCACCAGGACCAGGATGGAGACCGCTCCCGCCAGCCGGATGCCCGTGAAGACCGCCGGTACGGAGGCCGGGAGGATCACCTTCTGGAAGAGGCGGGGCGTCGACAGGTCCATCGACCGGGCGAGCCGGACCAGGGTGGGGTCGGCGTTGCGGACGGCGCTGATGGTGTTCAGCAGGACGGGCCAGACGCAGGCGTAGACGACGATCGACACCTTCGACGTCTCCCCGATGCCGAGGAGCAGGACGAAGACGGGCAGCAGCGCGAGGGCCGCCGTGTTGCGGAAGAGCTCCAGCAGCGGGCCCAGGAAGGCGGCGACGGGCCGGTACCAGCCGATCAGCAGCCCGAGCGGCACCGCCACCGCCACGGCGATGGCGAAGCCGCCGAACGCGCGGGTGAGGCTCGCCCGGACGTGCTCGCCCAGCTGCCCGTCGCCGAGCAGCTCCCACCAGGCCCGGGCCACCTCGCTGACCGGGGGCAGGAAGGTGGCGTCGACCAGGCCGAGCCGGGGCGCGGTCTCCCACAGCGCGAGCAGGGCGAGTACGGCCGCCGAGCGGAGCAGGCCGGCCCGCAGCCACCGCAGGACGGCCGCGGCCCGGGCCGGGCGGCGGACGGCCGCGGGTGGGGCGGGGACGGCCGGGGGCCGGTCCGGGGCGGGGGCCTGGGCCGCGGCGGCGGGGGCCGTCGGGGCCGGTGCCGGGCGCCCGGCTCCTCGTACCTCCTGCCCGGGACGGGCGGGGGCGGGGGTGTCGGTGCTCATACGGCGGCCTCCTCCTTCTCCAGTTGCCGGGCGCGGGCCACCTCGTCGTGGAGCAGGCCCCAGATCTCGTGGCGGTAGCGGGCGAACTCCGGGCTGGAACGCAGGTCCTCGCCCGCGGCCCCGGCGAGCCGGTCGCCGAGCGAGACCGGGACCACCTCCTTGACGCGGCCCGGGCGGGAGGTGAGGACGGCCACCCGCTGCCCGAGGTACACGGCCTCCTCGATGCCGTGCGTGATGAAGACGACCGTCTTGCCGGTGCGCAGCCAGATGCGCCGCAGCTCGTCCTGGAGGGACTCGCGGGTCTGCGCGTCCAGCGCGGCGAAGGGCTCGTCCATCAGCAGCACGTCCGGGTCGTACGCCAGTGAGCGGGCGATCGCGACCCGCTGGCGCATGCCGCCGGAGAGCTCGTGCGGGTGCCGGTCCTCGAAACCGGCGAGGCCGACCAGGTCGAGGAACTCGCGGGCGCGGTCCTTGCGCCGGCGGCGCGGGACGCCGGTCGCCTCCAGGCCGAACTCGACGTTGCCGAGCGCGGTGCGCCAGGGCAGCAGGGCGTACTGCTGGAAGACGATGCCCCGGTCCAGGCCGGGCCCGGTGACGGGCTCGCCGTCGAGCAGGATGCGTCCGGAGGTGGGGCGGGTGAGCCCGCCGAGGAGGTCCAGCAGGGTGGACTTGCCGCAGCCGCTGGGGCCGACGACGACCAGGAACTCCCCCGCGCCGATCTCCAGGTCGATGCCGTCGAGGGCGGTGAACTCGCCCGCGCCGCCCTTGACCGGGAACTTCTTGGTCACCGCGTCGAACACGATCTTCGTCATGCCGGTTCAGCCCTTCCCGAGGCCGTTGAACTCGTTGGTGTAGAGGCCGGCCGCCTTGAGCCCGCCGGGCTTGATCTCGCCGCGCTCGCCGAGCCAGTCCAGCCACAGCTGGAACTCCCCGTCCTCGATCCGGCCGTACTGCCCCGCCACCCCGTAGGAGCGCCAGAACCGGAGCGTCGAGGTGTCCTCGTTGCGGCCGCGCTTGCGGACGATCTCGGTCTGGCGGGCGATGACCTCCTCGCGCGGTGTGGTGCGCGACCACTCGATGGCCTTGCCGACCCCCGTGACGAAGGTGCGGACCGTGTCCGGGTTCTCCTTCACGAACTGCCTGGTCATCACGTACGAGCCGGCGCTGAACCTGCCGAGCAGGTCGTAGTCGCTGAACAGCGGCCTGATCCCGCCCGCCGCCAGGGCCTTGTCGCGCAGCACCCCGCTGAGCACGCCGACCTCGATCTGCTTCTGGCGCAGCACCTGCTCCGTGTTCACGGGCGGCACGACCAGGGCCTCCACCTTGGCGGCCTCGGCCCGGGAGACGCCGTTGCGGCTCAGGTAGATGTCGAGGAGCGCCTGGGAGTGCGCGCCCAGGGTGTTCATGCCGACCTTCTTGCCGAACAGGTCGCGGGCGGAGCGGACCGGGCTGTCCTCCAGGACGTAGTAACCGCTGTACGCGTCCTGGTCGACGCCGTAGTAGGAGATGACGGAGGTGATCGGGGCCTTGCTGGCGGCGAGTTTGACGATGGCGCCGTTGAAGGCGCCGCCGAAGTGGATCTGGCCGGTGGCGGCGGACTGGATGTCCTGGGGGCCGCTGATGGTGTTGCCGACCCACTCCAGCGTGAGGCCCTCCAGGTAGCCGAGGTCGTCGGCCAGCTCGGGGAGCGTGACGGCGCCGACGTTGCCCTGGTACTTGAGGGTGGTGACCTGGCCGCCGGAGCGGCGGCCGCCTCCGGTGGCGGTGGCCGTGCCGCAGCTCACCGCCGCCGCCGAGATGCCGAGCAGGGTGAGGAACTGGCGCCGGGAGCGGGTGGTCGTGGCGGGTGCTGCGGGCATGGCGGGGTCCTTGGGTGACGGGGCTGCTGGTTACGGGGTGGCGGTGAGGGCGGTGGCTTCGGCGGCGTGACCGCGCAGGGCGTCGGCGAACTCGTCGACGGCCTGGAAGAGGTCCAGCTCCGCCTCGGGCCGCAGCCGGTCCGGGCCGGCTCCCCGTTCGACGGAGGAGTCCAGGACGAACCGCCCGGCGGTGACGTGCCGGGCGCCGAGGGCGGCGAGGACCGGGCGCAGGGCGTAGTCGAGGGTCAGTACGTGGGCGAGGCTGCCGCCGGTGGCGAGGGGCAGGACCGTCTTCCCGGCCAGGCCGTCCTGCGGGAGCAGGTCGAGGAAGGCCTTGAGGAGGCCGGTGTACGCGGCCTTGTAGACCGGGGTCGCGATGACCAGGCCGTCGGCCGATGCGACGGCCTCCAGGGCGCGGCGGATCTCCGGTTCGCCGCGCCGGGCCGAGAGCAGGTCGGCGGCGGGGAGGGTGCGTACGGGGAGGCGGGCGGTCTCGAAGCCGGCGTGCGACAGGCGCGACAGCACGTGGTCGGCGACGACGTCGGTACGGGAGTGGGCGGAGGGGCTGCCGGTGAGGGCGAGCAGTCTGGGCGGCACGGGGCGCTCCGTTCTGGCGGTCAGGCGGTGGTGGAGGCGGTGGCGGTGGTGGAGGCGCCGGAGGCGATGCCGAAGGAGGGCTCCGGGACGGCTTCCGGGCTGATCAGGCGGGAGGGCACCCCGTCGGGACCGACCGGGACGTCGCCGTCGACGGTGACGCGGCGCAGGATGCGCTCGTGGTCGTCGGAGTCGTCGACGCCGTAGTGCTGGGTGGCGCGGTTGTCCCAGATGGCGACGTCGCCGGTCCGCCACTGCCAGCGGACGGTGTTCTCGGGGCTCTCGACGTGGGCCTGGAAGAGGTCGAGGAGGGCGCGGCTGTCGCGGCCGGTGAGCCCCTGGATCCGCTGGACGAAGTTGCCGAGGAGCAGGGTGCGTTCGCCGGTCTCGGGGTGGACGCGGACCACCGGGTGCTCGGTGAGGAAGGCGGTCGAGGTGAACACCTCGCGGTACTGGGCGAGGGCCTCGGGAAGGCCGTCGGGCCGCAGGGCGGCGTAGTCGTACTCGTTGGAGTGGAGGGCGCGCAGGCCGTCGGCGAGGGCGCGCAGCGGCTCGGGGAGGTGGGAGTAGGCGGCGGCGGTGTTGGCCCAGAGGGTGTTGCCGCCGTACGGGGGGACGGTGACGGCGCGCAGGACGGAGAAGGCGGGGTAGGCCGGGACGAAGGTGACGTCGGTGTGCCACTGGTTGGCGCGGGCCCCGTGGTGGGAGTCGATGCCGAGGGCGTAGCGGCCGTCGGCGGAGGGGACGGTGGGGTGTGCGACGGGCGTGCCGAGCAGCCGGGCGAAGGCCTCGTGGCCGGCCTCGTCGAGGTGGTCCTGGCCGCGGAAGAAGACGACCTTGTGGGTGAGGAGGGCGGCGCGGATCTCGGCGACGGTCCCGGCGGGGAGCTCGCCGCCGAGGCGGACGCCGCCGATCTCGGCGCCGAGGCGGCCGCCGAGGCGGGTGACGGTGGTGGTCGCGGGGGTGGTGGAGGCGGTGGCGGTGGACACGGGGACTCCTCGGAGGTGTGGCGGGTGTCGGGTGGGCGGGCGGAGCGGACACCAGCGGGTGCCGGCTCTGCCCGGAGGGGAGCTGCCGGTGGCGCCCCGGGGAAGCGGGGCGTGGGGGGCTGCGGGGTCGCCGGGGCGGACCTCGCCCGCCCGTGGAGGGCGGGGCGGCACGTCCTGGGGTCCGGTACCGCCGGAACCGGCTCCGGGCCTTCGGGCACGACGGAGCGGGGCGGGACCGGCAGGGCGGCGGAGTGCGGGGCGGCTTGGAGTCAGGCGCCGATGCGGGCCGGACAGCGGCCCGGACACGTGCCCGGCGCGGTACAGGGGCCGGGGGTGCGGAGCCGCGGAGCGAGGTGGTCGTTCGCGGTCATGGCTCGGAGCGTGTCAGGGGCCCCGCGGTGGGTCAATCCCCGCCGGAGGGCTAGGGGGGCGGCCGGTGACCGGCGCTGACCTGGGATTTCTCCCCGCCGGGCGGCCGGAAACGGCTGGCTGGATTTCATGGCCCCGCAACGCGGCCGCCACGACCGCGGCCCGGTGGGGCGTCGGGGCCGGGGCCGGTATCCGGCCGCGGGGTGGTCACCGCTGCGCGGGGCCGTCCCCCACCCGCCCTTCCGCCTTCCCCGGGGCTCAAAACGCCGACGGGGCCGGATCGGACCCCCGGCTCCCGCGTCGGTGGGCCGGGCCGGCCGGCCGGAGGACTCCGGGGCGCACCCCACTCGCATCGGTCCCGACCCCGATCCGGGCGCCGGGGCACCCCTGAACGGCGGGGCGGCGGGCCGGCCCGTACCCCGCCCGGCCAGGGCGGGCTCATCTGAGAGGGCGAGATCACATCCGATGGTTCTGGTACCGCCGAGTAGGCCCCCCTAGCATTCGAGCCATGACGGTCCTGCCTGACGACGGGCTCTCCCTGGCCGCCGAATTTCCTGACGCGACACATGAGCAGTGGCAACGCCTCGTCGAGGGCGTCCTGCGCAAGTCGGGCAAGGAAGTCACCGGCGAGGCAGCGGAAGCAGCACTGTCCACCACGCTCGAGGACGGGCTCATCACCCGCCCGCTGTACACGGCGCGCCCCGACGCGGACTGCCCCGACACCGGTTTCCCGGGGTTCGCGCCCTTCGTACGGGGCGGCACTCCCGAGGGCAACAGCACCTCGGGCTGGGACGTGCGCCAGCGCATCGCGGGCAGTGATCCGGTACGGGTCAACGAGGCGGCCCTGGCCGACCTCGAGAACGGCACGACCTCCCTGTGGCTGACCGTCGGCCACCACGGCATCCCGGTGGAGGGCCTGGGCCGGGCCCTGGACGGGGTCTACCTCGACCTCGCCCCGGTCGCCCTGGACGCGGGCGCCGAATACGCCGACGCCGCACGGGCGTTGCTCGCCCTGTTCGCGGAGCGCGGCACCGCCCCGGACGCCGCCCGCGCCTCGCTCGGCATCGACCCGCTGGGCCACGAGGCCCGTACCGGAGAGGCCCTGGACCCGGCCCCCGCCGCCGGGATCGCCCGTGAGGCGGCGGCTTCCTGGCCGGGCGTGCGCGCGCTGACCGTCGACGCCCTGCCCTACCACGAGGCGGGCGGCTCGGCCGCCGAGGAGCTGGGGCTGTCCCTGGCCACCGGCGTGGCCTACCTCCGCGCCCTGACGGAGGCCGGGCTGAGCTCGGAAGCCGCCTTCGGGCAGCTGGAGTTCCGCTACTCCGCGACCGCCGACCAGTTCCTGACCATCGCCAAGCTCCGTGCCGCCCGGCGGCTGTGGGCCCGGATCGCCGAGGCCTGCGGCACTCCCGGAGCGGGCGCCCAGCGGCAGCACGCCGTCACCTCGCCGGTGATGATGACCCGCCGCGACCCGTGGGTGAACATGCTGCGTACCACCGTCGCCTGCATGGCGGCCGGAGTGGGCGGCGCGGATTCCGTCACCGTGCTCCCCTTCGACAGCGAGCTGGGCCTGCCGGACGCCTTCGCGCGCCGCATCGCCCGCAACACCTCGACCGTCCTGCTGGAGGAGTCGCACCTGGCCCGGGTGATCGACCCGGCGGGCGGCTCGTACTACGTGGAGCAGCTCACCGAGGAACTCGCCCACGCCGCCTGGGAGTTCTTCCAGACCGTCGAGCGGGCGGGCGGACAGGCCGCCGCGCTGCGTTCCGGGCTGGTCGCCGAGCGCCTCGCGGCCACCTGGGCGGCACGCTCCAAGAAGCTGGCCACCCGCCGCGAGCCGGTCACCGGCGTCAGCGAGTTCCCGTCGCTGTCGGAGAAGCCCCTGGTGCGCGAGCCCCTGCCGGCGGCGCCGTCCGGAGGTCTGCCCCGGGTGCGGCGCGACGAGGCGTACGAGGCGCTGCGCGCCCGCAGCGACGCGCACCTGGAGGCCACCGGCGCCCGGCCGCGGATCTTCCTCGCCGCGCTGGGCCCGGCGTCCGCGCACACCGCGCGCGCCACGTTCGCCTCGAACCTCTTCCAGGCGGGCGGCATCGAGCCGGTGCACGACCCGGTGTCCGTGGACGCGGCGGGCGCCGCCGAGGCGTACGCGGCGAGCGGCGCGGACGGCGTGGCGGTGCTGTGCTCCAGCGACGCGCTGTACGAGGAACAGGCCGGGGCGGTGGCCGCCGCCCTGCGCGGGGCCGGCGCGACGACCGTGTTCCTCGCGGGCAGGCCCGGCACCTCGGCCGGCGCCGTGGACGAGTACGTCTTCGCCGGCTGCGACGCGGTCGCCGTGCTGTCCTCCGTACTCGACCGGATGGGAGTCGCGCAGTGAGCAGCATCCCCGATTTCTCCGAGCTCGCCCTCGGCGCGCCCCCGCGCGGCGCCTCCGAGGACCAGTGGCGGGCGGCCGTGAAGGAGTCCACCGGGGCCGCCGCCGGCGACCTGCTGTGGGAGACCCCGGAGGGCATCGGCGTGCAGCCGCTGTACACCGGGCGCGACCTGGAGGGCCTGGACTTCCTGGGCACGTACCCGGGCATGGCCCCGTACCTGCGCGGCCCGTACCCGACGATGTACGTGAACCAGCCCTGGACGATCCGGCAGTACGCCGGCTTCTCCACGGCCGAGGAGTCCAACGCCTTCTACCGGCGCAACCTGGCGTCCGGGCAGAAGGGCCTGTCGGTCGCCTTCGACCTGCCCACGCACCGGGGCTACGACAGCGACCACCCGCGCGTGACGGGCGACGTCGGCATGGCGGGCGTGGCGATCGACTCGATCTACGACATGCGGCAGCTGTTCGACGGGATCCCCCTCGACAAGATGTCGGTGTCGATGACGATGAACGGCGCGGTGCTGCCGGTCCTCGCGCTCTACATCGTGGCGGCGGAGGAGCAGGGCGTCTCCCCCGACAAGCTCGCCGGGACCATCCAGAACGACATCCTCAAGGAGTTCATGGTCCGCAACACCTACATCTATCCGCCGAAGCCCTCGATGCGGATCATCTCGGACATCTTCTCCTTCACCTCGCAGAAGATGCCGCGCTACAACTCCATCTCGATCTCCGGGTACCACATCCAGGAGGCGGGGGCCACGGCCGACCTGGAGCTGGCGTACACCCTCGCGGACGGGGTGGAGTACCTGCGCGCGGGCCAGGGCGCCGGGCTGGACGTGGACGCGTTCGCGCCGCGCCTGTCCTTCTTCTGGGCGATCGGCATGAACTTCTTCATGGAGGTCGCGAAGCTGCGCGCCGCTCGCCTGCTGTGGGCGAAGCTGGTCCGGCAGTTCGACCCGAAGAACGCCAAGTCGCTGTCGCTGCGCACGCATTCGCAGACCTCCGGCTGGTCGCTGACGGCGCAGGACGTCTTCAACAACGTGACGCGTACGTGCATCGAGGCGATGGCGGCGACCCAGGGGCACACCCAGTCGCTGCACACCAACGCCCTCGACGAGGCCCTGGCGCTGCCGACGGACTTCTCGGCCCGCATCGCCCGCAACACCCAGCTGCTGCTCCAGCAGGAGTCGGGGACCTGCCGGTCGATCGACCCGTGGGGCGGCAGCGCGTACGTGGAGAAGCTGACGTACGACCTGGCGCGCCGGGCCTGGCAGCACATCCAGGAGGTGGAGGCGGCCGGCGGGATGGCGCAGGCCATCGACGCGGGCATTCCGAAGCTGCGCGTGGAGGAGGCCGCCGCCCGTACGCAGGCGCGGATCGACTCCGGCCGCCAGCCGGTGATCGGCGTGAACAAGTACCGGGTGGAGAACGACGAGCAGATCGACGTCCTCGTCGTCGACAACTCCTCGGTGCGCGCGCAGCAGATCGCCAAGCTGCGGCGGCTGCGCGAGGAGCGCGACGAGGCGCGTACGCAGGACGCCCTGCGCGCGCTGACGAACGCCGCGGAGCGCGGCGCCGGCCAGGGCCTGGAGGGCAACCTGCTCGCGCTGGCGGTGGACGCGGCGCGGGCGAAGGCGACCGTCGGTGAGATCTCGGACGCACTCGAGAAGGTGTACGGGCGGCACGCGAGCCAGATCCGTACGATCTCGGGTGTGTACCGCACCGAAGCAGGCGAGTCCCCGTCCGTGGAGCGCACCCGTGCGCTCGTCGACCGGTTCGAGGAGGCGGAGGGCCGCCGTCCGCGCATCCTGGTCGCGAAGATGGGCCAGGACGGCCACGACCGCGGCCAGAAGGTGATCGCGACGGCCTTCGCCGACCTGGGCTTCGACGTGGACGTCGGCCCGCTGTTCCAGACCCCGGCGGAGGTGGCCCGTCAGGCCGTCGAGGCGGACGTCCACGTGGTGGGCGTCTCGTCGCTGGCGGCCGGCCACCTGACCCTCGTACCGGCGCTGCGCGAGCAGCTGGCGGAGGAGGGCCGCGAGGACATCATGATCGTGGTCGGCGGGGTGATCCCGCCGGCCGATGTCCCGACGCTGCTGGAGATGGGCGCGACGGCGGTCTTCCCGCCGGGGACGGTCATCCCGGACGCGGCCCACGACCTGGTGACGCGGCTGGCCGCGGATCTGGGCCACGGGCTGTAGGCGGCGCCGGGTATGCCCCCGAAGATCGACATCGATGTGTACGTGAAGGGCGTGCTCGACGGGAAGCGCGCGCACGTCGCGCGTGCCATCACCCTCGTCGAGTCCACCCGGGCGGACCACCGCGCCCTGGCGCAGCGGCTGCTGACGGAGCTGCTGCCCCACACGGGCAAGGCGCGCCGGATCGGAATCAGCGGGGTGCCGGGGGTGGGCAAGTCCACCTTCATCGACGCGTTCGGCTCGATGCTGACGGGCCTCGGGCACCGGGTGGCCGTCCTGGCGGTCGACCCGTCCTCGACCCGTACGGGCGGCTCCATCCTGGGTGACAAGACCCGGATGGAGCGGCTCGCGGTCGACCCGGCGGCCTTCGTCCGGCCGTCCCCGTCGGCGGGGACGCTGGGCGGGGTGGCCAGGGCCACGCGCGAGTCGATGATCGTCATGGAGGCGGCGGGCTACGACGTGGTCCTCGTGGAGACGGTCGGCGTCGGCCAGTCGGAGACCACGGTGGCCGGGATGGTGGACTCCTTCCTGCTGCTGTCCCTGGCCCGTACGGGCGACCAGTTGCAGGGCATCAAGAAGGGCGTCCTGGAGCTGGCGGACGTCCTCGCGGTGAACAAGGCGGACGGCCCGCACGAGCGCGACGCGAAGGCCGCCGCCCGGGAACTGTCGGGCGCGCTGCGCCTGATGCACCCGGCGGACGCGGCGTGGACCCCGCCGGTGCTGACGTGCAGCGCGCGGGAGTCGGCGGGCCTGGACGAGGTGTGGAACCGCCTGGAGCAGCACCGGGTGCTGCTGGAGGCGGGCGGCCGGCTGGCGGCGAAGCGGGCGGCGCAGCAGGTGGAGTGGACCTGGTCGATGGTCCGCGAGGCCCTGCTGGAGCGGCTGCGGGCCGATCCCGCCGTGCGGGAGCTGGCTCCCGCCCTGGAGGCGGCCGTCCGGGAGGGCTCCGTCACGGCGACGTCGGCCGCGGACCGGATCCTGGGGGCGTTCGGCCACTGAGCCGCCCCCCTGTGCGGGCCCGGGGCACCGGGCTCGCACGGGGGTCAGCCGTCGGCCGGGGAGCAGCCCAGGGACACGTTCGGGAGCAGGTCGGCGCCGCGGATGCGGTCTCGGTGCGTTTGGATGAAGAGGTCCTCCAGTTCCGTCAGTTCCGCCAGGGGTGCGATGTCGATGTCCCCCTCCGCGCCGAGGTCTCCGAGGAGCCGGCAGAACGTCAGCCGGGGAAAGAGGGCCGGCAGCCGCTGGATGGCACTCCGGAGGGCTCCGTCCCCGCTGCTGGAGAGGTGCAGATTGATCACATTCGGCAGGGTCGCGTCCGCCGGGAGCGTGTCGAGCGACGCGGCGGGCACCGTGAGGGAGTCAAGGGGCAGGTCCCGGATCTCCTGCCAGTCGGCGGCCGTCAACGGACCGGACGTCGGGTTGAGCACCAGCTGACGGAGTTCGGAGAAGGTCCCGAGCCCCTCGAGCGCGTGTGTCCTGGCGACCTCGCCGGAGACGGAGAGGGCGCTCAAGGGGGCGTTCGGGGGCAGGTCCCGCACGGTCCAGGCCATGCCGGCGGGCCCCTCGATGGTGAGGGTCCGCAACTGCCCGAGCTCTGAAAGCGCCCGCAGGTCGAAGTCCGTCCGGGAGGTGGTGATGTCCAGCTGCTCGACGGGCAGCCCGCCGATCGCGGACAGGTCCGCCACGTTCGGGCAGTCGAGGAGGGAGAGGGCGCGCGGAGCGGACTGCGCCGTCAGGAACGTCAGGTCGGCCGCGGGAACGCCCAGGAGCACGAGCCGGGCGGGGCGACAGCTGTCCAGGAAGTCCGACAGGGCTGCCAAGGACACACCGCGCCTCACGTCCAGCCCGGCCGGACGGAGCCCGATGCGCTCCAGCTGCTCCAGCTGCTCGTCGGACTGGACGGTGTAGAGGAGGCCGGCCGGCTCCAGCCGGGCGATGATCTCGTCCGCGTAGTCGCCGAGGTCGAAGCGCGACCAGGCCCATACGAGCTGGGAACGGACGGGCGTGAAGGGATGCCGGGCGAACTGGGCGAGGAAGGGAACCGCGGCCGGCGACGCGACGTGTGAGGCGGTGATCACCACGTGGTAGGCGTCTCCGCCGGTGAGGCCCGAGGGGCCGGGGAGCAGCCCCAGGACCAGGGGGCCGACCTCGGCCAGGGCTCGGGCTTCCTCCCGGTCCCGTGGCGGAATGAGGGTGGCCGTGCGCGATTCCACCTCCGCGCGCACGTCCGGGGCGAGGGTGGTGGCGTGTTCGAGGCAGGCGGCGGCGAGCAGGTAGACGCGGGCTTGGGTACGCCGGTCGGTGGAGCGGTCGCCCAGGGCGAGCAGGTCGCGGAAGACCGTCACGCGTTCGGCGGGCCGGGCCAGGGCGACCGCCATCCGGATGACGTCCTCCCACTGGTCGTCGGCGGCGTGGGCGGTCAGCAGGCCGAAGTCGCCGTCCTCGACGGCGGCGCGGGCGCCGAGGAAGTCCTGGAAGGTGCGGTGGACGAAGTCCACCGTGCCGGGGGCCGGTTCGCGCAGCAGGCCGCTGCGCTGGAGGAAGTGTTCGAAGACGGCGGGCGCCTCCCCCAGGGCCGCCGCCTCCGGGACGGCGGGCAGGGCGCGGGCGATGATGTCCTCCGCCCGTGAACGGTCCATCTCGGTGCGGCCGTTCTTGATCAGCCAGTACGCGAGCCGCTGGAGCAGGTCGAGCTGCGGCTCCTCGCGGAGGTCGGGGACCCGCATGTCGCGCTCGCGGTCGCGACGGCTCAGCAGCATGGAGAGCGCCGCCTCGTACAGGTCCTTGCGGCCGTGCGGGAGGTAACCCCGCCGGTCACGGTGGAGGGCGCAGATCAGGCCGCACATCAGGGGGTTGGTGGCGAGGCGGCCGAGGTCGGCCTTGAGGCGGACGGCTGCGAGGAGCTGGGCCTCGTACGCCTCCAGCTCCTTGTCCTCGTCCGTTCCCTGGCGGGCGGCCGCGTGCCAGCGCTTGATGAAGGTGGCGGTCTCGGCGGGGCCCATCGAGGACAGGGTCAGCTCGGTGAAGCCGTCCTCGGCGAGCCAGTCCATGCCGACGGCGGAGGGGCGGGAGGTGACGAGCCAGCGGTTGTCGCCGTCGTACAGGTCCATCAGGTCCCGCAGCCAGGTGCGGGCGCGGCCGCGCTCGCGGTCGGGGACCTCGTCGATGCCGTCGATCAGGACCAGCCCCCGTCCGGAGGCCAGGACGCGGTGCGCCCAGCCCTCGGGCTGGCTCCCGCCGAGCGGGCAGCCGGCGGCGGTGAGGAACTCCCGCGGCTCGGGGAGCCGTGCGCCGTGGCGGGTCAGCGTGCGCAGGGGCAGCACGAAGGGGATGCGGTCCTCGAGGTACGCCATCTGCGGCGGGAGGTCCTGGCGGGCGGCGGATACGGCCAGCCACTGCACCAGGGTGGTCTTGCCGGAGCCGGCCTCGCCGCGCAGCAGGACCCGGCGGCTGCCGGCCAGGGCCTGGTCGGCGGGCTGGGGGGCATCGGCGGCGGCCACCAGCCGGTCCAGGGAACGCTCGTCCGGGTCCGCGCGGCGGTACAGGGACAGGTGGCTCTCGCCCAGGGCCGGCTCGGCCGGCCGCTCGGCCCGGGCCGCGCCGATGCGGGCGGCGACGTCCAGCGCCAGCGGCTGCCCTTCGACGGCCCCCGCCTCCAGAGCGTCCAGGAGTGCTGAGGTGAAGCGGCCGCGCTGCGCCGTCACCTCCAGGCTCAGGTACGCCGCGTCCAGCGGCCACCGTGTCGGGGAGTTGCCCAGGTCGATGCCGTAGATGGTGAGCTTCGCGTGCCTGCGCGCCACGTACGGCAGGTACTCCTCCTCGAACGCCGCGTCCCGCGCCCCGGGCAGGGGGTCGCGGCGGATCAGTTCGTCCACCTTGGCCGTCAGCTCCGCGATGCCACGGGTCTGGGACACCAGGGCGTGGGCGACGAAGGTGGAGCGCTGCGTGAAGAAGTGCAGGATGTGCAGGCAGGCGGCTTCGAGGAGGCGTTCGTAGAAGTGCGTGCCGTCCGCGCTCAGTTCCCGTTCGGGGCGGTCGGCGGCGCGGCGCAGTTCCCGGGCGAAGTCGGCGGCCCCCATGCGGACCGCGTCCACGTCGCTGAGCGTGAGGTCGCCGAGGGCGTGCAGGGTGGCGGCCAGCGCGTCGGCCACCGCGTGCTGTTCGTCGGCGGCGATGGGGCGTTCCCCCGTACGCAGCGCCTGGCGGACCAGCTTGGCGGCCAGCGTGCGCAGGTCGGACTCCGTCAGGGAGCGCTTCTCGCCGGTGAAGGAGACGTATCCGGAGATCCGGAGCGGCTTGTCGACGAGGCCCGCCCCGGGGCCTTCGGTGACGAAGAGCTTCTTGACGAGCGGGCCGATGGCCGCCGAGGCCAGTCGGGTGCCGATGATCCCGGGCTCCATGTCTGCGTCCCCCCGCGACGTCGTGTCCGTTGCGGGAATCCTATGGGGCCCGGGAGTGGTGCGGCGGCGGAACCCTACGCGTCGACGAGCACCGGGTCCGGGGTGCCGAGGGCGGCGCGCAGGGCCTGGGTGCGGGCGGCGGGGTCGGTGGCCGCGAGCAGCGCGGCCAGGACCGCGATACGGGCCTGGCCGGCGCGCAGGGTTCCGGTCGGGACGGCGCCCGCGGCGACGAGGTCGACGGCACCGCCGTGCGTGTAGATCTCGGTGACGGGCCCGGCCGCGACCCGCGTGGTCAGGGCGACGAGGACGCCCCGGGCCACGGCGGCCCGTACTGCTTCGACGATCTCGGGGGTGGCGTTGCCCGCGCCGGTGCCGATGAGGACGATGCCCTGGGCGCCGGCCTCGACGGCGGCGTTCAGCAGCAGCGGGTCGGCGTCGGCGTGGTGCATCACCATGTCCACGCGCGGCGGCAGTTCGGGCATGGCGGGCAGCGCGAGGGCGGCCGGGCGCTCGGGCCGGCGCAGCACGGCGACCTTGCCGAAGCCGATCTTGCCGAGCAGTTCCTTCGAGGGGTCGGCGAAGGCGTCCAGGGCGACGGCCTGGGTCTTCACGGTGCCGCGGGCGGCGTGCACCCGGCCGGCGAAGGTGATCAGGACGCCCAGACCGCGCGTGGTCGCGGCGGTGAGGAGGGCGTCGTAGAGGTTGCCGGGGCCGTCGCCGTCGGCGGAGCCCATGGGGAGCTGCGAGCCGGTGAAGACGACGCTGCGCGCGTCGTGGTGGTGCAGGTCGACGAGGAAGGCCGACTCCTCGAGGGTGTCGGTGCCGTGGGTGACGACGACGCCGTCCACGCCGGGGTCGGCGAGGACCTCGTGGACGGTGCGCAGCAGGGTGAGCTGGTGGGCGGTGGTGAGGCGGGGGCTGTTCACGCTGAACAGGTCGACGACGTCGACGGTGACGCCCTCGGGCAGCGGTGCGGTGGCCATGACCTCGCGGCCGTCCGCTTCGGCGGCGAAGCCGGAGCCCTTCCACCGGCTGGCTATCGTCCCGCCGGTGCTGATGACGACGATGCGCCCCATGGCCACCCTTCCCTCACGTGTGGACCGACCCCCGGCCGGAGTTCGTACAGATTTTCTGGAGAGGGCAATGATAGTGAGATCTACGCGCAATACGATTGCGTGTTCCAGCTCTCCCGCAACAAAAGGCGAGGGATAATTGCGCCATGGACGCCATTGATCGTGAAATCTTGCGCGAGCTCCAGCGCGATGGCCGGCTCAGCAACCAGGAGCTGGCCCAGCGCGTGGGCCTGACCCCCTCCCCCTGTATGCGCCGGGTGCGGCAGCTGGAGCAGGACGGGGTGATCCAGGGGTACCGCGCGGTGATCGACCCCGAGGCGGTGGGCCGTGGCTTCGAGGTGCTGGTGTCGGTGGAGGTCCGCCGGGACCGGGACGCCGTCGAGGCCTTCGAGGCGGCGCTCCAGGACATCCCCGACGTCGTCGAGGCGTACCGCCTGTTCGGCAGTCCGGGCTGCCTGCTGCGCATCGCGGTCGCGGACCTGCGCGCGTACGAACGGCTGTGGATCGAGCGGCTGACGGCGCTGTCCGGGGTCACCGAGGTCAACTCCCAGATCATCATGAAGCGCGTCAAGGACCCCACGGGCCTGCCCGTCTGATCCGGCGGCCCCGCCCCGACCTGCGGATATCACCGCGCCCCCGGAGGCGCACGGCGCGCGATAACCCGCCAATAAGGCCCCCGCATAGCTTCTGGAATCCAGAACGGACGCTCACACCAGAAGGGGGTGCCGCATGGACTTCCGGCTGCTCGGGCCGATCGAGGCCAGACGGGGAGGCGGCGCTACGATCCCGCTCTCCGGTTCGAAGGTGCACACGGTGCTCGCCGCGCTGCTGCTGTCCGAGGGGCGCGTGGTCTCCGATGCCCGGCTCAGCGCGCTCCTGTGGGGGTGGGACCCGCCGGCGACGGCGAGCGCGCAGATCTACACGTACATGTCGAGGCTGCGCAAGCACCTCGGCGAGGAGATCGAGATCGTCCGGCGCCAGCCCGGCTACGTGCTGCGGGCGCCCGGCGCGTGGATCGACCTGACCGAATTCACCCGGCTCGACCGGCTGGGCCGCGAGGCCCTCGCCGAGCGGCGGTTCGAGGAGGCCGGGGCACTGCTGCGCGACGCGCTGGACCTGTGGCGGGGCACCGCGCTGGCCAACGCGACGGAGCAGATGATCGAGACGGAGCTGCCCCCGCTGGAAGAGGCGCGGATGATCGCGCTCGAAAGCCGGATCGAGGCCGACCTGGCCGTCGGCCGGCACGAGCAGGTGACCGCCGAGCTGACCGGGCTGGTCGCCGAGCACCCCGTACGGGAACGCCTGCGCGCCCAGCTGATGACGGCCCTGTACCGCTGCGGGCGGCAGGCCGACGCCCTGCACACCTACTACGAGGGGCGCGCGGTCCTCGCCGACCAGCTGGGGGTGGACCCGGGCGAGGCGCTGGGCTCCACCTATCAGGCGGTGCTCGGCGGCGGCCTGGGCCTGGCCTCGGCCGCCGCCGCCCCCGCCGGTGACGGCGCTCCGCCCGCGGCGCCCGCGGGGCGGGCCGCGCCGTCGACGCTGCCGGCGCCCTACGGGGAGTTCACCGGCCGCCGGACCGAACTGGCCGCGCTGCGCGAGCGGCTCACCCGTGAGGACGGCCGCCCGCGCCGGCTGCTGATCACCGGCATGGCCGGGGTGGGCAAGACCGCCCTCGCGGTGCGCGCGGCCCAGGACTGCGCCGTACGGTTCCCCGACGGGCAGCTGTACGTGGAGCTCTGCCACCCGGACGGCGCCCCGAAGGAGCCCGCCGAGGTGCTGGTGCGGCTGCTGCGCGCCCTCGGGGAGCCCCCGCCGGCCGCCGCCGCGCAGGACCTGGAGGAGCTGGTGCGGCTGTACCGGACCCGGACCTCGGGCGCCCGGCTGCTGCTGGTGCTGGACGGCGCGGTCGGCGACCGGCAGGTGGCCCCGCTGCTGCCGGGCGGCCCCGAGGCGGCCGTGCTGATCACCAGTCAGGCCCGGCTGGCCCGGGTGGCGGGCGCGGACACCATCGCGCTGACCCCGGTCGACGACGAGGAGGCGCAGGAACTGCTGGCCTCGCTGATCGGCCGGGACCGGCTGGAGGCGGAGCCGGACGCGGCCGACGACCTGGTGGCGTACTGCGCCGGGCTGCCGCTGGCCCTCTCCGTGACCGGGGCCCGGCTCGCGGCGCGGCCGCACTGGCCGGTGGCCCGGCTGGCGGCCCGGCTCGCCGATCCCGACGGCCGGCTGGGCGAGCTGGCGTACGGGGACGTGAGCGTGCGCGAGGCGCTGGTGCACTGCGTGCGCCGGGTGGGCGGCGCCGAGCTGGCCACGCTGACCGGACTCGCCGACTGGGACGGGGAGCCCTTCTCCGCCCAGTACGCGGCGCTGGTGCTGGGCTCGGCGGAGGAGGAGGCGGAGTCGGCCCTGGACGCCCTGGTGGACCGCGCCCTGATGGAGCTGTCCGGGCTGGACGCCCAGGGCAGGCCGCTGTACCGGTGCAATGACCTGGTGCGGCTGCTGGCGGCCTCGCTGACCACACGGGACGCCTTCCCCTCCGCGGTGCGGTGAGCGTGCTGGCCGGGCACCCGCCGGGCGCTCACCAGGAGCTGTGGGAGCGCGGCTGGAAGGTGCCGGCCGGCCGCAGGGCCGGTTCGATGGTCTCCCGGACGATGGTCCACACGTCGCCGACGACCCGCTCGCGCGGCGGGCGCGGGGACTGGGCGAAGGCGTCGGCCACGATGGCCCAGGCGGACGCGACGGCGGCCGTGGCCCGCACCTCGGCGGACGGCTTCGCGGCCTTCGCCCGGGCCCGGCCCACGTCGATGCGGAACGCCAGTTCGGCCGCCTGGCCCAGCTGGACCTCCCGGATGAGCCGGGTGACGGGGAGGGCGAACACGGCCGGGGACAGCGGGTGTTCGTAGACCCGGCGGACCCAGGTGGAGAAGCGCAGCCGCTCCCGCTCCTCCCAGCCGCCGGGCGCGGCCGGGCCCGGGTCGTCCTGTTCCACGGCCTCCGCGATCCGCGCGAAGTACGCGTCCAGGTCCTGGGAGGTCAGGCCCAGCAGCTGTCCGGACGCGTCGAAGCGCGCGGCGCCGGGGGCGGCCTGGGAGGCCGGCCGGCCGGGGAGGGGACGGGCGGCGATCAGCTCGTCCACGGGGAAGAAGGACTCGATGGTCATGGCGCTACGGGCCTTTCGCTGAGGCGGTACCGGGGCGGTCGGGCGGTCAGGGGGAGCGTGGCGGGTTCAGGGGGTGTTCGGGCGGTCGGTGTGGTGGTGGACCGGGCCGTGCGCGGCGGGTCCCGCCGGCCGGGCCAGTGCCACCGCGACGCCCTCGAAGACCTCGAGGTCCTCGACGGTCCAGGCGGTGGTCCGGCCGCGGTGGGTGTGGGTGACCCGGACCGGGCCGGAGCGGGCGGGATGGGTTTCGAGCAGGCCCAGTTCGACGCCGGACAGGCCGAGGCCGGTGGCCTTGACCACGGCCTCCTTCCGGGTCCAGATGCGGTGGAAGGCCGCGTCCCGCCCGGGGCCCGGCGGCAGGGCGGCCAGGTGGGCGCGCTCCGCCGGGGTCAGGTCCGGATCGGTGGTCGCCGAGCCGCGTACGGGGCGCAGCGCCTCGGCGTCGATGCCGATCGCGGCGCCGGCGCCGAGCACGAAGACCCCGCAGCCGTTCGTCCGGCTCATGCTGAGGGCGAGCGGCACCGGCGGGACGACGAGCCGGGGCGGACCGTGGCTGCCGTCGCCGCAGCCGGGACAGTCGTCCCGGCCGAGGGTGATGTCCCGGGGTTCGAGGGCGAACAGTGCCCCCAGTGCCCGGCGGGCGGCGGCGCGGGAGCGGACGAAGGCCGCGGCGTCGCGTTCCGCGGGGAGCGACAGCGCCCGCCGGAACTCCTCGGTGTCCAGCAGCGGCAGGTCGGCCGGATCGGTGTTCTCCGGCGGACGCCACCACCAGACGTGGGCCTCCCCCTGGGCGCCGAGGGCGCCGGCCGCGGCCATCGCCGCGCCGTGTGCGGAGTCTTCTTCCCTTAATGCCATGAAATCCTCCTCTCTTCTCCCCCGTCGAACGGTGCGTGGACCGCGGCGGGCCGGCCGATGTGCCGGGCAAAGCCGCTCCATAAGCATTCGGCGGGCAACTACGTCCCGCCTATACCTATTTCCGCCGGCCGTTCGGGAGTGTTTTCCATAGGAATGTGATAGGGCACGTCCGGAAACTGACTCGGGTCAAGGCTCATCTACCCCGAGGAATTTTTCATGCCAAGGACGCGAGAGCACACCCTTACCCTTTCCGCGACCGGTACGACGCCGGACGCCGTGACCCTCACGGAAGCCGAGCGCGACGAGCTGATCGTCCTGGCGACCCGGGTGCTGGAGTCCGGCCCGGCGCTGATCGACGGGCCCGCCTGGCTGGACGCCGTCCGGGACGCCTCGGCGATGCTGCCCCGCCGGATCCTCTCCGAGCTGCGCCGCTTCCGTCACGACGCGGGCCCGGACGCGGTGCTGCTGCTGCGCAACGTGCCGGTGGTGGCGAACGACCCGCTGCCGGAGACGCCGAGCGTGCCCGGTTCGGTGGAGCGGGTGCCGGCCGTCGCGTCGGCCCTGGTGACGGCGGCCATGCTGCAGCTCGGAGAGGTCATCGCCTATCGCAGCGAGAAGACCGGAGCCCTGGTGCAGAACGTCGTGCCGGTGCCGGGGAGCGAGAATTCCCAGAGCAATGCAGGATCGGTTCTGCTGGAACTCCACGTCGAGAACGCCTTCCATGACAACAAGCCCGACTACGTGGGGCTGCTGTGCGTGCGCGAGGACTCGACGGGCGATGCGAAACTGTGCACGTCCTCGATCCGGCGGGCGCTTCCCCTGCTTTCCGAGCACACGGCCGCCGTACTGGCGTCGCCCCGGTTCCTCACCGAGCCGCCGCCGTCCTTCGGCGACCTCAATTCCGTCACTCCGGCGCATCCCATCCTGGTCGGGGACCCCGAGGACCCGAACATCCTGGTGGACTTCGCCGCGACGCACCCGCTGGACGACGAGGCCGCGGCCGCCATGGCGGAGCTGCGCGAGGCGCTCATGCGCACGATGTCGGCCCTCGCGCTGCGGGTCGGCGACCTCGCGGTGGTGGACAACCGGCTCGCCGTGCACGGCAGGACCTCCTTCACCCCTCGTTACGACGGCCAGGACCGCTGGCTGCACCGGGTCTACGCGCACCTCGACCACCGGCGCAGCCGGGTGGACCGCAAGGGCGGCGGGGCGGTGCTCAACTGAGGCCCGCACCGCACGCACCGACGGCCGGAGGGGCGGGCCCCCGACAGGGGGCCGGCCCTCCGGCCGTCGTGCCGTTACTGGCGCGAGGCTGTGGCGTCCGCGGGGGGGCCCGTCCGGGCGAGGCGGCCCGGGAACAGCGTGGCCA
>NZ_JBVHWK010000028.1:95877-106802 GCF_055569445.1 Streptomyces sp. NPDC029122 | reverse complement strand
CACATCCCTCGCCGCCCTTCAGGCCCGAGTCCAGGCACAGACCGGCGAGGACAACAAGATCAAAACACCGTGTTAATGATCTGCAAGCCCTTAGGCTCGTCGGCATGGAAGCCCGTACCCCGCCCGTCCTTCTCCTGCCCGCACCCCGTACCTCCACCGGAGAGCTCATCGCCCGGGCAGCGGCCTGGCGCGGCTACGAGGTGACCGACCGGGCGGCGACCGCCGCAGGGCGCCGGGCGCACTGGTACGGCGGTCCCCGTGCGGCCGCGCGACTCGCCGGCCCGCTGGGCCTGGGGCTGCTCGAACCGGCCGACGACTGGCTGACCCGCGTCCCCGGCCCCCTCCTGCGGCGCGGCGTCCGGCTCACCACCCTCGCCGAGGCCCGTCAGCTGCGGGAACGGGCCTTCGTGAAACCGCCGTCGGCCAAGATCGACCTGCTGCCCGCCGCCGTCCACGAGGACGGGACCAGCCTGCCCGGCGAGCTCGACGGCTCCACGCCCGTCCTGGTGAGCGGCGTGGTGGAGTTCATGGCGGAGTACCGGCTGTTCGTCCTCGACGGCGAACCCGTCACCGGCAGCCGCTACGCCGTCTGCGGGCGCCTGGACCCGGCGCCGTTGGACGCCGGGAGCCGCGCCTTCGGCCGTACGGTCCTCGACGCCACGGCCGCCGGCCTGCCCAGCGCGGTGTGCCTGGACATCGGCCGGCTCGCCGACGGGGGCTGGGCGGTGGTCGAGGCGAACATGGCGTGGTTCGCCCACTGCTACGCCGCCGAGCCGGAACGCGTCCTGGACACGGTGCTCCGCGCCGCCGGTCCGATCGGCGCGGTCGCCGACCGGGACCGGCCGTACCTGAGCGGGCCGGCGGATCGTCCGGAACGGGTTTGACGAGCCACGGCCGGCCCGCCGCGGCGGGTCTCCGCGCGGGCCGTACCGCCTTCCGGCATCCCGGCCCGGTGAGCGGCGGGCTCCGGCCGGCGCGGCCTGCGCGCCGCCTATGGGGTGCCGTCGCCCTCAAGGGCGGGTGGCGACGAAGGTGTGGGTGATGCCGGTCCGCCAGCCGGGTTGGGGGAGCACGCGGACACCGGTGAATCCGGCCCGGCGCAGCCGGCGGGCGAACGCGTCGGCCGTGTCGAAGTCGAGCACGCTGCGCCACAGGTGCCGGTAGAGCGCCTCGTCGCCGTGGCGCCGGCCCCACGGCAGTACGACGGCGGCCATGACCGCGGACCACACGGCGCGGTCTACGGCCCGGCCGCTCAGGGCGTACTCGTGGACGGCGAGCCGGCCACCGGGCCGGAGGACCTCACGCGTGTGACGGAGCACGGAGTCGGGATCGCCGACGTTGCGCAGGAGGTAGGCGGCGAAGACCGCGTCGTAGGGCCCGGTGACGCCGGCCCCGGCCATGCCCTCGACGGCGGCGTGGACGAAGGACACCCGGCCGGGCCAGGGCTTGCTCAGGGCCTGGGCCAGCATGCCGGCGGACGCGTCGACTCCGGTCACTGCGGCCAGGGGCGCGGCGCGCAGCAGCGCGGCGGTCGAGGCGCCGGTGCCGCAGCCGAGGTCCAGAACCCTGCTGCCGGCGCCGCTCCCGGGGAGGGCGAGCCGGCGCGCGGAGCGCCGTAGGTCCCGGTGGTAGCCGGGGCTCGCTGAGACCATGCGGTCATAGGTGCCGGACGCGTGGTCGAAGGCCCCCGCGAGCTCGGCGTCCCTCAGCACGGCCATGTCGGTACCTCCCGCTGGGTGGCGACTTCCCCGCCCAGCTTGGCCGACGTCCCCGGAGGACGCGCCTCGGCACGGCCGGTTCGTCCCGCCCGCCCGGACGGCATGTGGGCCGCATGGCCCAAGAAGTGGTGCATCCGGTGCGGAGGGCGGTACGGAATCACCCACGGGCCACAACGGCCGTCCCGTCGGCAAGGGGAGTTGCGATGCGCGTACCTGATCCGCTCGACGTCGACCAGGACGTGTCCGCGGCCGTCGGCGCACACCTGGGCGAGGTGCTGGAGCGGCGCCTGGAGGAGGCCGCGGCGACGGACGCGGTCTTCGCCGCCGACATCGCGGGCCGGGTGGCGGGCTTCGCGCTGGAGGGCGGCAGCAGGCTCCGTTCGCAGTTCGTGTGGTGGGCGCTGCGGGGGTGCGGGGGTGGGGCCCATGAGGCCCAGCGGGTTCTGGGGGTCGCGGCGGCGCTCGAGCTGCTGCAGACCTGCGCGCTGATCCACGACGACGTCATGGACGGCTCCCCGCTGCGCCGGGGACGCCCGGCGGTGCACGTCCGGCTGGACGGCCAGTACGGGACGGGGAAGCGCGTCCTGCCGTGCGGCACGTTCGGCGGGGCGGCCGCCGTGCTGGCCGGCGACCTGGCCATGGCCTGGTCCGACGACGCGTTCAGGGAGGCCGTTCGCGGCGCCCCAGCGGAGGTCCGGGCCGCCGAGGTGTGGCGGGTGATGCGTACGGAGATGGTGGCGGGCCAGTACCTGGACCTCCAGGCCCAGGTCACCCGCACCAGGTCGACGAACCAGGCCGTGCGTACGGCGGTTCTGAAAACGGCCCTGTACACGGCGGGGCACCCCCTCGCCCTGGGTGCGGTCCTCGGGGACGCACTCGAGCCGACGGTGCGGGGGCTGCGGGAGGCGGGACGGTCCGCGGGTCTGGCGTTCCAGCTCCACGACGACCTGCAGGGAGCCTTCGGCGATCCCGCGGCGACCGGAAAGCCGGTCGGCGAGGACATCCGCGACGGGAAGGCGACCTTCCTGCTCGCCGTCGCGCGGGAACGGTGCGCACGCGACGGGGACCACGCCGCGGCGCGCCTGCTGGACGAGGTGACGGGCGCCCCGGGCGGCGGGCCGGCGGAACTCGACCGAGTGCTGGACCTCCTCGTCTCCTGCGGTGCGCGCGACGAGGTCGCGCGGCGTGTCGAGGAACTCTGCGCCCGCGCCGCCGCCGCCGTCGCCGACGCCGGGCTGTCACCGGAGGCGGTCGGCCGGATCGGCCGCCTGATGCGCGGCGCGTGCGGTCTGGGACCCGCTCCCGGGCGGCCGCCGGCGCCGGTAACCGCGGGGGACACCGGCGGCACCTTCCTGATCGGGGAGCCCCGTTGAAGACCCTGACCGGTCCCACGGACCACGTCGTCGTCGTGGGCGCGGGCCTCGCCGGCCTTGCCGCCGCACTCCACCTGGCCGGCCGGGGCCGGCGGGTGACGGTGGTGGAGCGGGACCCGGGACCCGGCGGACGCGCGGGGCGCCTGGTGCTCGGCGGCTACCGGGTGGACTCCGGCCCCACCGTCCTGACCATGCCGGACATCCTCGACGAGGCGTTCCGGGCCGTGGGTGACTCGCTGTCCGACCGGGTCGACCTCGTCCCGCTGCACCCCGCGTACCGGGCGCTCTTCGCGGACGGAACCCGCCTCGACGTCCACACCGACGGCGACGCCATGGAGGCCGAGATCGACTCCTTCGCGGGTGCCCGGGAGGCCCTCGGGTACCGTGCGCTCCGCAGATGGATGACGGAGCTGTACGCCGTGCAGATGCGCCGGTTCATCGACGCCAACTTCGACTCACCCCTCCGGCTCCTCCACCCGGACCTGGCGCGGCTCGCGGCGCTCGGCGGTTTCGGGCGCCTGGACCGGGCCGTCGGCCGGTTCCTGTCGGACGAGCGGCTGCGCCGCGTCTTCTCCTTCCAGGCCCTGTACGCGGGTGTCTCCCCGTCGCGTGCGCTGGCCGCCTACGCGGTGATCGCCTACATGGACACGGTCGCGGGGGTGTACTTCCCGCGCGGCGGGATGCACGCCGTCCCGGTGGCCATGGCCGCGGCGGCGGCCCGGGCCGGTGTGGTGTTCCACTACGGGGAGGCCGTCACCCGGCTGGAGCGCGCCGGGAGCCGCGTCACCGCCGTGGTCACCGCGCACGAGAGGATCCCGTGCGACGCGATCGTCCTGACGCCGGACCTGCCGGTCGCCTACGGCCTGCTGGGCAGGACGCCCCGGCGGCCGCTGCGCCTGCGGCACTCGCCGAGCGCCGTGGTGCTGCACGTGGGGACCGACCGCACCTGGCCCCAGCTGGCCCACCACACCCTGTCGTTCGGCCACGCGTGGGAGGGCGTCTTCGGCGAACTGATCAGCTCCGGACGGCTGATGAGCGATCCTTCCCTCCTGATCACCCGGCCCACCGCCACCGACCCCTCCCTCGCACCCCCGGGCCGGCACCTGCACTACGTCCTCGCCCCGTGTCCCAACACCCGGACCGGTCCCACGGCGGCCCACTGGGGTGATCTGGGCTCCCGCTACCGCGACGACCTGCTGCGGGAGCTCGAATGCCGCGGGCTCGCCGGACTGGGAGCGTCGATCGAGCAGGAGGCCCTGGTCACCCCTGCCGACTGGACGGCGAGGGGACACGCGGCCGGGACGCCCTTCTCCGTCGCCCACACCTTCGCCCAGACCGGCCCCTTCCGGCCCCGGAACCTGGTGAGCGGCACGGAGAACGCCGTGCTCGCAGGATGCGGCACCACCCCCGGCGTCGGCGTACCCACGGTGCTCATCTCGGGAAAGCTCGCGGCGGACCGCGTGGCCGGCTCGGGACCGGTCCGATGACAGCACGAGAACTGGACGCCGCGGGCATCACCGACCCGTCGCTGCGCGCGGCCTACACGGCCAGCCGGCTGCTGAACGCCCGGCACGGCAGAACGTACTTCCTCGCCACGCGCCTGCTGCCGGTCGACCGGCGGGCGGCGGTGCACGCCCTCTACGGTTTCGCCCGCCACGCCGACGACATCGTCGACGACCTGGGGACGGCCGCCCCCACGAGCGCGCGGCGCGCCGCCCTGGACTCGCTGGAGCAGCAGTGGCTGCGTGCCGTCCGGGGAGAGGAGGCCGCCGAACCGGTGGTCCGGGCGGCGGCCGACACCCGCGCCCGGTACGGCATCGAAGCCCGCCACTTCTCCGACTTCCTCGCATCGATGCGCAGCGACCTGTCGGTCAGCGCATACCCGACCTACGCCGCCCTGCGGAACTACATGCACGGATCGGCCGCCGTCATCGGGCTCCAGATGACGCCGGTGCTCGGCACCGTCGTACCGCGCGCCGAGGCCGAACCGTACGCCGCCGAGCTCGGAGTGGCGTTCCAGCTGACGAACTTCCTCAGGGACGTGGGCGAGGACCTCGACCGGGGACGGGTCTATCTGCCCCAGGACCTGCTGTCCGCGCACGGGGTCGACCGGGAGCTGCTGACGTGGAGCAGGCGTACGGGGCGCCGGGACACGCGGATCGCTTCCGCGCTGCGGGCCGCCGCGGCCCTGACGAGGGAGGTCTACCGGGCGGCCGAACCGGGGATCGGCAGGCTCGATCCGCTGACCGCGCCGTGCGTGCGCACCGCGTTCGTGCTCTACCGCGACATCCTGGGTGCCATCGAGAAGGACGGCTACGCGGCCGTGCACCGCCGCAGCGTGGTGGGCCGACGCCGGAGGACGGCCGTCGCACTGCGCGGCCTGGCCGCAGCCCTCGCCGCGCGCAGCACCGCCGGAGGCACCCGCGCGCGCACGCCGGCGGGAGAACGAACGGCCACGCTGACGCAGGACCGCGGGGTGCGGCGCCGGGGACAGGAGCGGACATGAACGCGGACGACAGGCCCGCTGACGCACGGCGCGGCCGCGGCGGCCGCGGGCACGCGATCCCGCTGCGGCTGCGTCGCAACGCCGTGCCGTGGGAGCGCCAGCGCCCGACATGGCGCGAGGCCAGACCCGCGCTGATCGCCGAGGCGCTGGGACGCGCCCTGGCGCGCCCTTCGGGGAACTGGTATGTCGTCGGGGCCGGCGCGGACCTGACCGCACGGCGCCCCCTCGGGCGGACGGTCGCCGGGACGGAGATCGTGCTCTGGCGCGACGAGGACCGCGTACCCCACGCCGGACCCGGAGCATGCCCCCACCTGGGCGCTCCGCTCAAGGACAGCCCCGTGCGGTGCGGCCGTCTCGTCTGCCACTGGCACGGGCTGGCCCTCGACGGCAGGCCGTTCGCCGGATGGTCGCCGTGGCCGGTGCACGACGACGGGGTGCTGCTGTGGGTGCGCCTGGACCCGGCAGGCGGGCAGCCGCCGACCGATCGCCCGGCCGTCCCGGCGCGGCCCCCGCTGGAAGCGGCGGTGGCCGCCGTCTACACCGGGGTGGGCGCGTGCGAGCCGCAGGACGTGGTCGCCAACCGCCTCGACCCCTGGCACGGCGGCTGGCTTCACCCTTACTCGTTCGTGGATCTGACCGTCCTGGACGGTCCCGAAGGCCGGCCGGCGGACGCGGACGACGCGCTGGTGGCGGACGTGTCGTTCAAACTGGCCGGCCGGGTCGTGGTCCCTGTGCGGGCGGCGTTCAGCGCGCCGGGTCCGCGGACCGTCGTGATGCGGATCGTCGAGGGCGAGGGAGAGGGGTCCGTGGTGGAGACGCACGCGACACCGCTGACGGCGCCGGGCGCGGCGCGGCCCCGTACCGCGGTGGTGGAGGCCGTCGTGGCCGCCTCGGACCGGCGGGGATTCGCGGCGGCCCGGGCCCTGGCGCCGCTGCTGCGCCCCGCCGTGCGGGCGGCCGCGGGCCGCCTGTGGCGCGACGACCTGGCGTACGCCGAACGGCGCTTCGTGCTGCGCAGCAGCGGCCGCTTCCCCGGCTGAGCCTCAGCCCCGGCCGAACCGGCGGGCGAGCAGTCGCAGGGGAGCGCACCGGCCCCGGTCCGGAACGGTCCACAGGGTCTGCCCGCGCAGGCCCCACCGCCGCAGATGGTGGTTGGCCGCAAGGAACCCGGTGGTGGCGGCCCGCTCCATGAGCGCCACCGGCAGGGCGGTGGCGACGAGGTCGCCGGCGACGGTGACGGTCGCGTCGGTGGTCTCCACGGCGGGCCGGTCCGCATGGCCGCCGACGGCGAAGAGCGGGCAGTCCTGCCGCCACTCGTCCCGCCGGTCGACGATGCGCGCGGCCAGGGTCTCCGGGTAGAGGCGGTGCAGCTGCCCGACGAGGGCACGGGCGACCGCCCGCGGGTCGGCGGCCGGATCCGCGGCGTAGGCGTGCAGTTCGACGACGGCGCCGCCGGTCTTGGAGGCCCAGCGGGCCGCCTCGCCCTCCCAGGCGTTCAGCACGCTGATGTTGTCCAGGGGCCCGTAGCCGCTGGTGCCGAGGAAGCCCGGACGGCGGGCGGCGACGGGACGGTCGAGCCAGAGCCGGGAGACGAGGAAGGGCGGGGCGGTACGGAGCCGGCCGATCCGGGCGCGCCACGCGTCGTCGCACAGGCCGGGCGAGGCGGCGACCAGCGCCCGCAGTCCCGTGGTGTCCAGGGCCAGCACCACCGCGTCGGCGTGCTCGCTCCCGTGGCGGGTGCGGACCAGGTGACCCCCGTGCTGGGCGGGCCGGAGGGCTGCCACGGGGGTGCCGGTACGGATGTCCACGCCGTGGTCCGCGAGGTAGCGGGCCAGCGGATCCCACAGGGCCTGGGGATACGGCTCGTCGGGCACGTCGAAGAGGAGTCCTTCGGACGAGCCGAGGAAGTAGATGTGGAACATCAGGGCGAGTTCGGCGGCGGACAGGTCGGCGGGGTCGGCGAAGAAGCTGCGGGAGAACACCTCGAAGGCGAGGTGCCGGGCCGCGGCGGGAAAGCGGATGCGGTCGAGGAGCTCGAGCGCGCTGACGTCCTCGTACCGCCGGTGGACCTCCGCCGCCCGCACGTCGAACAGCGGAAGGGCCGCGCGGGCGTCCATCCGGGCCAGGTCCCGCACCGTGAAGCTGGGACTCAGGGCGGCGAAGGCCATGGCGCTCCACGGGGGCGTCCGCGGGACCCGGGCGAAGCCGTCCCGCAGCCCGGAGCCGTGCACCAGTGGGTAGTCGGGCAGGGGGCGGAGACGGCCGAGAGCGGGATCGACCCGCCTGAGGAGCCCCCGCAGGTTGTAGTACTGGCGGAAGAAGGCGTGGAAACCGCGGCTCATGGTGACGGACGATCCGTCCGCGAGTTCCGTGGGCCATCCGGCCAGGCGGCCTCCGAGGGCGGCCTCGCGCTCATACAGGGTGACGCGGACCCCTCGTTCGGCGAGCACCGTGGCCGCGGCGACGCCCGCGATGCCGCCGCCCACGACCGCGCACCGCGGGGGCGGCCCGACGGCCTTGGGAGCCCCGGCATGCGCGGGGACGAGGACGGCCCTGCGGTCGCGGCCGCGGCGCGCCGGCGCCGCGCTGTCTTTCGGGCTCATGGGCTTCTCCTCAGGGTCTCGACGTTGCGGCGGGCGAGCAGGGGCAGCTCGGCCGCGGTGCGGAGCATGGCGAGGACGGGGGTGCGCAGGCCGATGGACAGCTCCTCGACCGGACGGGCCGTGCCGTCGAGGAACCGGAGCAGACGCTCCGGGGGCACGTGGCGGAAGAGGCGGGTGAAGAAGTCGGGGCCGTCGACGCGGCCCGTGTCCAGCGCACGGAGCAGAACGGAGTCCATGGCGAGGACTCTGGCCGGATGGGCGGGGGGCGGTACGGGAACCCGGCCGGCGTGCACCGCGGCCGCCACGGCCCGCGTCTGCCGCTGGATGGCGGCGAAGGCGTAACCGGTGGAGGGCCGGACCGCTCCCCCGGCCGCACCGATGCGGAAGACGTGCCGCCCGGGCCGGCGTTCGTACCGGCCGTCGCTCATCGGGATGGCGCCGCCTTCCGTGCCGAGGATCCGGAAGGGACCCAGCCCGAGCACCCGGCCGGTGTAGTCGCGCAGGGCCCTCGCGTAAGCGGCTTCCGGCAGGGGCGCGCGGCTGAACTCGGTGTACTCGACCAGCGCCGCACGGCGGCTGGTGGGAAGCACGTACCCGAAGGAGAGGCCTCGTTCGGGCTGCGGTGTGCGGAAGTCCATCAGTTCGACGGTGCGCGGGTCGAAGGCGGGGCGTTCGCAGTGGACGAACCACCCGCGGAAGTGCTGGAGCAGCGCGGTGCGCGCGGCGGGCGGCACCGCCGGGGGCCGGGAATCGTGGATCCAGCGGGCCCGGAGCGTGCGCACGGCTCCACGGGCGGTGGTGTACGTCAGGACTGCGCCGTCCGGCCCGTCGGTGATGTCCTCGACCACGCCCTCGACGCGGCGCAGCCCGGCCAGGCGCGGCCCGAGGCCCTGCTCGAAGACGTCCGAGCGCAGCATCTTGTACCGCAGCTCGCCGAGGCCGCGGACAGCGCCGCCGCCATCGGGAGCGCGCACGCGCAGCCGGCTCCAGCCGGCGGTGAGCAGCGGGTCGTAGTCGCCGGCGCCGGCTTCCCAGTAGCACCAGGTGCGTTGGGGAGGGCGAAGCGGCCCGGGCGGCGCATCGACGAGGACGACGTCCGGAGCCTGGACCCCCGCCGGCGGATCGAGCAGCCGCCAGGCCAAGGAGAGGCCGGCGGCGCCCGCACCGACGATGGCGATGTCGCAGCCGTAGGCCGTGGTCCGCACCGCAGCTCCGTTCTCCACCGGACGATCGCCCTCGCGGGCGGCGTGAACCGACGTCCCGGGCGGTCACGAACGGGCTTCCCGGGACGCTGGGCGTGGACGACGCTACCGCGACCGACCCGGCAACCGCCGGGACCCGGCGGGGCATTTCGTGTCGGCGGCGTGGGCGGCCGGTCCGGCCGGAGGCACAGGAGGCGACTCCGGCCGGACCGCTCCTCCCGTACACCTCGCCCTCACTCCAACGCCTGCTCCTCGCCGGCACCGAGCCGGCCCCCGACCTCGGGCAGTCCTGCCGTCGCGCGTCCGGTCTTCCGGGTGCGGCCGACCTCGAACTCCCGCTGCACCTGTGTCCACGTCCAGCACCTGACACCGTCCCCGCAACCGCGGTCTGTTCTTCCCCGCCGTGGAAGGGACGGCAGTACCGCCCGCGGCCGTCAGTGCGCTTCACGCCCCGGGAGGCGTACGGTGCTGCTGTGATCACAGGAGAGACTCCGGGGACTGCGCTGCTGTTGGCGGCCGCGCCGAGGGGAAAAGGCCGGCTCACCAACGCCACGAGCGTCCTGTCCGCCCTCGCGGCCGTCCCGCCCAGCTCCCTGACCCAAGCTTCGGCCGGCACGGTCATCGAGCTCGCCGACCCGGTGGATCAGCAGACCGTCCTCACGCGCATCCGGGCAGCCGCCGCCGCCCCGGGGCCGCTGAGCCTGTTCCTGTCCGGGCAGCTCCACCTCGATCCCCGGCAGCACCAGCTCCACCTCGCCCTGGCCGGCACCACATCGGCGACCGTGCGCTACACGGGGCTCCCCTGGGCCTGGCTGGCGAGCGAGCTCAAGCCCCGCCGCCCGCACACCACCCGGGTGATCGTCGACCTGGTCGCCGCCCCCGATGCCTGGCAGCAGATCCGCGCGTACGGTCTCACCCTCGGCCCCGGCACCTCCCTCCACGGCCGTGTGGCGGCGCCGCTCACCCGTCACCGGCCCGCCGAGCCGGCCTACCTGCGGGCCGTGGCCACCATCTGGCGCAGCGGACTCACCCCGCCGCTCTCCGACCTCCACGCGAAGGCCGCCTTCCAATCGGGCCACGAGGAAGCGCTGTTCCTCGCCTCGGACGCCACCGCGGCCCCCTGGCCCCACACCGCACCGGCCCCGGTGGCGATGGACGAGGACCCGCTGACGGTGGTCTTCGCCGCCGCGCACGCGGGACGGCACGGTGAGGCCGCCGTGCTCGCCGCTCGGTGGGAAGGACGGGCCGTGGGGCTGCACGGCCAGGGGTCCCCCGAGGCCATCCACTGGCTGGAGGTCCGGGCCGATCTCGCCCACGTCGCCGGCGATCCGGCAGGGAGCTGCGAGTTGTGGATGGCCGCCGCCGCGGCCCGCCTTGCCCGCCGGCAGGCCGTCGACGCCCCTGACGTCGTGGGGGGGGGGGGGGGGGGGCGCCCCCCAAAGAAAGGGACCGAGCCCCACCCAAGCACAAAAGGCGGTCCCGCGCCCTGCCTCACCGCCCTTTCCCCACTCTAGACGCGAACC
>NZ_JBVHWK010000028.1:82231-95867 GCF_055569445.1 Streptomyces sp. NPDC029122 | reverse complement strand
GCTCCGTGGGGGGGTTGGGGGTTGGGGGTGGCTGCTGCCGTGTCCCCCTTTGCCCGCCGGGGGGCTGTCGACTCCCTTGCTTTCGTGGGCTTGTCCCCCCCCCCCCACCACCAATGGCAGCGGCTGGACCCTCACAGGGCCCAGGAGCTCGGCCCCGGCCTCGCCGCCCTGCGCCGTCAAGTGCCCGGAGCCCGCCCGGGCGCCGTGGAAGCCGTCCAGCGCCGGCTGGAGCTGCTGCACTCCATGCCGATGCCGGAGGTCGCCGGCGAACGCCAGTGACGAGCGGGCCGCCGGCGGCCGGCTCGTAGGCGGGGGGCGTTGGCTCGGTTGACCGGCGCGGGGTGGTGCTGCGCCCGGCCGGCGCCGATACTTCACGGGCAGAGGGGTCCGGCCACGGAGGGGAAGCGATGAGGCTGAACGGGGTGCTGCGCACCGTCTGGAGGGGTCCGCGCGCCGGCCTGGCGGCCATGGCGGCCGTACTGGCCGCGGCCACGGCGGTGCCGGCCGCCTCCGGGCCGGCGTACGCGGCGGCCCCGTGCGGCGGCGTCGCGGAAGCGGCTCCGCCCGTGCAGGTGGCGTACGTTCCGGACTGGGTCGAGTCGATAGCCGTCGACCGGCGGGGCCGGATGTTCGCCACCGCCTACTTCAGCGGCCGCGTCTACCGCATCGACGCGCCGGGCAGCGCACCGGTCGCCCTCACCGGGAACATCGGCGCGAACGGCGGGATCGTCGTCCGCGACGACGGGCAGCTCCTCGTCGGTACGGGGAACGACCTCGCGCACTCGCTGACCGGTGACCTGTTCCCCACCTCGAAGCTGCTGCGGGTGGACCCGGAATCCGGCGCGGTCAGTACGTACGCCTCCGGGCTCGGCGGGATCGACGGGGTGGCCCTGGCGCCCGACGGGACCGTGTACACCACGACCCTCGGCGGGCGGAACATCGGCCGGGTGACCCCGGACGGCCGGGTCGACCCGGCCTGGGCGCGGGTGCCGCAGCCCAACGGGATCGCCGTCTCCCCCGACGGGGGCGAGGTCTACGTCGTCCAGACGACCGTCGCCCCCGGGCTGTACCGGATCCCCGTCGGCGACCCGGCGCGTCCGCGCCTGTGGGTGTCCGCCGGCGCCGGGGAGGCCCTGGCCCTGCCGGACGGCCTGGCCCTGGACGGCCGGGGCCGCCCCCTGATCGCCACGCACGCGGCCGGACAGATCTGGCGGGTGGAGGACGGCGGGCTGTGCGCCGTGGAGTCGGGGCTCCACCTCTCCACGCAGATCACCTACGGGCACGGTGACCAGGGCTTCGCGGCCGGCCGGCTCTACCGGGCGGGTGTGGACGGGAGGGTCTACGAGGTACCGGCCGGTGCCGGACCCGCCCGGTAGAGCCACCGCGGCCGGCGGGGCGCCGTCAGGTCCAGGGGAGGGTGCGCCAGGGGCTGTCGGGGTCCGTGGTCAGGACGCGGTGGACGCCGAGGACCGTCTCGTACCACTCCCCGAACTCCTCCTCGTCGAAGTGCAGGCAGCGGCCGAGCACGTAGGCGGCGGAGAAGTCCTCCCACGAGCGGTAGTTGAGCTGGACCAGGCGGCCCGCGCGGACCACCGCCGCCTCCGCCTCCTGGAGGGAGCACAGGCGGGCGGCGAGGCCCCAGCGGGCCATGCCGGAGGCGCGGCCGTAGTCCCAGGCCTCGACGGAGCGGACGAAGCCGCCTTCGGGGAGCAGGCCGTCGGCACGGAAACGCGCCTCGTAGCGGGCGATGCGGCCGATCAGCCGCTGCACGCCCGTCACCTGGCCCTCGATCTCGGCCGGGGTGACGGTACTGCCCCTGGTGACGCCGTCCGCCGTCAGCCGCGGTTCGGCGGCCGCCTCGGCCCGTCGGCGCACCACGTTGCCCGCGGCCTGGCGCCAGTGGTCGACCTCGACGGGTCCCGCGAAGTCGAGTGCCATGGAGCGGCGCAGCTGCAGGACGAACTCCCAGACGCCGCTGACCATGTCGGCGCGCAGCAGCCGTTCCTCGGTGTCCAGCCAGTCCTGCCGGGTGGTGACGCCCCACCAGCGTTCCAGTGTGCGCTTCTCGTCGAGGTAGCCGCAGCCGTGGTAGGCCATGGAGTTCCAGTAGCGGCCGTTGCGTACGGCGATGTGCGCGCCGGCCGCGAGGCCGAAGGCGACCGGGCCGCTGCGGGGGCCGCCCACCTCCAGGGTGTGGATGGCGTCCTGGGCGAGCCCGGGCCGCTCCACGGGGGCGGAGTGGCGCTGCCACAGGGCGCGGCCCTCCGGCCCGGCCGGCAGCACGCCCTCGCAGGGGCTGCCGGGGTTGACGACGAGGTAGGGCGGGTCGTTCGGGTTCCAGACCCGCGCGAACCAGCCGAGGTCGTAGCAGTTGTAGACCGGGTCGGCGGCGGGCGGCGGCAGCATGCCGCCGGTGTAGACGGCCAGGCACATGGACTGGGTCCGGGGGTTCCAGTAGGGGTGGAAGCGGGAGTTGCCCGGGTTCGCGTCGATGTCCGCCCGAGCCTGCATCATGTACAGGTCCGCGCGGGCGACGAGGTCGTAGTACGCGGGCCAGTCGCCGCGCGTCCTCGCCTCGTACAGCCCCCGCTCGACCGCGCTCGGCGCCTGCCAGCCCTGCGCCGGTGCCGTCGGACCGGGCAGGACTCCTCCCTCGTGACCTGCTGTCAAACCCATGGGCAAACCCTAAAGGGTGGGCCGCCGGGGGCGGGGCGCCGGTCCCGCCGGTCAGCCCGCCGGGCGGGGGTCGACGGGGGTGAGGACGCCGAGCCGGTCCTCCACCGCCCGGGCGGCGTCCAGGCACAGGTCCTCCCGGAAGGCGCGCCCGACGATCTGCACCCCGCCGGGCAGGCCCGCGTACAGGCCGGTCGGCACGGCCACGGCGGGCACGCCCACGAAGCTGGTCGCGGTGCACAGCCGCATGGCCGACGCCACGCGGTCGCGGGACGCGGCGTCGCGGGACTCCAGTCCCGG
This sequence comes from Streptomyces sp. NPDC029122, assembly GCF_055569445.1. Taxonomy (NCBI): domain Bacteria; kingdom Bacillati; phylum Actinomycetota; class Actinomycetes; order Kitasatosporales; family Streptomycetaceae; genus Streptomyces; species Streptomyces sp. NPDC029122. The sequence continues at coordinate 92,894 of NZ_JBVHWK010000028.1, read as the reverse complement.
TTCGACGGGCGGTTCGGTGAAGGAGGGGCCCAGCAACAGAGGGTGTTCCTCGAGGAATTCGGCCCATGAGCGGCGGATGTTCAGCCAGGTTCCCATCAGCCGGACGAGTTCGCCGGCGGTGACGGGCGGGGTCTTCTCCATCGCCATCCGGATGTAGCGGTCGCCCCCCTCGCCCAGGAGCGTGCGCACCACCGGCCAGCTCGGGGCGAATTCGGTCAGGGTGATCCGGTCGTACGCCTCGAGGGCCTCGTCCAGCCGTGGTACGTCCGCCACCTCGCGCACGTCGTAGCCGGCGTCGCGGAGGGCGGCGGCCGCGTCGGCGACGGCCGCGGCGACGGCGGGGTGGACGCCGTGCCCGCCGGGGTCGGTCACCACCGCCACCTTCACCGGGCCGGGCAGCGGGGGCCCGTACAGGGGTACCGGGACGGCCCGGGGGTCGCGCGGATCGGTGCCGGCCAGTGCCTCGTACGCCAGCCGCAGGTCGTCCACGCGGCGGGCCAGGGGTCCGTCGGTGACCAGGCCCTGGGACGCCGGGCCGGGGTCGTCGGGGCCGAGGACGCGCTGGTCGGCGGGGAAGCGCCCGGTGGTGGGTTTGAGCCCCGCCACACCGCAGAACTGGGCGGGGATCCGGATGGAGCCGCCGGAGTCGTTGCCGAGGCCGAGTGCCGCCATGCCGGTGGCGACGGCGACCGCGTCGCCCCCGCTGGTGCCGCCGGGCGTCCGGGTGGGGTCCCAGGGGTTGGCGGTGTCGCCGAAGAGTTCGCTGCGCGTGTGCATCCCGGCCAGGATCAGGGTGGGCATGTTCGCGTGCCCGATCGGAATGGCGCCGGCGGCGCGCAGGCGGGCCACCGGGGGCGCGTCGGCGGGCGCCACGAAGTCACGGAAGCGCTCGGCGCCGAAGGTGGTCGGTACGCCCTCCACGGGGGTGGTCTCCTTGACCGTGAACGGCACGCCGGCGAGCGGCCCGAGCGGCTCGCCGGCGGCCCGCCGGCGGTCGGTGGCGGCGGCCGCTTCGAGCGCGCGGTCCGCCATGAGCTGTGTCACGGCGTTGGTCCGCGGGTTGACTTCGGCGATCCGCTCGAGGTGGCTCTCGACGAGTTCCACGGCCGAGACCTCGCCCCGGTGGACGGCTCGTGCCTGGGCGCCGGCCGGCCGCCGCCAGAAGGCTTCGTGTGTTTCCTGCATGGTCCGGGTGTCCCCTGCTCGTTCTGATGCGCTTGCATCGAAACCATAACCGAGGATCCGATGCAGCCGCATCGGATAAAGTGGCCGCGTACGGAGGTCCGTACGGCGGGGGCCGGAACGGCCGGGACGGGGAGGCGGTCGGGGCATGCCCAGGCAGGTGGATCACGAGGAGCGGCGCCGTCTCATCGCGGAGGCCGTCTGCCGCCTCGCCGACGAACGCGGGCTGGAGGGCGTCACCCTGCGCGACGTCGCCGCCGACGCGGGGGTGTCGATGGGCGCCGTGCAGCGGTGCTTCGGCACCAAGGAGGAGATGCTGCTCTTCGCCCTCGGCCACGTCGGCGAGCGGATCGCCGAGCGCGTACGGGCCCGGCTGGTGCGCAGTCCGGCCCAGTCGGCCGCGTCCGCCCTGGGACACGCCGCCACCGAGGTCGCGCTGCTGCGCGAGGAGCACCGGGCCGAGGCCAGGGTCTGGCTGGCCTTCGTCGCGCAGGCCGCCGTCAGCGCGCCGCTGGCCGAGACGCTGAGGGTGAACTACGCGGCCCTGCAGGAGACGTTCGCCCAGCTCATCGCGGAGGCCGGTGAGGGCGCCGGCCGTCCGGCGCCCCTCGATCCGCGCCGGGAGGCCCGCACCCTCCTCGCCCTGGCGGACGGCCTCACCACGCACGTCCTGATCGGACACCTCGGCCCGGGGGAGGCCGAGGAGGTCCTCCACGCCCACCTGCGCGGGCTGTGGGAGGGGACGGCCGGCGGCGGCCGGTGAAGCCGCCCTTCCGGGGCTGTGAAAGAGTTCCGACGGAACGCGGACGAACAGGACGGAAGGACCCCACCATGCACACGGCGGACCGGATCGACCACGGGGCGGCGGTCGCGGCGGAGACCGCCCGCTTCGCGGCCCTGCTCTCGGACGCCGACCTGTCGGCCCCCGTGCCGACCTGCCCCGGCTGGACGCTGGGCGACCTGGTCCGGCACGCCGGTGGCGTGCACCGCTGGTTCTCGGTGCTGCTGCGGCAGCGGATCCAGCGGCCCCCGGCCGGCCGCGAGGTGGAACTGGGCCTGCCCGAGCGGCAGGACGGTTACGCCGAATGGCTGCGGGCCGGCGCCGCCGAGGCGGCGGAGGTGTTCGCCGGCACCGACCTCGACTCACCCATGTGGGTGTGGGGTGCGGACGGGCACGCCCGGTTCTGGGTCCGCCGGATGCTGTTCGAGACGCTGGTGCACCGGGTCGACGCCGAACGGACGCTCGGGCTCGGTTCCTTCATCGACCCCGGGCTCGCCCGGGACGGCGTGGACGAGTTCCTGGCCAACCTGCCCTTCGCCGCCCCGTTCGCGCCGAACGTCGCGGACCTGCGCGGATCCGGCGAGACCATCCGGTTCCGGAGCACCGACACGGACGGGACCTGGCTCGTGCGCCTGCGGCCCGACGGCTTCGGCCCGGTGCCGGACGACCCCTCGGCCCCGGCCGGGGCCGAGGTCCGGGCGGGGGCCGCGGATCTCCTGCTGCTGCTCTACGGCCGTCTGGACCGCACGGCGCCGGCCGTGGAGGCCGCCGGGGACGAGGAGCTGCTCGGCCGCTGGTTCGCCAACTCGGCGTTCTGACAAGCCAGCCGCGCGGAGCGGAACGTGCGGATCGCCACCGGCTGTGTCAGCGTGGGAGGGCACACGCCCCGCCGAAGGGATCCTTACGTGGCGTCTCCTGGTGATCCGCCGTCCGCCACCGCCCTCACGACGGAGGCCGCTCCCCTCGCGGGCCGGCCCGTCCGGGAGGCGCCGACCGAGCTGTGGGCGCTGGGCCTGGTGATGGCCGCGGCGCCGTGTTCGGCCCGCGAGGCGAAGCAGATCCTCCTGGCGGCGGCCGACCGTGCCCGGATCACGCCCGCGGAGGCGTCGGCCGCGATGGTCGCCGGCTCGCTCGGCCTGCCGGTGCCGACGCGGGTGGAACGGGCCCTGCGCAGGGCGGTGCAGGCGGCCCGCACGCCCCTGCCGCCGGGAGCCTTCCAGGGGGTCGGGATCCTGCCGAGCCGCCTGCGGACCGAGGAGGTCCTCTCACGCCTGCGCGGCTGCCAGGCCCGCCTCGCGGCCTCCCCCACGGACCCGGGCACGCTGCGGGCCATGGACGACGTGGCCTACACCCTGTGCGTCCTGATGGGGCGGCCCACCACCCACGAAGCGGTCCTCGCCGCCGAACGGCACCTCTCCGCCCCCGAGTAGGGCGCCGCGCCGGTCCGCGTCAGGCCGGCGGCGGGCGCCGGCCGGACCGGACCGGACGGCCGGTCACCAGCGGACGGGGAGCTCCCGTACCCCGCGGATCAGCATGCCGGGCACCCAGCGGAGCCCGGCCTCGTCGGCGTCGCACGCGAGGTCCGGGAAGCGCTCCAGCAGCGAGCGGAGCGCGATGCGGCCCTCCATCCGGGCCAGAGGCGCGCCGAGGCAGTAGTGGAGCCCGTGGCCGAAGGCGATGTGGCCGCGCGCGTCACGGCGGATGTCGAAGCGGTCCGGGTCCTCGAAGCGGGCGGGGTCGCGGTCCGCGTCGGCCATGGTGATCAGCACGGTGGAGTTCTTCGGGATCACCACCCCGCCCATCTCCACGTCCTCCAGGGCGAGTCGTTCGGTGCAGGTCTCGACGGGCCCGTCGTACCGGAGCATCTCCTCGATCGCGCCGTCCAGCAGACCGAGGTCCGCGCGCAGGTCGGCGAGCTGATCGGGGTGGGCGAACAGGGCGCGCATCCCGTTCCCGATCATGTTGACGGTGGTCTCGTGTCCGGCGATGAGGAGCAGGACGCTCATGCCGATCAGCTCGGACGGCGAGAGCCGGTCGCCGCCCTCGTCGACGGCGTGGATCATCGCGCTGAGCAGGTCCTCGCCGGGAGCGGCGCGCTTGGCGTCGATGAGGCCGGACAGGTACCGGGGCATCGCCTCGTACGCCTCGGCCTGTGCCTCCGGGCTGGTGCGCGCGACCATCTCGTTGGACCAGCGACGGAACGCCTCGCGGTCCAGCTCGGGCACGCCGAGCAGTTCGCAGATGACGGTCATCGGCAGGGGGAGGGCGAAGGCCTCCACCAGGTCGCCGCGGCGGTCCCCGTTCGCCGCCATGGCGTCGAGCAGTTCGTCGGTGATCTGCTGGATGCGGGGGGCCAGCGACTCGATGCGGCGCTGGGTGAACTCCCGGGCCACCAGGCGGCGCAGGCGCGTGTGGTCCGGCGGGTCGGACATCAGCATGTGCGCCAGCGACGGGTCGTCCTGCTCGGTGTTGATGATCTGGCCGATGTCCCCCGACCGGCGCCAGTCGCGGCTGAGCCGCGGGTCCGTGAAGGCCTTGCGGCAGGCCTCGTAACCGACGACCAGCCACAGCTCCTCGCCGTCGGGCGTGCGGACGCGGTGGACGGGTCCCCGTTCCCGGAGCGCCGCGTAGACCGGGTACGGGTCGCGGACGAAGTCCGGGCTGAGCTCCAGCAGATCGACCATGGCAGGCTGAAGTGCCACTTTCCATTCCCCCTGAATCGAATGCGGGCGCGGCTTCGGGCCGCGCCGTGCGTTCATCCCACAGTAGTCGCGGCGTCACCGGGGGCGGCGAGCGGCCTCGCTGTTCCGCATTCACCCCCGCGCAGAGGCATTCCCTCGCCGGAAGCGGGCAGACGCCCACCGGAGATGGGAGAACACCATGATCGTTCTGGGTGTCATTCTGCTGATCGTCGGCTACATCGCCGGCATATCCATCCTGTGGACCATCGGCATCATCCTGGTCCTGATCGGCCTCGTGCTGTGGATCCTGGGAGCCGTGGGGCACGCCGTCGGAGGACGACGGCATTATTGGTAGCCGGACCGGGCTCCGGCCGGCGCCGGACACCCGTACGGGCCGGAGGGCCCAGCCCTCCGGCCCGTACGCCGACACCTCCCGGTCAGGCCCCGGGACCGCGGTCCTCGGGCAGTCCGGTACCGCCCATGCGCGTGAGCAGGGCACTCAGGGTCCCGACCTCGGCCGGGGCCCACTCCGGGGCGGCGAAGACCTCGTCGGCCACCTGTCCGGCGGCCTTGAGGCACTCCTCCAGGCGCCGGCGGCCGGCGTCCGTCAGGGCCGCGTAGGCCACGCGGGCGTCGCGGGCGTCCGCCTCGCGCACGACCAGGCCGATCCGCTCCAGCGGGCCCAGCCCCCGGGTGACCCCGGAAGCCGTCAGCCCCAGCGCCCGCGCGAGGTCGACCCGGCGCATCCGGCCGCCCTCCGCCCGCCCGAGGTGGAGCAGGACCATGAAGTCGGCCAGGCTGACCCCGTACAACGACCCCAGACGGGAGTCGAACCGGCGCACCAGGGCCGTCTGGGCCTTCACCAGGCGCAGGGACACGTCCAGCGCATCCAGTGCATCACTCATCGCTACCTCCTTGACTCCCCAAGCGTGCTCGAAAAAGCTTGAGCAGTCAAGGATCTGTTGAGTATCTGGACCTCGCTCAGGGCGTCGCGTATCGCCCTGGCGTTCCCGACACTGGAGGCTCCGACCGTGGGGCTCGTCCCTCTGCTCCTGATCAGCGGCTTCGCCCTGGCCGCGTTCGCCTTCGGCCGCCTCGCCGTCCGGCTGACGCGCCGTACGCCCACGTGGGCGTACGCGGCGGCTCCCCCGCTCGCCGTGATCGGCACCGGCTGGGCCATCGGCCTGCTGCTGTGGCCCTCGTACGCGTCCGCCCCCGCCGTCCTCCTGTGGTGGCTGGGCGGACTGACCGGGGCCGTCACGTGGTGGACCTGCCAGACCCGCACCCACCGGCGCCGCCATTAGAAGGGCTCTCCAAGGGCTGTCCCGCAACCCTTAGGCTGGGCCCGTGACGAGGAACACGAACACGCGTGCGGAAGCCGACCGGCTGCTGTACGGGTGCATGGGGCTGGGCGGAAGCTGGGAGCCGGGTCCGTACGGCCCCCAGGACATCGACGCCGCCGAGGAGGCCGTCCGCGCCGCCCTCGACATCGGCATCACCGCCTTCGACCACGCCGACATCTACCGGCACGGCAAGGCCGAGGCCGTCTTCGGCGAGGTCCTCGCCCGGACGCCCGGACTGCGTGAGCGCATCACCCTCCAGACCAAGTGCGGCATCCGCCTGGCCGGCCAGGACGGCGGCCAGGGCCGCTACGACCTGCGCGGCCCGAGCATCGTCCGGCGGGTCGAGGAGAGCCTCGGACGGCTGCGGACCGACGTCATCGACGTGCTCATGCTGCACCGCCCCGACCCGCTCGCGGACCCCGACGCGATAGCGGCCGCCCTGATGTCCCTGCACGGCCAGGGGCTGGTGCGCGCCTTCGGGGTCTCGAACATGGGCGCCCCGCAGATCGCCCGCCTCCAGGCGCGTCTGAACGTACCGCTGGTGGCCAACCAGCTGGAGATGAGCCTGCACAGCCGGGCCTGGGTGGAGGCCGGGGTACTGCTCAACACCCCCGAGGGCGCCGGCCACGGATTCCCCTTCGGGACCCTGGAGCACTGCCTCGACCACGGCATCCGGCTCCAGGCCTGGGGCGCGCTCGCGCAGGGCCGGTTCACGGGCCTTCAGCGGACCCCCGCCGAGCACGCCACCGCCGCCCTGCTCGAGGAACTGGCGCGGAAGAAGGGCACCACCCCGGAGTCGGTGCTGCTGTGGTGGCTGATGCGGCACCCCGCGGGCATCGCGCCGGTCATCGGCACGGCCCGGCCCGACCGGATCCGCGCCTGCCGCGACGCGGCCCTGCGCCGGCCCGACCTCACGCACGAGGAGTGGTACGAGCTGTGGACCGCGGCCCGGGGCGTACCGCTGCCCTGATCACTCGTCCCGCCGGCCGGGGGCGAGGTGGGCCACCGCCTCGGCCAGGTCCTCGCACACCTCCTCGATCTTCCGGCGGATGTTGTTCTGTTCGGTGACCAGGGCCGACAGCAGCAGTCCGGTCAGGGCGGCCGCCCCGTTGAGGGCCTGGAGGTTGACCATGACCTCCAGCAGGGTGTGGTGGGCGAAGGGGCCTTCGTGGTCGACCGCCGCCCCCACGGCCAGGACGGACACCAGCAGGGCGCAGGGCGCGCTGCCGGCCAGCTGGAAGCGCACCGCGGCCCAGATGAGCAGCGGGAAGACCAGGAAGAGCAGCGACAGGGTGCTGCGGGAGGCCACCGTGGTCACCACGCCGGCCGCCGCCAGCAGCGCGACCGCCTCGGCGATCCGGAAGGGGTCGCGGGGCAGCCGGGCCCCGCGCAGGGCCAGCAGCAGCGGGGTCACCAGCAGCACCCCCATCGTGTCTCCGGCCCACCAGGCCGACCAGACCCCCCAGAACTTCGGCGGCGGCAGGTCGCCGGTGAGGACGAGCGTCCCGGCTCCGGCGGTGGCGCTGATCAGCATCGGCCCCAGACCGCCCAGGAAGACCAGCGCCAGGCCGTCCCGCAGGCGGTCGAGCCGGGGCCGGAAACCGGTGCGGCGGAGCAGGGCGTAGGCGCACAGCGGCGCCAGGGTGTTCCCCGCGACGATGACGAGGTCGGCGGGGCGGAAGGCGCTGATCCCCTCGATGGCGAGGTACGTGCCGATGGCGATGCCCGGCCAGACGCGCGGACCGAACCAGAGCAGGGCCGCGAGGGCGATTCCGGTGGGCGGCCACAGGGGCGTGACGACCGAGCCCTCGACGACCACCTGACGCAGCAGGCCGAGCCGGCCGCTCAGGTAGTAGGCGGCGGCGACCCCGAGGATCCGAAGGAGCGCCTCGGACGGGCCCCGCCATTGCACGGTGCGCACCACAGCATCAGACAACAGCCCGGGCGCCGGGGCGGGGCGTGACACGCCTGGCGCCCGGGATCAGGGGGCCGCCGCGTCGTGGCTGAGGACGAGCACCGCGGCGTCGTCGGCGTGGCCGGTGGAGTCGGCCACCTTCATCACCTCGGCCGCCAGCTCCCCGGGGTCGCCGCCGGCGCCCTCCCTGACGATCCGCAGCACCCGTTCGAGGCCCACTTCGATGGGGAACGCCGGGCCCTCGACCACGCCGTCGGTCAGCAGGACGATGGATCCGCGTTCCGTCAGCCGGCGGCGGGTCACCGCGTACCGCGCCCCGGGGACCGTGCCCAGGGGCGGGCCGCCCGCGTCCTCGGCGATGCCGTGGCGGCCGGCGGCGGTGGCCCAGACGGTCGGCACGTGGCCGGCCCGGGCGCTGGCGAGGTCGCCGGTGCGCGGGTCGTAGCGCAGCAGGGTGCACGTGGCGAACAGGTCGCTGTCGAGGGAGAGCAGCACGTCGTTGGCCCGGCCCAGCACCTCGCCCGGATCGCTGACGACGGCCGCCACGGCGCGCAGGCAGACCCGGACCTGCCCCATGAAGGCGGCGGCGGCCACGTCGTGCCCCTGTACGTCGCCGACGGAGAAGGCGAGGGCGCCCTCGGGGACCCGGAACCCGTCGTACCAGTCGCCGCCGATCTCCAGGCCGTGCTGGGCGGGCGCGTAGCGGGCCGCGGTGCGCAGGCCCGGCAGTACGGGCAGGGAGCGCGGCAGCATCTCGCGCTGGAGGGCTCCCGCCAGCTCCACCCGGGCGTGCTGGAACCGGGCCCCTTCCCTCGCCTGGGCGCTGAGCCGTCCCAGCATGCTCAGCAGGTCGGCGCTGTCCGGCCGGTGGGGTTGACGCCACGGGGTCACGGACCCCTCCGGGGTACGTCCATGTTCTCCCTGCTCCCGCCGCGCGAAGATCCGGGCCCCATCATATTTCGGCCGGGTGGATTCCGCCGGGCGTCCGCGGCTCCCCGCCCCGGGGCCGGAGCCCCGTCCCGCGGTCTGCCGTGGCCGCCGCGCGGGCGGCCGTCGCAGGCGTCGAGCGTCTTCCCCCCTCTTCCCGACGTGGCCGCCGGGGCCGTGGACGGCCTCGGCCACCGCCCGCCGGAGGTCGTCCGGGGTGCGGATCCGCTCGCCGTCCGGCACGGAGGCCGTCGCCCCCCGGTGTCCTACGGAACGTCAGCGGGCATCGGTGCGGGGCGAGATGACGGCGCCGCGGGCCGCGACCGCGATGACCGGCTTTGCGCGATCGTGCGTAAGCTCTTGATCGACTCGGACGCCCGCCCTCCCCGGCACCGTTCGGCAGGCGGCCTCCGCGTCCCGGGAACCGCACCGACCGAGTAAGAGGAACAACGTGCCCCTGCCCCTGAACCGCCGTCTGGCCGTCAGCGCCGCCCTGCTGGCCACGGTGGCCGCCGTGGCGCCCGCCACCGCCGCCCAGGCCGCGCCCGCCGCCTTCCCCGGGGTGGCGCGGGCGGCCACCACCGCCGCCGCCCTGCCGGATCCCGATCTGGAGGCCGTGGCGCAGGCGCTGCGGAACACGACCGCCGCCGGAGCCCCCGGCGCGCTGGCCCGCATCGGCGACGGGAAGAACGTCCGGGTCGAGAAGGTGGGTGTCCGCGACACGGGCACCGGCCAGGCCATGGACCCCCAGGCCCGCTTCCGGATCGGCAGCGTCACCAAGACGTTCTCGACGGTCGTGCTCCTCCAGCTGGTCGACGAGGGGAAGGTCGAGCTGGACCAGCCGGTCAACCGCTACCTGCCCGGGCTGCTGCCCGACGACCGGATCACCGTGCGGCACCTGCTGAACCACCGCAGCGGGCTCGCGGACTACACGAACGCGATGTTCGACAAGACGGTCCCCGGCTTCGAGGCCGTACGGAACAGGGTGTTCGGCTACGACGAACTGGTGAAGCTGTCCCTGGCCGAACCCCGCACGACGGAGCCGGGAGTCGCGTACAAGTACTCGAACACCAACTTCGTGGTCGTCGGCATGCTCATCGAGAAGGCCACGGGACGGCCGGTGGCCAAGGAATACGACCGCCGCATCATCAAGCCGCTGAAGCTGCGCAACACCTCGTACGTGCACCCCGACACGAGGATCAAGGGGCTGCACACGCACGGCTACCTCACGCCCGACGAGGCGGGCGCCCCGCTGGTCGACTCCACCCAGCAGACGGTGTCGTGGGCGCAGTCGGCCGGCGCGATGATCTCGAACCCGGCCGACCTCGGCACCTTCGTGTCCGCGCTGGTGAGCGGCAAGCTGGTCTCGCCCGCCCTGATGGACCAGATGCTCACCATGACGCCCACCGACGCCACGAACACCCGCTTCTACGGCCTGGGCCTGCGCCGCTACGACCTGTCGTGCGGCACGTCCGTCTACGGGCACACCGGCACCGTGCAGGGCTTCTACACCTACGCCTTCGCCACCCGTGACGGCGCGCGCACCCTCAGCGCCATGGCGAACACCTCGAACCGGGGCGCGGCGAACACCGCCCTGGGCGGGACCCTCGAAGGGGCCTTCTGCGGCAAGAAGCCGGTGAAGGCCACCGCCCGCGGCTTCGCGGTGGCCCCGGCCGAGATGGACCTGCCGGAGAACAACGCCCGATGACGGCCGGGCGCCGCGGGGTCCCCGGCCCCCGCGGCCCTCCTGCGGGGGGCCCTCGGGTTGGGCGGTGGAAAGCCGTCCCATCCAAGGGGGGTTCTTCCCACTTACCCCCCCCCCCCCCCGCCTTCC